>JBJOKR010000058.1:0-22270 GCA_046045995.1 Pseudomonadota bacterium | reverse complement strand
AATGCGGCGACGCATCTCCGCCAGCTTGGCCCGCGGGGTCTTGCTCAGCGGCTCCCCGAACAGGGTGACCATCCCCCGCGAGGGCCGTTCCGACAGGGTCAGCAGTTTCAGCAGGGAGGATTTGCCCGCCCCCGTCGGCCCGGTCAGGAAATGGAAGGAGCCGGGCGCCAGTTCGAAACTGATGTCGCGCAGCACCTCCGGCCCGTTGCCGTAGCGGAGACCGACATTCTCGAACCGGACCAAGGGCGGATTCCCGTCAGGATCGGGCGAAAGGGCGAAACAAGGAAGGGGGAGCGGGGCGGAATGGGCGGCGGCACCGCGTCAGGGCGCCGCCCGCCTGCCCGCCCGCCCCACCTCATCAGCAGGCGACCGGTTCTCCGGCGGCAGCCATGGCCGGGCGGGCGGGGGCCAGGCCCGCCGCCTCGAACGCCCGCACCGTCTCCTCCGCCCAGGCCTTCAGGTCCGTCAGGCCGCCATGGCCGGTCCAGACATCGATGCCGAAGCGCTTCTCCAGGTCCACTTCCGACAGCTTCAGCGCGTCGCGGACGGAGATCATCTCCTTCTCCAGCAGGTTCCAGATGTCCGACTCGCAGCGCTTCATCGTGATCACCTGGACCCCCATGCCGCCGAAGGCGCGCAGGCGGCGGAAGGCGGGATCGTTCTCATAGGGGGCAAAGCTTCCCGCCACCTCATTCAGGATGACGAAGCGGCGGCTCAGCGGCAGCCACTCGTTCTTGTCGAAGCTGTACTGGATCAGGGCGCGGGCATCCTCGATCGCCTGGCCTTCCGCCTTGGTGGTCACCACCAGATCGATGGGGGCGGAGTTGCGGCGGCGCAGCAGGGCGCCGTCATTGCGCGCTTCGGCCCAGCTGAACAGCTCGGCCGCCACATTGGCGCCCACGTCGATGATGTTGCCGCCGTCCAGCAGGGTGCGGCCGAACTCATCCCAGTACTTGATCGCCAGGTTGGGGTCGGTGGAGGTCTTGATCTTCGTCAGTTCCTCCCCGATGCCCAGTTCCTTCACATTGGCGAACAGGCGCCCGAACTTGGAACGCTGGTTCAGGGTGTCGCTGTCCGCGGCGGCGAGCTTGGTCGGCACGCCCCTCAGCTCATGCTGGAGAACCAGCATCTGCGCCACGAGGGTTTTCCCCTGGCCACCGGTCTTGGCCATCGAGATGAAGGTCCGCGTCATGCCTCTCGTCTCCTGCTCGTGCTCATCGTGCCTGTGCTCGATCCGATCGCCCCGGTGCCGCGGCAGGCTTGCCACCGGCGCCGGGTTTGATTCCATATCCGCCATCTCCCGCCCCGCCAAGGGCGGTTCCACGGCGGGCGCCATCACGGTCGGGGGCTCCGCCTGCTCCCCAAACCGGTCATCCTCCGGGCTGTCGCCACCGCCGGACAGGGCCAGAAGGCCGGGGAACAGGGCGGCGGGCGGGAAGGGGGACTCGGCATCGGCGCCACTCTCCCCTTCACCGGTCCCATCACCGGCCCCATCACCGGTTCCGTTCCCGTCATGATCGGCGCCGTGATCCAGGTCGGTATCGTCCAGATCGGCCTCGACCGGATCGGCCAGGGTATGCGGTGCGTCCCCGGTATCCGGCATCATGGCCGCGACCTCCCCCCTGTCCGGTATCAGCCGGGTCGCCGGGTGGCGCGCCGCGATGGCCGTCCGGTGTCGATTGCGTCTGCCCATGCCCTCTCCCCCCGGGTGACCCCCGGGCCGCGAATCGTTACCCGTTTTCCGTACGCCCTTCAATCCCCGGGGACATAGGCCACCCAGGATAACACCATTTTGACCCTGTCCGCCTTGGCCCTGTCCGCCTTGGCCTTGGCACTAGCTCCGGCGGGGCCTAGCCGTGGCCCTCATGTTCACGCAGGCGCGGCATCAGTTCCACCAGGTTGCAGGGCCGGTGCCGGTTGTCGAGCTGCCATTTCAGGATCAGGTCCCAGCCGTCGCGGCAGGCGCTGGGGCTTCCGGGCAGGGCGAACAGATAGGTACCGCCCGCCAGCCCGCCCGTGGCCCGGCTCTGCAGGGCCGATGTGCCGATCTTCTGGTAGGAGAGCATGCGGAACATCTCCCCGAATCCGTCGATCTTCTTCTCATACAGGCTGTCGAACGCTTCCGGTGTCACATCCCGCCCGGTCAGGCCGGTGCCGCCGGTGGCGATCACCACATCCACCGCCGGATCGGCGATCCAGCCGCGCAGCCGGTCGATGATGGCCCGCACATCATCCGGCACGATCGCCCGCTCCGCCAGCCGGTGCCCGTCGGCCAGCAGCCGCTCCACCAGCGTGTCGCCCGACCGGTCATCGGCCGGGGTGCGGGTGTCGGACACGGTCAGCACGGCGATGGTGACCGGGATGAAGGGGCGGTTCTCATCAAGGCGGGACATGGCGGGGGCCTTCCGGTTTGTGCCCGCACATTTGAAGCACAGCCGGGCAAGGGGGTGAAGACCCCAGGGGGATGCACCGATTCTTTCGGCTCCCCCTGGCCCGCTCTCCCCGGCCCGTTCCCTCCGGCATGAGTGACGGCGGCCTTGCTCCGGGTGGCGCAGATCCGGGGGAGCGGCGCGGAAGGTGACTTGCCCTGGGGCGCGATCCGGTTTACCTGACGGGCATGCCGCTCGACCCGCCCGCCGATCCGGTCATTCCGGACATCGCCCCGCCCGGTTCCCCGTCCGCGCCGCAGCCTGCGTCCGCGTCCCTGTCCGGCCCGGCGGCGGGGGAGGAGGTGTGGGTGCGGGAGGTGGGGCGGCCGTCTTCCGTCCGGCGGGTGGGGGCCATGGTCCTGCGGCACTGGTACCTGATCCGGGCGTCGTGGCCGCGCATCCTGGAACTGGCCTATTGGCCGACGGTCCAGCTCCTGGTCTGGGGCATCCTGTCCCAGTTTCTGGCCACCAATTCCACCTGGATCGCCCAGGCGGCGGGCGTGCTGCTGGGAGCGGTGCTGCTGTGGGAGACGCTGGTCCGCACCAAGATCTCCATGACCGTCAGCTTCCTGGAGGAACTGTGGAGCCGCAATCTCGGCCACCTGTTCGTCAGCCCCCTGCGCCCCTGGGAATGGGTCGTGTCGTTGACGGTGATGGGCGTGCTGCGGGCGGTGATCGGGCTGGCCTTGCCGGTGGCCCTGGCGGTTCCGCTGTTCGGGTTCAACCTGTTCTCCCTTGGCCTGCCGCTGGTGGCGTTCTTCGCCATGCTGATGCTGACGGGAGTGACGGTGGCACTGTTCACCACGGGCATGATCCTGCGCCACGGCATGGGGGCGGAGGGGCTGGCCTGGATGGCGGTGTTCGTGTTGGCCCCGGTCAGCGCCGTCTACTACCCGGTGGACAGCCTGCCCGACTGGCTTGCCTGGATTTCGCTGGCCCTGCCCACCACCCATGTGTTCGAAGGCATGCGCGGCGTGTTGTTCACCGGGGTGTTCAACTGGGGCCACCTCGGCTGGTCGGTTGTGCTCAACCTTCTCTACGGCGCGCTGGGCGGCCTATACTTCCTGGCCGCGTTCCGGAACGCCCGGACCCGCGGTGCCCTGCTGCAAACCGGGGAATAAGGGGGGAACGGGGACCCGATGTCCGCCTTGCCACGCAAATACGCGGTCCAGAAGCCCAAAGGCTCCAAATGGGAGACCCTGGCCCTGGTGGATGATCCCGGCACCGCCCGGGAAGAGTTCCGGGATGCCATCGGCCGCCACGGGACCGGCTATGTCCGCTTGATCCAGGTGGATTTCAAGAGCGAGGACGCCCTGTCGGATTACGACTGGCGCCTGATCGACCTGCACGACCCCTATGGCGGCAAGGGCCCGCGCCCGAACCTGAAGGTGGTGGCCGGCAACGAACGGATGGAAAAGCCGAAAGCCGCCGCCCGTCCCGCCGCCGCCCCTTCCGCCGGCCCCGCCCGCCCCGGCACCCCGCCCCGCCCGGGGGAAAAGGTGCCGGTGCCGATCCCGACCTATGTGGTCGCCTTCCTGTTCGGGGCGGTGTCCTTGATCCTGTGGGCGGTGTGGTTCGGGGTGTAGGTGTTCCCATAGGTCGGTGCGTGCGGAGCGAGGGCCGACAGGGATGCGAAGAAATGTCACCCCTCGGGCTTCGCCTTCGCCGGGACCTACGGGGTGGGCATCACCCACCCCGCCTGCCCGGCGTCAGGTCTTCGACCCGATCAGGGTGCCGGCCCCGCCTTCGGTGAAGATCTCCAGCAGGATGGCGTGGGGCACACGGCCGTCCAGGATGACGGCGGCGTCCACGCCCCCGGCGACGGCATCCAGGCAGGTTTCGATCTTGGGGATCATCCCGCCCGATGCGGTGCCGTCGGCGATCAGGCCGCGCGCAGCGTCCACCGTCAGTTCGGGGATCAGGGTCTTGGTCTTGTCCAGAACGCCCGTCACGTCGGTCAGCAGCAGCAGCCGGGTCGCGTTCATGGCGGCGGCGATGGCCCCCGCAGCGGTGTCGGCGTTGATGTTGTAGGTCTGCCCATCCTCCCCGATGCCGATCGGGGCGATGACCGGGATGATGTCGGCCTGGCGCAGCTTCAGCAGCAGGCCGGGATTGATGCGGAACGGCTCACCCACGAAGCCCAGATCCACCACCCGCTCGATATTGCTGTCCGGATCGCGCTTGGTCCGGGTGACGCGCCGGGCCTCGATCAGGTCGTCATCCTTGCCGGACAGGCCGATGGCGTCACCGCCGGCATCGTTGATCAGGGCGACGATCTGCTTGTTGATGGAGCCGGAGAGCACCATCTCCGCCACTTCCACCGTTTCCTTGTCGGTGATGCGCAGGCCGTCCACGAATTCGGACTTGATCTTCAGCCGCTCCAGCATCTGGCCGATCTGCGGCCCGCCGCCATGCACGACGATCGGGTGGATGCCCACTTGCTTCATCAGCACGATGTCACTGGCGAATTTCAGGGCCAGGGACGGGTCCCCCATGGCGTGGCCGCCATACTTCACGACGATCGTCTTGCCGGCATAGCGCCGCATATAGGGCAGCGCCTCCGACAGGGTACGGGCCTTGTTCAGCCACGCCTCACGGGGCAGGGCGGCGGCGGGGGAAGCGGTCATGGGCGGCATCCCGACAGGATAGGGAGGAATGGGGGGTAAGAAACGGTGAGGTGTCTATCACCGCTTCCCCCGTCGGGGCAATGCACGGGTTTGTGACAGGTTGGCGATGGGGGGAAAGGGGAGGGAGCCGGCAGCACCGGCCTCGGGACACCCGTGGTCCACTGCCCTTGACGTACCCCTCACCCTCCCATGCTGCGCATGGGCCCCCTCCTCTCCCACAAGGGGAGAGGGAGTGCAGCGAGCCACACGTTTTGAAATGGAACCCCGCCGTTAGGCGGCGCCGGCCAGTTCCTCTGCCCAGGCGCCTTCGTTTTCCAGGCACCAGGCGGTGGGGTCGGCGAACAGGGCGTGCAGCAGGCGGTTGTTCATGGCATGGCCGCAGCGGATGCCGGTGAAACGGCCCAGAATCGGGTGGCCGGCCATGTACAGGTCGCCCACGGCGTCCAGGATCTTGTGGCGCACGAATTCATCCGTGTAGCGCAGGCCGCCCTCGTTCATCACCCGGTCACCGTTGATGACGACGGCATTGTCCAGGGATCCGCCGCGGCCCAGGCCGGCCCGGCGCATCGCCTCCACCTCATGCAGGAAGCCAAAGGTGCGGGCGCGCGACACCTCCGCCTTGAAGCTGGACCCGGTGAGGACAAGGGAGCCCGCCTGCCGCCGGATCAGGGCGGTGTCATACTCGATCTCCACATGGAAGGAAGCGACGGGGGCGGGGGCCAGGGACACCATCTTGTCCCCATCCTCCACCCGCACCTCCTTCAGGACGCGGATGACTTGGCGCGGGGAATCCTGCTCCACGATACCGGCGCATTCGATCAGGAAGACGAAGGGGGCGGAGGATCCGTCCATCACCGGCAGTTCGGGCGCATCCACCTCCACCACCAGATTGTCCACCTCACAGGCGCGCAGCGCCGCCATCAGGTGTTCCACCGTGCCGACGGAGGCCTTGGCGGCATTCGCCACGACGGTGCAGAGCCGGGTATCCACCACCGTGTCCCAGCGGGCCGGGATCGCCGCCCGGTCCGCGGGCAGGTCGGTCCGGATGAAGACGATGCCGCTGTCCGCCGGAGCGGGCCGCAGGGTCATCCGCACCCGGCTGCCGGAATGCAGGCCGATGCCGGTGCAGTTGATCGGGGCCTTCAGGGTACGCTGCCGGGTGATGGCGGTCATGCTCTGGTTCCAGTCTGGCAGGTCTGCCGGGCGGGCCACCGCCCTGGAATCCCGGGACCGGGATCGTGGGGGGCGGGGTCTGCCGCGGTGCAGCGGTGGAGTGCCACGCATTGGTGATACCAACGGGGGCGACATCCCACAAATCACTCTTTGTTGCAGACTGTTACAGCGTCGTTGGAAAAAATCCCGTGATTCCAATTGTTTCCTTTGTGTGACCACACCAAGGCGATTGTGGCGTGATCCAGGGGCGGGGGCGGGGCGATGGTATCCACGGCCCGGGCGGGGTCCAAAGAAAAGGGCCGGCCCCCGTGGGGACCGGCCCGATCATGCTGCACCGCGAAGAGCTAAGTGAGCGGTACCATACCAACGGTCGGTAATCCCGACCGTTGGTATCCGCGCCGACCGGCGCGGCGGCGGCTTATGCCGCCGAAGCCCGAAATCCTGACGTGTCAGGATTTCGGGCCGCTGGCGTCAGTTCGCCTGACGCCGCAGGAAAGCCGGAATGTCCAGCATGTCATCCTCCGCCGCCGGCTTGGCCCGCGGGGTCGGCTCCAGACCCTGGCCATGGGCCGGATGGCCGTGGTGGCCGTGGGCTGCGTGGGGCGCCATCTGAGGGGCGGGCTGGGGGGCGGGCTGGGCCTGGGCCGGCGCTGGGGCGGCATGGTGCGCCGAATGGTGCTGGGCAGCATGGGCGCCGGTGTTGCGGGCCACCAGCGGGTTCATCTGCGGCTGGGCCGGGGTCGCCATCGGCGCCCGCGGGGCGGTCGTGGCGGCGGGCGCCTGCTCATTGCCGCCGGTCATGCGGCCGAACAGGTTGCCGAGGAAGCCCTTCTTCTTCGTGTCCGCCACCGGCTGGTCCCGGAACCGCTCCGGATTGGTGGCACCGCCGCGCGGGCCGCCATCGGCGGGGCGGGGGGCGATGAAGGCACCGCCCTTGTTCTCCCCGCGCAGGGGACCGGTCGGGGCCTGCGGGCTGGCGGGCGCCGGGGATCCGGCATGGTGGCCGCCATGGGCGGCAGAGGCGTGGGCGGCCGTCTCCTCCATCCGCGGCTCGGCGGCGGCTGCCGTCTCCTGCGCGTGCGGGGCCTCTTGCGGGGCCGGGGCATGGGCCATGGCCGGCGGGGCCATGGGGGCCGGCTGCAGGCCGACGAAGTGGCTGGCGCGGGCCATGGCCGGGCCGGCGGCGACCGACGGACCGGTGGGGATGCCGGCGATGGCGGCAGGGCGGATCGGCGCATTGACCGACGCGGTGGGCTTGGCACCGGCGGTCCGGTCGTGGACGACGGTCAGGGTCGGCTGGCTGGCCGGACGCGGCTGGATGTCCGTCAGGCTTTCGATCCCCGTCGCCACGACGGAGACGCGCATCTTGCCGTCCATGTTGTGGTCGAAGGTGGAACCGAAGATGATGTTGGCTTCCGGATCGACCTCGTCCCGGATGCGGTTCGCGGCCTCATCCACCTCGAACAGGGTCATGTCCATGCCGCCGGTGATGTTGATCAGCACACCGCGGGCACCCTTCATGGAGATGTCGTCCAGCAGCGGGTTGCTGATCGCAGCTTCCGCGGCCTCGATGGCGCGGCGGTCGCCCGCCGCCTCCCCGGTGCCCATCATGGCCTTGCCCATCTCCGTCATCACGGTGCGGATGTCGGCGAAGTCCAGGTTGATCAGGCCGGGCATGACCATCAGGTCGGTCACGCCGCGCACACCGGCATGCAGCACATCGTCCGCCATCTTGAAGGCATCGGCGAAGGTGGTGCGCTCATTGGCGATGCGGAACAGGTTCTGGTTCGGGATGATGATCAGGGTGTCCACATACTGGGCCAGGTCGTGGATTCCGGACTCGGCCGTGCGCATGCGGTGCGCCCCTTCGAAGTTGAAGGGCTTGGTCACCACGCCGACGGTCAGGATCCCCTGTTCCCGGGCGGCGCGGGCGATCACCGGGGCGGCCCCGGTGCCCGTACCACCACCCATGCCGGCGGTGATGAAGCACATGTTGGTGCCGGAGAGATGGTTCATGATCTCATCCAGCTGCTCCTCCGCCGCGGCCCTGCCCACATCGGGGCGGGATCCCGCACCCAGGCCGCGGGTGATGGTGCCACCCAGCTGGACCCGCTGGGTCGCCAGGCTGTTCATCAGGGCCTGGGCATCGGTGTTGGCCACCACGAATTCCACGCCGTCCAGATTGGCGCGGATCATGTTGTTGACGGCATTGCCGCCGGCGCCGCCGACACCGAACACGGTGATGCGCGGCTTGGTCTGCACGTCCACGGTCGGGATGGTCACTTTGATGGTCATCGGGCGGCTCCTTCGGCGGGGCGTTCGGTCGGTCTTGCGGGGGCGTTGCGGGGGACCACCGGGGCGGTCCTTGAAAGTCGGGCCAGGGCCGTGGTCTCGGCCCCGGGATCCCTGGATCGGGCCGCCGGGGCGGCGCCGCGTTCTCGGCACGGGGGCGGAAGGGTGAAGGCCCATCCCCCCCGGAACGGTGTCCGGGCGGTCACAGGTTCTCCCTCAGCCAGGTGTTGACGCGGCCCCACAGGCCGGTGGGCGGGTCCACCAGGGGGGCCAGGGCGGGCAGGTCGGCATGGTGCTGGATGGCATAGGCCAGAAGCCCCGCCGCGGCGGAAAAGGCGGGACCGCCCATATTCTCCGCCAGGCCGCCGATGCGCAGGGGCCGGCCCAGGCGGACCTGCTTGTCCAGCACCTGGGCGGCCAGATCGCGCATGCCGGTCATCTGGGACGCGCCGCCGGTCAGCACCACGCGGCGGCCGGCCACCTTGGCCATGCCCGATGCCTCCAGCCGGCCGCGGACCAGCTCGAAAATCTCCTCCAGCCGGGGCTGGATGATGCCGACCAACAGGGATTTCGGCACATGGTTGGCCGCCCCCCGTTCCTCTTCCCCCACCTGGGGAACGTCGATCAGCTCCCGCTCATCGGACCCGGTGGCGATGGCGCTGCCGTATAGGGTCTTCAGCCGCTCCGCATGGGCGACGGGGGTGGTCAGGCCGCGGGCCACATCGTTCGTCACATGGGCCCCGCCCAGGGGAACGCTGTCGCACCAGACCATCTTGCCATCCGTGAAGACGGAGATGCTGGTGGTGCCGGCCCCCATCTCCACCAGGGTGACCCCCAGGTCCATCTCATCCTCGACCAGGCAGGACAGGCCCGACGCATAGGGGCTCATCACGAACCCCTCCACCCCCAGGTGGCAGCGGCCGATGCAGGTGATCAGGTTGCGCACGGGGTTGGCGGCGGCGGTCACCACATGCAGGCGTACACCCAAGCGTTCGCCGACCATGCCGCGGGGATCGCGGATGCCGCGCGATCCATCCACCGTGTAGCCCACGGGGATGGAATGGATCAGCTCCGCATCGGGGGAGATGGAAAGATGGCGGGCCTGGGCCAGGGCGCGTTTCAGGTCGCCGTCGCCGATCTCATGGGCGGTGACCGGTGTTTCCACCGTCAGGGTCTGGCTTTCCGGCTGGCCGCCGGACAGGCTGACCAGCACATCGCGGATCTGTTCGCCAGCCATGGTTTCCGCCGCGTGGACGGCCGTGCCGATCGCCGTCTCCGCCGCCTCCATGTCGACGATGATGCCGGAGCGCACGCCGCGGCTGACCTGATGGCCGATGCCGACGACCCGGATGCTGCCCGGTTCGTCCACCTTGGCGACGAAGCAGACGACCTTGTTCGACCCGACGTCCAACGCCGCGACGGTGCCGCCCCGGGGAACCCGGCGGGTCTTCGATCTGACGTTCAGCGCGCCAGGAAATGCCATTGCCGCAGCCCCTTCAGATCCGTCGTTTCTTTTCGGCCGCGGCCTTGCGCCGGGCCTCCGCCGCCTCGGCGGAGGTCTGGACCACAAGCCGGTCCGGCACCCGCAGATCCACGACAACCACATCGCGTTCCAGCACCTGATTGGTCTGCTGAACGACGGAAAGCTGGCGCAGCGCGTCCGCCATCCCCTCTTCCGGCAGGCGCACGTCGATACCGTTATCCAGGCGCAGATCCCAGCGCCGCCCACCGACCAGCACCGCCGCCTCCACCCGCGTGCCGATCAGCGGCTCCGCGGACAGGGTCTCCAGCAGTTCCTTGGCCTGTGTCGGCGCGTTCTCCCCCACCAGCAGGGGCAGGTCGGGCCACTTCTCCAGGTTTGCCTCGGTCAGGACGACGCCGTTGCCATCAACCAGCCGGTGGCGGCGGTCCACCTGCCAGATGGCCATGGGCGTGCGCTCGACGATGCGGACATGGATGGTGTCGGGCATGCGCCGTTCCACCGTGGCGCTGGCGACCCAGGGGATCTGCTCCAGTGCTGTGCGGGCGGCATGGGGGTCGAAGGCCAGGATCGGCATGCCCCGCTCCACCTTCAGGGCATCCAGCAGGGTCTGCGGATCGGCTTCGATCCGGCCGGTGACGAACACCTCCTGCACTGCCCAGCCAGCCTCCGCCGTCACCGACAGGACGGTCGCCGATGTCTCCGCCCAGCCGGTCTGGATGCGGCCCGTGTGCCAGGCCCAGGCCCCGGTGCCGCCCAAGCCCAGCAAAGGCAGCAGCACGGCCGCGGCCTTGACGGCCGGGCCGGTCCAGCGGGGCAGGGCGCGCCGGCGGTTCGCCTTCAGCGCCGCCCGGATGGTGGCACGGCGCGACTGCTCGGCAAAGCGGGCCCGGGGATTGTCGGGGGTCACGCGTGACATTTCGCGTGCTCCACCAGCCAGACGCACAGGTCCTGGTACGGCAGTCCGGTATGGGCCGCCTGCTCCGGCACCAGGGACAGGGGCGTCATGCCGGGCTGGGTGTTGATCTCCAGGAAGTACAGGCCGCCGGTGCCGGCCTTGCTGTCGTCCCAACGGAAATCGGTCCGGCTGGCACCGCTGCAGCCCAGGGTCTGATGGGCCAGCAGGGCAAGCCGCTTCGCCTCCGCGGCGATCTCCTCCGGTATGTCGGCCGGGCAGACATGGGTGGCGTGGCCGTCGGTGTATTTGGCGACATAATCGAAGAAGGTGGACTTCACCACGATCTCCGTCACCGCGAGCGCCCGATCGCCCAGGACCGCCACGGTCAGCTCCCGCCCGGGGATGTAGGTTTCCACCATCACCCGGTTGCCGTAGATCCAGCCATCCTGATCGATCGGGGCGGAATTGCCGCCGGCATGGACGATGCGGACCCCGACGGACGATCCCTCATCCACCGGCTTCACCACATAGGGCGGCGGCAGCACATGGCCCGCCAGCACCTGTTCCTTCGTCGCCACCACCCCGTCGGCCACGGGCATGCCCACGGTGGACAGGACCCGCTTCGTCATCTCCTTGTCCATGGCGATGGCGGAGGCCAGGGGGGAGGAATGGGTGTAGGGGACGTGCAGGTATTCCAGGACACCCTGGATCAGCCCATCCTCCCCGCCCTTGCCGTGCAGGGCGTTGAAGACGACATCCGGCTTCGGCGTCAGGGCCTTCAGCAGACCGTCCAGATCGCGCTGAACGTCCACCGCGGTGACCGCGAAGCCCGCCTTCTCCAGCGCGGTCACGACAGAGGCCCCGCTGACGAGCGAGACTTCCCGCTCGGCGGACCACCCGCCCATGAGGACGGCCACGTGCTTCGGACGCTGTTCGGTCATCTTCCTGCTCCCCGCAGCGGCGATTCCAGACCCGGGAAGGCCGCGCGCACCCGGCGGAATCCTTGGCGCAAGCGCTGCCAAACGCAATATGTTGCGGTGCCCACCCCCGGAATTGGGCCCAAATAGGGGGTGTATCCCCCGGTTTTGCGGGGTGGCCACAACTCCATCGATTCAGCCCGTGCGACAATCAGCGGCTGCCGGCAGACTTTGTCCCGGTTTGAGGAACGACGCGGGAATGCGCTCATCGGCCCCCTCCCGCCGTGTGATCGCGGTCCGGCAGGGGGTCACCGATGCGGCGGATCTCCCAGCGCAGCTCCACCCCGCTGGTCTCCCGCACCCGGCGCCGCACCGTTTCCCCCAGCATTTCCAGGTCGGCCGCGGTGGCGTCGCCCAGGTTCAGCATGAAGTTGCAGTGCTTCTCACTCATCTGCGCGCCGCCGATGGTCAGGCCCCGGCAACCGGCCGCATCAATCAGCTGCCAGGCCTTGTGGCCGTCCGGGTTGGCGAAGGTGGACCCGCCGGTGCGGGCGCGGATGGGCTGGCTGTCGCTGCGGGCCTTCTGGATCTCCTCGATCCGGGTGCGGATGGCGTCGCGGTCACCCGCCCGACCGGTGAAGACGGCGCGGGTGAAGATCACATCCTCCCCCACCGCGCAATGGCGGTAGGTCAGGCCCAGCCCATCCTTTGTCCAGCTATGGCGGCTGCCGTCGCGGGCGATGCCGTCGGTGCTGGCGATCACGTCCACCACCTCCCCGCCATAGGCACCGCCGTTCATGCGCACGGCCCCGCCGATGGTGCCCGGAATGCCCGACAGGAATTCCAGCCCGGCCAGCCCCGCCTCCTGCGCCGTCATGGCGACGGTCAGGTCCAGGGCCCCGGCCCCCGCTTCGATCCGGTCCCCCGCCACGGTCACGGAGGCGAAGGGGCCGCCCAGGCGGACCACCACGCCCCGCACCCCGCCGTCCCGGACCAGCAGGTTGCTGGCCACGCCGATGACGGTGACCGGGATATCCGCCGGGCACCCGGCCAGGAACGCGGCCAGATCCTCCTCATCCGCGGGGCGGAACAGCACATCCGCCTTGCCCCCCACCCGGAACCAGGTCAGCGGGCCCAGCGGCGCATCCGCGGCCAGCCGCCCGCGCACCGGCGGCAGGCGGTGGATCGGATGGTCCGGCGGCAGGCTGCCGGTATCGGGGGCGGGGGCGGCACCGGTCATTCGGCGACCCCCTCCATGGCGAACAGGCGGTCCAGGTCGGCGGGCAGGGAGTTCGCCCACTGGGTGATGGTGCCGGCACCTAAGCAGACGACCATGTCGCCGGGCTTGGCCAGATCTTTGACCAGGGCGGGCAGGGCGTCCGGGGCGGACAGGGCGTGGGCGTTGCGGTGGCCGCGGGCGCGCAGGCCCGCCACCAGGGCCGCCTTGTCCGCGCCCTCGATCGGCTGTTCCCCCGCCGCATAGACATCGGCCACGATCACCGCGTCCGCATCGTTGAAGCAGGAGCAGAAATCCTCGAACAGGCTGTGCAGGCGGGAATAGCGGTGGGGCTGGACGACGGCGACCGTGCGGCCGGACCCTGCCGTCCGCGCCGCCTTCAGCACGGCCGCGATTTCCACCGGGTGGTGGCCGTAATCGTCGATCACGGTGATGCCGTTGCTGATCCCGGTCTTGGTGAAGCGCCGCTTCACGCCGCTGAACTTGCCCAGGCTGTCGCGGATCGCCTCATCCCGGATGCCCATGTTGATGGCGACGGCGATGGCGGCCAGGGAGTTGGAGACATTGTGCTGCCCGTACATGGGCAGGTGGATGCCGGAAATCGTCCGCGCCTCTCCCAGCACGCGGTCGCTCACCACCACGTCGTAGCGCGCCCCTTCGGGGGAGGTGGAAAGGTTCACGGCGCGCACATCGGCCTGGGGGCTGAACCCGTAGGTGACGATGCGCCGGTCCACCCGGCCGATCATGGCCTGCACCTCCGGATGGTCGATGCAGACGGCGGCGAAGCCGTAGAAGGGGATGTTCTCGACGAAACGGTCGAAGGCCTTCTTCATCTCCTCCACCGTGCCGTAATGGTCCAGATGCTCCGGATCCATGTTGGTCACGATGGCGATGGTGGCGGGCAGCCGGGTGAAGGTGCCGTCGCTCTCATCCGCCTCCACCACCATCCAGTCGCCTTGGCCCAGCTTGGCGTTGGTGCCGATGGAATTGATGATGCCGCCGTTGATGATGGTGGGGTCGAAGCCGCCGCCTTCCAGCAGGGCGGCGACCATGCTGGTGGTGGTGGTCTTGCCGTGGGTGCCGCCCACCGCGACCGACCATTTCAAGCGCATCAGCTCGGCCAGCATCTCCGCCCGGCGGACGACGGGGATCATCTCCGCCCGAGCGGCCGCGACCTCCGGATTGTCCTTCTTGACGGCGGAGGAAATGACGACCACGGCGGCATTGCCGATGTTCTCCGCGCGGTGGCCGATATGCACCGTCATGCCCAGCTTGCGCAGGCGCTGGACATTGTAATTGTCGGCGATGTCGCTTCCCTGGACCGCATAGCCCAGGTTGTGCAACACCTCCGCGATGCCGGACATGCCGATGCCGCCGATGCCGACGAAATGCAGGGTGCCGATGGACAGGGGCATTGCCCTCATCGTGCGATCTCCTCACGCCGGGCGGGCTTCAGCAGGTCGGCCGGGTGGATGGCCCGGCCGGGCAGGGTGGGTACCGCCTTGGGCACACCGCTGTCAGTGACGGGGGCGCGCAGGCAGACGGTACGGAACAGGGACAGGGTACTCATGCCGCGGTCCTCCGGTCGGACGGGGTGGGATAGGCGATCTCCAGCACGGCGTCGGCCAGCCGCTCGCCCGCATCGGGCATTCCCCAGGCATGGGCGGCGGCGGCCATGGCGGCCAGGGGCGAGGGGTCGGCCAGAAGGGCGTGCAGGCGTGCCGCCAGCCCCTCCGCCGTGAAATCGGGCTGCGGCACGACCCAGGCCCCGCCCGCCGCGGCCAAGGCGCGGGCATTGGCGGTCTGGTGGTCGTCCATGGCGTGCTGATAGGGGACCAGGATGGATGGACGGCCGACGACCGTCAGCTCCGACACCGTCCCCGCCCCGCTGCGCGCCACCATCAGGTGGCAGGCCGCCAGCCGGTCGGGCATGTCCCGGAAGAAGGGCGACAGGGTGGCCTGCACCCCCATGGCGCGGTAGGCCTGTGTCGCGGCCTGGATGTTCTCCGCCCGGGCCTGCTGCACGATGGACAGGCGGGCGCGCAGATCCTCCCCCAGCATCTCCACCGCGCGGGGCACCACCTCCCCGAAGATGGCGGCCCCCTGGCTTCCGCCGGTGACCAGCAGGTTCAAGGACCCGCCCGGCACCGGGGCGGCATAGGGGCGGTCGCGCAAGGTCACGATGGCCGGGCGCACCGGATTGCCCGTGCGCACCACCCGGTCGGCCGCCACCGCCTCCAGCCCCTTCACGCTGTCATAGCTGGTGCAGAAGCGGCGAGCCTGCCGGGATAGAAGGCGGTTCGCCCGGCCCAGCACGGCGTTCTGTTCATGCAGGACGACGGGAATGCCCAGGCGCTGGGCCGCCAGCACCGTGGGCGCGCTGGGATAGCCGCCAAAGCCGACGACGACCGGCGGGGCAACCCGCTTCAGCAGGGCCATGGCCTGCAGCGTGCCGCGGGCCAGTTCCACCGCCATGCGAACCTTGCCCAGGATGCCGGGGGCGGCGGTGGCGCAGCGCACCCGCTCCACCGCCACCTCCGGCATGGCATCGCCGAAGGCCTTGCCGCGGATATCCGTCACCAGAAGCACGCCCTGTCCGCGGGCGATCAGCGCGCGGGCCAGGGCTTCGGCCGGGAACATGTGCCCGCCGGTGCCGCCGGCAGCCAGCACGATGGGGGCGGAGGAAGAGGGGGCGGGCCGGTCGCTCATGCCGCATCCCCCGGTCCGAAGCGGCGCCGGGTCAGGGCCAGCAGCATGCCCATGCCGATGCCCAGCGCCAGCAGGGACGATCCGCCATAGCTGATGAAGGGCAGGGTCATGCCCTTGGTCGGCATCAGGTGCAGCGTCGATCCCATATTGATCAGGGCCTGAAGGCCGAACTGCATGGTCAGCCCGCTGGCCGCCAGCATCACGAACAGGTTCTGGTCCTGGAACGCGCGGGAGAAGCTGCGCAGCACGACGAAGATGAACAGCATCACGATGATAAGGCACCAGATCAGCCCCAGTTCCTCCCCCGCCACGGCGAAGATGAAATCGGCATGGGCATCGGGGATGGACATCTTGACCGTGCCCTGGCCGGGGCCGGTGCCCCACAGCCCGCCGTTCTGGAACGCTTCCATCGCCCGGTCGACCTGGTAGTTGTCCCCCGCCTCCGGCGACAGGAAGCGGTCGATGCGGCTCTGCACGTGGGAGAACAGGAAGTACGCGCTGACCAGGCCGGAGATGCCTACCACCACCAGCCCCGCCACCAGCACGATGGGCAGGCCGGCCAGGAAGAACTGGCCGAAGAAGACCGCGCTGATGACGAAGGTCTGGCCAAGGTCCGGCTGGCTCATCAGCAGCAGCACCACGGTCAGCCACAGGGCGATGCAGACGGTGTAGCCGGGGAAATCCTCCTGGTTGCGCTGCAACGAGAACATCCAGGCGGCGACGATGGCGAAGCCGGGCTTCAGGAATTCCGACGGCTGGAGCGACAGGCCGGGCAGGTGCAGCCAGCGCGTCGCCCCCTTGATCTCCGCCCCCACCACCAAGGTCAGCGCCACACCGGCGGCCGCCCCCAGGAAGACGATCAGCCCCAGACGGCGCACGCCCCGCGGCGTCAGCAGCGATACCGCCACCACCACCGCCAGGGCGGGCAGCAGCATCAACAGATGCTTTTCAATGAAGTGGAAAGTGTCGGCGCCGATGCGGTTCGCCACCGCCGGGCTGGCCGCCTGGACCAGGACCACGCCGATGGCGGCGATCAGGATGATGGCCGCCAGGGTCCAGCGGTCCACCGTCCACCACCAGCGGCCCATGATGGAATGGTCGGTGCGGGAGAAGGTGAAGCTCATGGTGCCTCCTCCGCCGCAGCGGCCAAGGGGGTTGCCGCTGAAGCGGCGATGGTCGTTGCCGCCGCAGCGGCCAGGGAGGTTGCCAGCCGGGCGAAATGGTCGCCCCGCACCTCGAAATTCGGATACTGGTCGAAGCTGGCGCAGGCGGGCGACAGCAGCACCACCGCCCCCGGCAGGCCGGTGGCCCGGGCCGCGGCGAAGGCGGCCGGGACGGCTGTCTCCATGGTGCCGCAGCGGCTATGGGCCACGCCGTGGCGGGACAGCCAGGCGGCGAAATCCTCCGTCGCCTCCCCGATCAGGAAGGCGTGGCGGATGCGCGGCATGTGCTGCTCCAGCCCGTCCAGCCCGCCCTCCTTGGGCTTGCCGCCCAGGATCCAGTAGATGTGGCGATAACAGCCCAGCGCCTTGTCGGTGGCGTCGGCGTTGGTTGCCTTGCTGTCATTGACGAAGCGGATGCCCGCCGCTTCGGCCACGAACTGCTGGCGGTGGGCCAGGCCGGGGAAGCTGCGCATGGCGGCGGCGATGGTCTCCGCCGCGATGCCAACCGACCGGGCCAGGGCATAGGCCGCACAGGCGTTCTGCCAGTTGTGCCGCCCGGGCAGGGCAGGGCAGTCGAAGAAGCTGAGGACAGCACCGCTCGGAAGTCCGAATTCGTCAGGCATGTCGTCCCATAAGTCGCCATCCACGGCCCATACACCGCCACCGGCGGACGTTTGGGATGAGATACGGATGACGTGGTGCGTACCTTCGGCCTCCAGCGCGTCCGCCATGGCGCGGGTGGGGGCGGTATCGATGCCGATGATGGCAGTGGGGCGTTTGGCGTACCCCTCACCCTCCCACCCTGCGCTGTCGCTCCGGGCGGGCCCCTCCCTCTCCCTCAAGGGGAGAGGGGCGTTCTCCTGCTGACCTGCCGGCTCCGCCATGGGCTCCGACCCCCTCTCCCCTTGAGGGAGAGGGAGGGGCCCAGGCGAAGCCTGGGAGGGTGAGGGGTCAACAGTGGATGCCGCCCGGCGGAACGCCAGCCGCTTCGCCCCGATATACCCGTCCATCCCGCCGTGGCGGTCCAGGTGGTCGGGCGTGATGTTCAGAAGGACGGCGGCGTCGAAGCCAAGGGAGGGGGAGAGTTCCAGCTGGTAGCTGGACATCTCCAGCACATAGATGCCGTCCGCCCCCAGCGGGTCGAAGGTGAGCACCGGCGTGCCCAGGTTGCCGCCCACCTGGATGCGCTTGCCCGCGGCCGCCAGGATATGGCCGGTCAGGGCGGTGGTGGTGCTTTTGCCGTTGGTGCCGGTGATGCAAAGGTATGTGGCGTCCGGTTGGGCGCGCTTCAGCAGCTCCACATCGCCGATGATGGGGATGCCGGCCGCCTTGGCACGTGCCGCCACCGGGTTCGGCGCCGGGAAGGTATGGGGAATGCCGGGGGACAGGACCAGGGCCGTGACACCGGTCAGGTCCGCCCGGTGCAGATCGGTCAGGGGAATGCCCGCATCGGACGCGGCCCGGCGCCCGCCCTCCCCGTCGTCCCAGGCCAGGACATCGGCCCCACCCGCCAGGAGGGCGCGCGCCGTGGCCAGGCCCGACCGGGCGAGCCCCATCACCGCGAAACGCTGTCCCCTGAAGGCGGAAAGGTCGATCATCCCATCCTCACCGCAGCTTCAGGGTGGACAGGCCGATCAGGGCCAGGATTACGGCGATGATCCAGAA
The DNA here is from genome assembly GCA_046045995.1 of Pseudomonadota bacterium. Classification (GTDB taxonomy): domain Bacteria; phylum Pseudomonadota; class Alphaproteobacteria; order Azospirillales; family Azospirillaceae; genus Indioceanicola. The sequence continues at coordinate 3,680 of JBJOKR010000058.1, read as the reverse complement.
GCGGATGACCACCGTCGGCTCCGACCAGCCCTTCTTTTCGAAGTGGTGGTGGATCGGGGCCATGCGGAACACGCGCTTGCCGGTCAGCTTGAAGCTGGCGACCTGGACCATCACGCTCACCGCCTCCAGCACGAACAGGCCGCCGATGATGGCCAGCACGATCTCATGCTTGGTGATGACGCTGACGGCACCCAGGGCCCCGCCCATGGACAGGGACCCGGTATCGCCCATGAAGACCATGGCCGGGGGCGCGTTGAACCAGAGGAATCCCAGCCCCGCCCCGACCAGCGCACCGCAGAAGATGGCCAGTTCGCCCGTGCCGGGCACGTAGTGGATGCCCAGGTAGTTGGCGAAGATGATGTTGCCCGACAGATAGGCGATCAATCCGAAGCAGGCGCCGGCGATCATGATCGGCACGATGGCCAAGCCATCCAGCCCGTCGGTCAGGTTCACGGCATTGCTGGCCCCGACCATGACGAAGATGGCGAAGGGGATGAAGAACCAGCCCAGATTGATCAGCAGATCCTTGAAGAAGGGCAGGGCCAGCCCGGTCGCCAGCGGGTCCGGCGTCACCGCCAGATACCAGGCCATGGCGATGCCGCTGACCACGATCATCCAGAACATCTTCAGCTTGCCGGACAGGCCCTTGGTGTTCCGCTTGGTCAGCTTCAGGAAATCATCCCCGAATCCGATCAGGCCGAACCCCACGGTCACCAGCAGGACGATCCAGGAATAGGTATTGCCCAGGTCCACCCACAGAAGGGTGCTGATGATCACCCCGATGAGGATCATCAGCCCGCCCATGGTGGGCGTGCCCTTCTTCTTCAGGTGCGTTTCCAGGTATTCCTCCCGGATCGGCTGGCCGCTGCCCTGGATGGATTTCAGCCAGCGGATGACCGCCGGGCCGATCACGAAGCTGATCAGCAGTGCGGTCATGATCGCCCCGCCCGTCCGGAAGGTGAGGTACCGGAACAGGTTGAAGATCTGGAATTCGTCCGCCAGGTGCAGGAGGAAGTGGCTGAGCATCGTGGGGTCACGTCCCGGAGACGGCGACGGCCTTGGGGGCCGCGTCGGTGTGGTCAAGGGCCATCAGCACATCCACGATCCGGCTCATCCGGCTGCCGGCGGAGCCTTTGACCATGACGACGTCGCCCGCCCGCACCACCTCTGCAAGCAGAGGCGCCAGGGCGGCGCTGTCCTCGGCATGGCGGCCCCGCATGGCGGCGGGCAGCCGGTCGTGGAGATGCTTCATGTTCGGGCCGCAGGTGAAGACCAGATCGGTCCCCGCCTGCTTGAAATGGGGGGCAAGGCCGGCATGCAGGGCGGGGGACTGGGCCCCCAGCTCCAGCATGTCGCCCAGCACGGCGATGCGCCGCCCGCCGGCACCGGGATCGGTCTTGCCCAATACACTGGCGGAGGCGGCGATGCTGACGGGGCTGGCGTTGTAGCTTTCATCGATCAGGGTGAAGCTGCCCTTGGTCAGCTGTACCCGCTTGCGCTGGCCGCGGCCCTTGATGGCGGCGAGTTGGTTCAACTGCCGGGCCGCCAGGGAGACATCCCCCCCCACCGCGCGCACGGCCAGCAGCACGGCCAGGCTGTTCAGCACATGGTGCTTGCCGGGAAGGGACAGGCTGTACTGGATCCGCTCCCCCCGCACATCGGCCGTGACGGCGGAGGAGGTGGCGTGGAGCGAGGCATCGACCAGGCGCGCATCGGCCCCGTCCTGGGCGCCGAAGCTCCAGATCCGCGACAGGCCCTGGGTGCGGGCGGCGGCGACCAGCCGGACCCAATGCGGATTGTCCCGGTTCAGGATGGCGGTGCCGTTCGGGTCCATGCCCTCGAAGATCTCCGCCTTGGCGTCGGCGATGGCTTCCACGCTGGAGAAGTTCTGCAGGTGGACCGCCTCCACCGTGGTGACGATGGCCACGTCCGGCTTCACCATCCGCGACAGGGGCGAGATCTCGCCGGCATGGTTCATGCCCAGCTCGAACACGCCATAGGCGGCGTCATGGGGCAGGCGGGCGAGGCTGAGCGGCAGGCCCAGGTGGTTGTTCAGGTTGCCCGTGGTGGCGTAGGTCTTGCCCTGGCTGGACAGGCAGAGGCGCAGCGCCTCCTTCGTCGTCGTCTTGCCGACGGACCCGGTGACCGCCAGGATGCGGCCCTGGGCGTTCAGCCGGGCAACCCGCCCCAGATCCTCCAGCGCCGTGACCGTATCCTCCACCAGCAGCAGGGGGGCATCGGCCGGCACCCCCGGCGGCATGGTGGAGACGATGGCCGCGACGGCCCCGCGGGCGAAGGCATCGGCAACGAAGGCGTGGCCGTCGAAGCTGGGCCCCTTCAGCGCGATGAACAGGTCGCCCGGGACCACCGTGCGGCTGTCGATGGAGACGCCCGTGGCGATCCAATGGCCGGCCGTGCGGGCCGTCGGGTGACGGCCGTTGCTGGCGGCGGCGGCATCGGCCGCGGTCCACAGGATGTCTGTACCGGACTGCGTCTTCATGGCTGTCCCCGTTCTGCCCTTACCTGACCTTGCGAAGACCCAAACACTCACGTCGCACCTGCCACATGCCTCTCACAGCGCAGCCACTCACAGGGCCGCCACGGCCGCGCGGGCGACCGTCGCATCGTCGAAGGGGCGGATCTCCGTCCCCACGATCTGGCCCTGCTCATGTCCCTTGCCGGCGATCACCAGCACATCGCCACGCCCCAGCTCACCCACGGCCAGGGCGATGGCGTCCGCCCGGCCATCCACCTCCGTCGCGTCGGGGCAGCCGGCCATGACCTCCGCCCGGATGGCGGAAGCCACCTCGGTCCGGGGATTGTCGTCGGTGACGATGACTCGGTCGGCCAAGCGCGCGGCGATGGTGCCCATCATTGGGCGCTTGCCGCGGTCGCGGTCGCCGCCGCAGCCGAATACCACCGACAGCCGGCCGGTGGTATGCGGCCGAAGGGCTTTCAGAACCGTTTCCAGTCCGTCCGGCGTATGGGCATAATCCACATAGATGGCTGCATCATCTTTGGGCCGGGCCACCAGTTCCAGCCGCCCGCGCACCCCTTCAAGCTGGGCCAGCGCCTCGGCGGCACCGACCGGATCCTCACCCGTGCCGATGGCCAGACCCAGGGCGCAGAGCGCGTTCCACACCTGGAACCGGCCGACCAGCGGCAGGTCCACGGTCATCCGCCGTCCCATCACCTCCAGCGTCGCCGACTGGCCGTGGGGCAGGGGGGTCAGGGCGTCGACGCGCAGATCCTTCGCCGCTTCCGTCCCACCGAAGCCGATGACCGTCTGCTTGCGGGCGCGGGCCAGATCGGCCAGCCGCTCGAATTCCGGGATGTCGGCATTGATGACGGCGGTACCGCCCCGCGGCATCACCCGGTCGAACAGCATGGCCTTGGCCTGGAAATAGGCCTCCATGGTCCGGTGGTAATCCAGGTGGTCGCGGGTCAGGTTGGTGAAGCCGGCGGCCTGCACCATCACCCCGTCCAGGCGGAACTGGTCCAGCCCGTGGCTGGATGCCTCCATCGCCAGATGGGTCACCCCGGCTGCCGCCACCTCCGCCAGCATGCGGTGCAGGGCGATTGCGTCGGGGGTGGTCAGGGTGTCGGTCTGGGGGAAGCCGGGGGCGACCAGGCCCAGGGTGCCCATGGCCCCGGCCTTGTGCCCGGCAAGCGCCCAGATC
>JBJOKR010000057.1:0-22334 GCA_046045995.1 Pseudomonadota bacterium | reverse complement strand
GCCTCTCCGGCCGGCTACGCCAGCCTGCGAGGCTGCCCCGGCGACCGCGCTCCTACACCACGCCTTGGGACGTGACCCGGCCCAGGCGCCGGTTGACCATCCCCTACAGTTTCCGACAGTGTCTCGACCTGATCAGAGACAGCCGGCAACCACGCGCAGGGAATTCCGCAGCAGATGATTCGATTTGAGAACGTCACCAAGCAGAGCGGTCACCGTATCCTCTTCTTTGAAGCATCCGCCGCCCTGAACAGGGGGGAAAAGGTCGGTCTGGTCGGTCCCAACGGTGCCGGCAAGACCACGCTGTTCCGGATGATCACCGGCGAGGATACACCGGATGAGGGCCAGGTGTCGGTCGAGAAGCAGGTCTCGATCGGCTATTTCAATCAGGATGTCGGCGAGATGTCCGGACGGACCGCCGTAGCGGAAGTGATGGACGGGGCCGGGCCGGTCAGCACCGTGGCGGCGGAACTGGCCGAGCTTGAAGCGGCCATGTGCGATCCCGAGCGCGCCGACATGGACGCCATCATTGAACGCTATGGCGAAGTGCAGGCCCGCTTCGAGGAGTTGGGCGGTTACGAGCTGGAGGGGCGGGCGCGGGAGGTACTCGCCGGGCTCAGCTTCAGCCAGGAGATGATGGACATGGACGTGGGGAACTTGTCCGGTGGCTGGAAGATGCGTGTCGCCCTTGGCCGCATCCTGCTGATGCGGCCCGACGCCATGCTTTTGGATGAGCCGAGCAACCACCTGGACATCGAGAGCCTGATCTGGCTGGAGCAGTTCCTGAAGGCCTACGATGGCGCCCTGTTGATGACCTCCCATGATCGCGAGTTCCTGAACCGGATTGTCGGCAAGATCATCGAGATCGATGGCGGATCGCTGACCAGCTATTCCGGCGATTACGGTTTCTACGAGCGGCAGCGGGCCCTGAACGAGAAGCAGCAACAGGCGCAGTTCGAACGGCAGCAGGCCATGCTGGCGAAGGAGCTGAAGTTCATCGAACGCTTCAAGGCCCGGGCCTCGCACGCGGCCCAGGTGCAGAGCCGGGTGAAGAAACTGGACAAGATCGAGCGTGTCGAGCCGCCGAGACGCCGCCAGGTCGTGGCGTTCGATTTCCGGCCGGCGCCCCGCTCGGGCGACGATGTAGCCGTCCTGAAGAACGTGCACAAGGCTTACGGCAGCCGCACCATCTATGACGGGTTCGACCTGACGATCCGGCGCAGGGAGCGTTGGTGCGTCATGGGTGTCAATGGTGCCGGCAAGTCCACCTTGTTGAAGCTGGTGGCCGGGACCACCGCGCCGGATCGGGGAACCGTTGCCCTGGGTGCCAGTGTCAAGATGGGCTATTTCTCCCAGCATGCGATGGAGCAGCTCGACGGTGGCCAGACTGTTTTCGAAGCCTTGGAAGCCGCCTTCCCCCTGGCGAACCAGGGGTCGCTCCGCGCACTTGCCGGCTGCTTCGGCTTCTCCGGGGATGACGTGGAAAAGAAATGCCGCGTCCTGTCCGGCGGGGAGAAGGCGCGGCTGGTGATGGCGATCATGTTGTTCGATCCGCCGAATTTCCTGGTCCTCGACGAGCCGACCAACCATCTCGATCTCGATACCAAGGAAATGCTGCTGACGGCGTTGGCCGCCTATGAAGGCACCATGCTGTTCGTCTCACACGACAGGCATTTCCTGGCCGCCCTGTCCAACCGGGTGTTGGAGTTGACGCCCGACGGCATCCACCAGTACGGCGGCGGCTATACGGAATACGTGGCGCGGACCGGTCAGGAAGCGCCCGGACTTCACAGCTGAACGGGCCGGATTCAAGGGCGGCCCCCTCAAGCCCGCACAGGCGGCGCCGTGATCACGCGGTTGCGGCCCTGGTCCTTGGCGGCGTAAAGGGCGGCGTCGGCGCGGGCGAACAGATCGTCGAAGCAGTCGCCTGGGCGCAGTTCCGCTACGCCCAGGCTGGCGGTCACCCGGATCGACACGCCGTCCACCACCGCACAGGCTTCCGCCACCGCCATGCGCAGCCGCTCTGCCAGGGCGCCGGCCCCATCCAGACCCGTATGGGGCATCAGCAGCGCGAATTCCTCCCCGCCCATACGGCCGATCAGGTCGGTGGTGCGCATATGGGCGGACAGGATGCGGCCGGTCATGGCCAGGATGGCGTCCCCGCCCGGATGGCCGAAGGTATCGTTGACCCGCTTGAATTCGTCCAGGTCCAGCATGGCCAGGGACAGGGGCATCCCGTGGCGACCGGCCAGGGCCACTGTTTCCTCCGCCCGTTCCAGGAAATGCCGCCGGTTGGCGCAGCCGGTCAGGGTATCCGTTGTCGCCAGCAGGGCCAGCCGGTCGTTCATGGCGCGCAGATCGGCGGTCCGCTCCGCGATCTGGCATTCCAGCACAGTCTGGCGGTGGCGCAGCCAGGCGGTGCGCCAGCGGATGACCCCCGCCACCCCCGCCGCCGACCCGGCCGCCAGCAGGACCGTCGCCGCCAGCCAGAACCAGCCCCGCTCATACCATGCAGGCAGCACCTGCACCGGCAGGGCAAGTTCCCGTTCCGACCAGCGCCCGTCGCGGTTGGTCGCGCGCAGGCGCAGGACATAGTCACCCGGCGGCAGGTTGGTATAGACGGCCAGCCGTCGCCCCGCCTCCGTCTCCACCCAGTCGGGATCATAGCCCTCCAACCTATAGGCGTAGCGGTTGCGGCCGGGGGCGGTGAAGTCCAGGGCGGCGAATTCCACCGCCAAGCTGTTCCCGTCGGGCAGAAGACGCAGGACCGGGGCCGGTCGCGCCGCCTTGCCACCTCCCGACCCGTCGCCCCCACCATTCACCCGCCCCACCGGCACCGGCACCCCACCCACGCGCAGGTCGGTGACCACCACCGGCGGCTGGAAGGTCCAGGGCGGCAGGGTGCCAGGGCGCAGCACGGTCAACCCGCCCAGCGAGCCCAGCAGCACCTCCCCCCCGGGGGCGGCGGCCCCCGCACCGGCCATATAGTCGATCAGGGCGGCCCCGTCGGCCCGGCGCACCGACCGGATCTCAAAACTCTCCGGATCGATCCGGGCCAGCCCGTCATCGGTACCGGCCCAGAGGATGCCCGATCCATCCATCTCCAGGCTGCCGACATTGACATGGGGCAGCCCTTCCGCCGGGCCCAGGCGGCGGAAGCCGGGACCTGTCATCACGGCGATGCCGCCGCCGAAGGTGGCGACCCACAGCCGGTTCCGCTGGTCCAGCAGCAGGCCGGAGACGAAGCGGGCGGGCAGGGCGGCGGGATTGTCCGGATCGGCGGCGAACCGCTCCACCCCGCCCGTGGCCAGATCGATCCGGTTCAGCCCGTCCCGCGTACCCACCCACAGGTCGTTGCCCGCCCCCCGGCGGATGACATTGATGCCCTGGTCCGCCAGACGCGCCGATTCCGCCGGGCCGAAGACCAGCCGGGCGCCGGGGGCGACCGGATCATGGCTGCCCAGGTCACTGCCTGTCAGATCGCTGCCCGTCAGGTCGTATCCCTTCAGCCCGTCCTCCTCCCCCCCGACCCAAAGGGTGGTGCCGTCCACGGCCAAAGCGGTGACGGAGGCCAGGGGGTCCCGCCCGGGCAGGGTCAGCAGGCGCACGCCCATCCTCTCCGCCTGCCCCACCGCCTGCCCCGGTGTCGGCGGATCATCTGCCCGGACCACGGCGTAAAGCCCCCGGCGGGAGCCGATCAGGGTCGTGCCGGCCGCTGTTTCCGCCAGGGCGAAGATGGCATCGGGGGGCAGGGCCCGGTCCGGGGTGCCGCCATTGGGTCGCAGGGCGGCGATCCGCCCGGCCACAGGGTCCACCAGATCCACCCCACCATCCAGATAGCCCAGCCAGACCCTTCCGTCCCGGGCAGCCAGCACGGACAGAATGTCCAGCCCGCTCAGGCCGGTCGCCCGGCCGGTCACGCCCACGATGGTGGAGATGATGTCCGCTTGGGGCGGGTGGTGGCCCAGCCCGCCGCCGGTGGCCACCCAGATCGATCCGGCATCGTCCCGCAGCAGATCCCAGACATCGTCGTTGGGCAGGCTGAAAGGCACGGTCCGATCATGGCGCACCATGCGCACCGCACCGGTCACCGGATTGACCGCGGCCACCCCGGATCCGCGCAGCCCGGCCCAGATCTCCCCCGCCTCTGCCACAGTGCCCGCCCCATTGCCCGTCGCCTCTCCCACCGCCTCCCCTGTTGCTTCCCCTGTTGCTTCCACAATGGCGGAGACGCTGGCGCTGTCCAGCGGGGTGCCGGCGCCGACCGGGCGGGTGCGGTCGCCATCCGGGTCCAGGCGGAACAGGCCCCGGCGCCGCGTGCCGATCCACAGCCGCCGCGCCCGATCCTGGTACAGGGTGGTGATGCCGGTGCCCGTCTCCCCCACCGCGACAGGGGTGAAGCTATCCGCCCCGGATGGGCGGCGGACCAGGCCCGCGCTGGTCCCGACCCAAAGCGTGCCGGCCTGGTCGCGCAGCACCGCCTTGGCCGGGGCGGTGGGCAGGCCGGGGGCGGTGGGGCTGCCCGCCCTGTGGGGCGTGACCGTGGCCCCGTCGGCGGCCACATGGCGCAGCCCGTCATCGGTGGCGATCCACAGGCCCCCTGCTCCGTCATCGGTGATGGCGGCCACATGCTGGCGCCCGTCCTCCCGCCCGGCCGGCGCCGCATCACGGGCCGCATCAAGGGGGACGGGACGGAACAGGTCCCGGTCGCGGTCATACTGGAACAGCCCGGCCGCCCCGGTGCCGATCCAGACCCGCCCCGCCGGATCCACATGCAGGGAGGCGATCCAGCCGTCGGGCAGGCTGCCCGGGCGTGACGGGTCGGGCCGATAGGGGTGGAAACGGTAGCCATCGAACCGGGCTAGGCCGCCCTGGGTCCCGATCCACAGGAACCCGTCCCTGTCCTGGGCCAGCGCCGTCGGCACGGGATGAAGCAGGCCCTGGTCCCGGCCGGTGTTCTGGAAGACCGTTTCGGCCATCGGGGACCAGCGGGCGGCATTGACCTCCAGCCGACTGCCTTCTAGCCGAGTGCCCCCCGGCCCGGCATCGGTGTGGTCCCCTTCCTGCGCCCCGGCATGGCCGGGTGCCGCAACCCCGTGGACGATAAGGCTGGACAGCAGCAGAAGGCCGATCAGGCCCGCAAAGCGGGATGCTTTTCTGTTCGACCCCGGCCCCATCACACGCCCATCGTCCCCATCGTTCCCAGGGCCCCCTTTGAAGATCCCCCATTGAACCTAGGACGATCAGGGTACCAGAGCCCGATCCAACTGCCTACGAACTGCGAGGGATTAGGCCTAACGGCCGAGCCCGCCGGCCGGGACGTCAGCGCGACAGACCGGCCCGCAGGGCCAGCGGCCGCCCCTCCACCAGCGCCTCCATCGCGAAGTAGGAGGAGACGGCGCTCAACTCCACCCCCTTGATCAGGCGCCGGTACACGGCGTCGAACTCCGCCATGCCGCCGGTGACGATCTTCAGCATGTAATCGTAATTGCCGGAGATGCGGTAGAAATCCACCACCTCCGGAATGGCGGCCACATGGCGGCGGAAGGTTTCCAGCCATTCCGCCGAATGGTGGCTGGTCCGCACCATGGTGAAGACGACAAGATCCATGCCGACCTTCGTCCGGTCCAGGCGCAGGGACCGGCCGGTGATGATCCCGGCGGCGTTCAGTGCTTGAAGGCGCCGCCAGCAGGCGTTCTGGGACAGGCCTACCCGCTCCGCCAGCTCCCGCTGGGACAGGCCCGCATCCTCCTGCAGCGCGTTCAGCAGGCGGATATCAATCTGATCGAGGAAATGGCCGCTCATTCGATCAAATGACCACAAATCGCACGTTCCCTCAATGATATCGGTGATGATTTCCCGCGCGTTTCCGATCTAACCTTTTGGTCGGGCAAACCGGGGGTGGGGAGGCGGGCATGGCGTGCAGCGGTGGGGGACAGTCGACGGAGAACCAGGATCTGTTGGCGCCCTTCCTGAATGCCATCACGGGCCCGGGCCGCGATCCGGCCGCGACCCTGCGGGCCGGCCTGATCGGGGAGGGGATGATGATCGACGGGCCGTTCGGGCCCAAGCCCCTGCTCTATGCCGATCACGCCGCCTCCGGCCGGGCCCTGCGCCCGGTGGAGGATTTCATCCTGGAACACGTTCTGCCCTGGCATGCCAACTGCCATACCCAGGCATCGGCCTGTGGGGCGCGGATGAACGCCCTGCGCGCGGCGGCCCGGGCGGTGGTGGCCCGGCTGTGCGGGGCGGGGCCGGAACACGCGGTGATCTTCACCGGGTCGGGGGCCACCGCGGGGCTGAACCGGCTGGTGCATCTGCTGGGCGTCGGGGCGGCGGTGGCGGCGGGGCAGCGCCCCCTGGTGCTGATCGGCCCCTATGAGCACCATTCCAACATCCTGCCCTGGCGCGAAAGCGGGGCGGAGGTGGTGGAACTGGGGGAGGATCCAGCCGGCGGCCCCGATCTGGCAGGGCTGGAGCGGATCCTGGAATCCACGGATGCCGGCCGCCTGCGCATCGCCGCCCTCTCCGCCGCGTCCAACGTCACCGGCATCGTTACGGACACGGAACGGGTGACCCGGGTGCTGCGCCGGCATGGGGTGCGGGCGGTGTGGGATTACGCGGGCGGCGGGCCCTATCTGCCCATCGCCATGACACCGGGTGCCGACGCGGCGAAGGACGCGGTCGTCCTGTCCCCCCACAAGTTTCCCGGTGGGCCCGGGTCGTCGGGCATCCTGATCGTGCGGCGCGATGCCGTTCGGGCGGACCGCCCCTCCTGGCCCGGCGGGGGCACGGTGGGCTTCGTCTCCCCCTGGGATCACAGCTATCTGGCGGATCCCGTGGCGCGGGAAGAGGCGGGAACCCCCAACGCCATCGCCGATATCCGCGCTGCCCTGGCCCTGCTGGCCAAGGATGCCGTGGGCCAGGACACCATCACCGCGCGGGAGGCGGCCTGGAACACCCGGGCCCTGGCGGCCTGGCGCGACCATCCGCGGCTGGACCTGCTGGGCGTCGATAACCCGCACCGGCTTCCGATCTTTTCATTCCGGGTTCGAAATGGACAGGGCGGGCTTGTACATCACCAGCTGTTCACGCGGCTGCTGAGCGATCGATATGGCATCCAGGCGCGGGGCGGCTGCGCCTGCGCCGGGCCCTATGCCCACCGCCTTCTGGGGATCGACCAGGCGGCTTCCACCGCGCTCACGGCCCGCCTCGCCGCAGGCGAGGAGGTGGAGAAACCGGGCTGGGTCCGCCTGAATTTCAGCTATCTGATGACAGAGGGGGAGGTGGACCGGATCATCGACGCCGTCGCCACCCTGGCCTGGGAGGCGCCGACCCTGGCCGAAGCCTATGAAGCCGACCCCATTCGCGCCGTCTTTCGCCCCCGGGCTGCCTGAACCCGGGGCGATGAAGCAAAAAAACCCTCTCCCCTTGAGGGAGAGGGGATCCGGGACGGCGGAGCGTTAACGAACCGATAGCGCGCGATGGGGGTGGGGATGCGGGATCTGGTGCTGGTCGGTGGGGGGCATGCCCATGTGCATGTGCTGGCGGATTTCGGCTGGCGGCCGGATGCTGGTGTCCGCGTCACCCTGCTGACCCCCGATGCCGCCACCCCCTATTCCGGGATGCTGCCGGGCCTGGTCGCCGGGCAGTACCGCCGGGAGGAGGTGTTCCTGGACCTGCGGCGGCTGGCGGCGGTCACGGGCGCGCGGCTGATCCCGGGCCGGGCCTGCGGCATCGACCGGGCGGCGGGACTGGTCCGGGTGGACGGCGCCCCGCCCATTCCCTTCGACGTCCTGTCCCTGGATATCGGCAGCAGCCCGCCCCTGGACGATGTGCCCGGCGCCCGGGACCATGCCCTGCCGGTGAAGCCGGTGGACCGCTTCCTGGATGCGCTGGACCGGATGACCGCGGATGGGGGCGGACAGGGGCGCCCCGGCCGGCTGATCCTGGTCGGCGGCGGGGCAGCGGGGGTGGAGATCGCCCTGGCCCTGTGCGCACGGTTTCGTCCCGCGGGCGTAGCGCCTGCCAACGCTGGACCCGCGGGCGTAGCGCCCGCGATCATCCTGGTCACCCGCGGCCCCCTGCTGCCTGGCTTCAACGAGCGGTCCCGGCGCCTGCTGCGGCGGATACTGGCCGATCACGCCGTCACCGTGCGGGAGGAGGCACCGGTGGCCGCCGTCACCGCCGGGACGGTGCGGCTGGAGGATGGGTCGGAGATCGCGGGCGACGCCGTCATCTGGGCCACCGGGGCCGCCCCCCAGGCCTGGCTGCGGCAGACCGGGTTGGCCCTGGACGACCGGGGCTTCGTCCAGGTGGATTCCTGTCTGCGCAGTGTCACCGACCCGCGCATCTTCGCCGCCGGCGACATCGCCGCCCTACCCGATCCGTTCGTGGAGAAGGCCGGCGTCTTCGCCGTGCGCCAGGGGCCGCCCTTGGCCGACAACCTGCACCGGGTGCTGGCGGGGCTTCCGCCGGAGCCCTACCGGCCCCAGCGGCAGTTCCTGCGCCTGGTCAATACCGGGGACGGCCGCGCCGTCGCCGCCCGCGGCCCTTTCGCCGCCGCCGGGCGCTGGGTCTGGTGGTGGAAGAACCACATCGACCGCGCCTGGATGCGGCGGTACCAATCCTTGGCGTAGGGCCGGGGGTGTTGCACTGGGGGCGGTTTGGGGCTTGTGGGTCTGTGTGTCGGATTACGCTCCGCTAATCCGACCTACGGGTCCGGGGAAGGGCGTAGGTCGGATTAGGGGCGGAGCCCCGTAATCCGACGGGCGGGTGCCGGTTCAGGGCGCCAAGGCCACCACCATGCCCGTCCCGCCGGGGAGGGTGACGCGGGTGGCGTCGGGTGCTGGGCCGTCCCCGCCGCCGGTGGTCAGCAGCACGTCCCCGATCCGGTCGCCGGGGGGCAGGTCCAGGGTCGCCGCCGTGCCGCCCAGGTTCAGCGCGACCAGAAGGCGCCTTTCCCCGTGCCGCCGTTCATAGGCCAGAAGGGTGCCCGTGGCCGGGATGAGATGGATGTCCCCCAGGCTCAAGGCCGGTTCCCGCCGCCGCAGGGCGGTCAGCCGCCGGGTGAGGGAAAGCAGGGAGTCCGGATCCGCCGCCTGGGCCGCCACAGTCACCTGCCGCCAGTCATCGGCCAGCGGCAGCCAGGGTTCGGCACCCTTGGTGAATCCGGCATTGGGGCTGCCGTCCCACTGCATGGGTGTCCGCACCGGATCGCGGCCCAGGCCCAGGCCGGGGACATTGCGCTCCCACGGGTCCTGCACCCGGTCGGGTGGGATCGGCACGTCCCGCATCCCGATCTCATCCCCGTAATACAGGGTGGGGGTGCCACGCAGGGTCAACAGCAGCATCATGGCCACCCGCTCCTGCCCCGGCCCGGCCCGGCTGGCGATGCGGCTGCGGTCATGGTTGCCCAGGACCCAGTTGGGCCAGCCGCCGGGGGGCAGGGCCGCCTCATACCGGCGGATGATCGCCTCGATCCCGCGGGCATCCCAATCGGCGCCGATGAGCTGGAAATTGAAGGGCAGATGGGCCCCGTCGCCGTTGCGGCCGTAATAGGCGACCAGCCGTTCCACCGGCAGCCACACCTCCCCGATCAGGACACGGGTTGGATAGGCATCCACCACCCGGCGCAATCCGGCCACCACCTCCTGAACCTCCGGCCGGTCGATGGTGTAGAGCGGCAGCAGGCGGTGATGGGGGTTGCCGTCCGGCCTTGCGTCGGGGTTGGGGGGATTGTCGCGGAACCGGTCGTCCTTGATCATGTGGTAGATCACGTCCACCCGGAACCCGTCCACGCCCCGGTCCAGCCAGAACCGCATCGCCTGATGGATCGCCGCGCGGACCGCCGGGTTGCGCCAGTTCAGGTCCGGCTGCCGGGTCAGATAGGCGTGGTAAAAGTACTGACCCGTCGCGCCATCGTATTCCCAGGCCGACCCGCCGAATTCCGACAGCCAGTTGTTGGGCGGCCCGCCATCGGGGGCCGGATCGCGCCAGATGTACCAATCGCGCTTGGGATTGTCCCGGCTGCTGCGGCTTTCCTGGAACCAGGGGTGCTGGTCGCTGGTATGGTTCGGCACCAGGTCCAGGATCAGCTTAAGCCCCCGGTCATGGACCGCCGCCGCCAGCCGGTCGAAATCCGCCAGGGTGCCGAAGATCGGGTCGATGTCGCAGTAATCGGCCACGTCATAGCCGAAATCCGCCATGGGGGAGGGGTAGATGGGGGAGATCCAGACGGCATCCACCCCCAGGTCGACCAGATGGTCCAGCCGGGCCGTGATGCCCGCCAGATCACCGATCCCGTCGCCGTTCCCGTCCTGGAAGCTGCGGGGATAGACCTGATAGACGATGCCCCGCTGCCACCAGGGTGCATCCGATGTGCCCGCCATCCTGTCCCCCTTCACCGTCCGCGTCCTGTTGCCGGGGCAGCATAGCGCCCGCCTATGACAGTACGGCGGGTCCGGCCGACCGGGGACCTCAACCGGTCCAGCCCCCATCCGTCACGCCCAGCAGGGTCAGCGGATCGGCATCCAGCGCCATCAGGCGGGCACCGGGGTCCAGGGCGGCGATCCGTCCCTCCCCCCGGCCGAACTGGACATAGTGGCGGACCAGGGCGGCACTGTCGGTCCCGAACACCCCGAACAGGTCCGGGTTCAGGGCCGCGTATTCAACGGCGCTGAACCCGGTTATCGCCCGCCCCTCCCCCCGGCCGAATTGGACATAGTGGCGGACCAGGGCTTCCGCATCCAAGCCGAAGACGGTGAACAGGTCCGGGTTCAAGGCTGCATAGGCTTCCATGCTGAAGCCGCTGGCTGCTCGCCCCTCCCGCATGCCGAACTGCTGGTAGTGGGTGATCAGCGCACCGGTATCCAGGCCGAAGGCGGCGAGCAGGTCGGGGTTCAAGGCTGCATAGGATTCCGTGCTGAAACCGGTCGTCGCCCGCCCTTCCGCCCGCCCGAACTGGATATAGTGGCGGATCAGGGTGCCCGCATCCTGACCGAAGGCGGCGAACAGGTCCGGGTTCAGTGCGGCATAGGCCTCCACATCGAAGCCGGTGGCGGTCCGCTTTTCCGTCCTTCCGTACTGGATGTAATGGCGGATCAGGGCGTCCGTATCGGTGCCGAAAGCGGTGAACAGATCCGGGTTGCGGGCCGCATAGGCGGTGACAAAGGCTGGCGGCTTCCCGTCATCGTCCAGGATGCGGACGGTGACCGTGCGGCTGCCGGCCCCATCGGCGAACAGGGCACCGCGCAGGTCGCTCGCCACGACGGTGAAACTCTCACTGGATTCCATCAACCCGTCGCCGGTGATGGCGATGGACAGGCTGGCTCCCGTCTGGCCGGCGGCGATGGTCAGGGTCCGGGTGACGGCGGTGAAATCCTGACCGGCGACCGCACTGCCGGACACGGTCGTCACCTGCACCGTCACTGCCACCAGGGCGGGGGAAGCCAGGGTGAAGCTGACCAGGGCGTTTCGGGTTCCACCCGTCCCCTCACTCACCTGCACATCCGACACGGTCAGGGTGGTCAGCGCCAGGGTCTGGTCGGCGAACCGGATCAGTTCGATCCCGGTCAGCGTATCCTCCCCATCCGTGCCGTTGTTCAGATGGGTGACACGGGTGGTGCCCCCGTCCTGCACAATGCGGTAGGCGGATCGCGCGCCTAAGAACACGGCCGTGTCGGTGCCGGCCCCGCCGGCGATCGTGTCGTTGCCGCGCGCACCCTGGAACCAGTTGTCGCCAGCGGTACCGGTCAGGGTATCCGCCCCGTCCCCGCCGATGGCGGCTTCCACGGCGCCGGGGGTCAGGGTCACGGTCTGCCCGGCGATGGTGGCGCTGCCCGCCCCCAGATCCATCCGGACGGTACTGCTGACGGCGGCGGCGTTCAGCACATCCTGCCCGCCATCGGTGTCGGTGATCGTCCGCCGCGCCGGGTTCAGCCCGGCTAGGCGGGCGAAATCATCGGTGAAGACCAGATGGTCGTCCGCCGTGCTCCGGCCGCCATAGACCCGCAGCGACCAGCTCTGCAACGTGCCGACATCGGTCGTCGCATTGTCGATCACGGTCAGCCGCCAAGTACCGGCGGCACTTTCCCCCCGCATGGCGGCGATGCCGAAGGTGAAATCCACATTCGCCTGGCTGGACCCGAAAAAGCTGCGATCGCCGCGGCCCGGTCGGTCCAGGATGAAGCTGCTGGTACCCGCGGGGGAGGTGAGGATCACCGTCAGGTCGCCGATGTAGCTGTGGGTCAGGCGCAGATCCACCTCCACCCGCTCCACCACCAGATTGCCGGTCAGCCCCACCACATCGGTGACACCGGTCAGGGTGGCGTCCGGGATGGTCAAGGACAGTTGCGACCGGCTGGCCGACAGCACGCGCTCATTCGCGGCCGTGCTCTGCACCCACCAGCTTTCCGCCAACCGCACCGCGGACCGCGCATCCACCAGCCCGAAGCCCAAGCTTTCATTGTAGCGCTGGCCGCCGCCATTCCAGCCCTGGGCCCCCGTGGTGCGCCACCCCGCATTGGTCAGGTCCGTCTCCCGCGCGGACAGGGCCAGGATCTCCTGCACATCGCGGTAGCCCAGGCGGGGATTGGCCTCCAGCATCAGGGCGACAACGCCCGACACGATGGGGGCGGAGAAGGAGGTGCCGCTGATCGTCGTGCTGTCCCCGGCGGCACTATAGCCGGCGGCTCCCGTCCGGTCGGATGTGACGATATCCACCCCCGGGGCGGCAACCAGGATGGAACTGCCGGGCGTGCTGAAACTGGCGACCCGCCCCTGGTTGTCGGTGGCGGCGACAGTGATGACGAAGCGGCTGTTCTGGAAGTTGTGCAGGTTGGCGTCATCGCCCACCCGGTCGCTGTTGCCCGCCGACTGCACCACCACGGTGCCAAGGCCGTTGCGCCCTTCCGCCGCCATGCGGGCGATCAGCGCCCCGCTGGTGTTGAAGGGGCTGGTCCGGAAATTGTCGATGAAGGCTGAATTGGGCGTGCTGAAGAAGTTGTTCCCGAAACCCCAGGAATTGTTCAGCACATCCACGTTCCGGATGGCATGCAGGAAGGCGTTGTTGACCGATGTGGCGAACTGGGACGCCGTCCCCGCCAACGGATCGTAAAGGGAAACCAGATCGGCGTTGTACGCCACGCCGACCCCGCCATAGCCGTTGCGCTCCGCGGCTGCGGTTCCGGCCACGGCCGTGCCGTGGTTGTCATCCGTGCGGACAGGCGTTCCGCCAGCCCGGGCAGTGGTGGAATTGATGCTGGTGCCGCTGCTGTAATTGCCGTCCAGGTCGCGGTGCTGGCTGTCGATGCCCTGGTCCAGGATGCCGATCCGCACCCCCCGGCCCGTGTAATCGGCCCAGACCGGCAAGACATTGATGCCGGCCGCGGTGGATTGCAGATGCCACTGGCTGGCAAAAAGGGGATCGGTGGGGCGGTTGCTTCCCAGCGGCCCATCCGGGTCGGTGGGGGTCGCCTGCTGGCCGCCCGCGGTCAGGCGGTAGGTGCCGGTCGTGGTCGAAAAGCCCCCGGCCGACAGGAAATGGCGCCCGCTGGCGGTGGCGGTGAAGGTAATCAGGGAATCGCGTACCGTGCCATTGTCATCATTGAAGGCCAGCAGGCTGCCGCTGGACGAAAACAGCCGCAGATAGGGGTCGGTCAGCGTGCCGCCCCCGCCGCTGGTTCCGATCAGGGTGAAGACATAGGACTGCCCCGCCACCAGGTCGATGGCGAACCAGTCCTGGTCCCCCGCAGTCTCCACCGTTCCGGTGACGCTGCCGCCCAGGCTTAGCCGCCCGGTCGTGGTGGAATTGGCGGGATGATCATCCGTGTTCTGTGCCAGATCGGCCAAGGCCGCCACGGCCGGATCGTCCAGATCGGATGCGGGCGGATCTTTCGCCCCCTGTCCCCCGCCCCCAGCCCCGATGTTTCCCACAGCCGTGAACTCCATCCCGTCAAGGTTCGGCATCATTCCCGATCCGCCCAGCATCTGCCGGGGTGCCGCCCACACCCTGATCCACTATAAATTTAGCGGCGATTTCCCCAGGAAGAAAAGTGGATTTCCGGGGCGCTTTCGTGACCGCGGGGCCTGGACACTGGGCAATTCTGTGACATTCCGCTCCCGCTCCCGTTGGTCGGGTATGTGCTGCCCCGGAAGGGGGATATCTGGATGGGGCAATCGGGAATCATGATGCGCAATGCGGAAATCTGGATCGCCCTGGGCGCCATCCTTATCATCGTCCTGGCGGTAACCCTGGTCGGGTAGGGGCGGATCAGGCGGCGGGGGGGAAGTTAGGCGGCGGCTGGTCGGTTCCCGAAGGCTCTGTTCCCTGTGCGACTGCCGCCTGGGTGGCGATCCGGCCGGCCATGGCCTGGGAGGTCCAGTCCCGCAGCAGGCTGTAGCTGACGGCCAGCACCACCGGGCCCAGGAAGATGCCGATCACCCCGAAGGCCAGGACCCCCCCGATCACCCCCATGAAGACCAGGACCAGCGGCAGGTCCGATCCCCGGGCGATCAGATAGGGGCGGATGATGTTGTCCACCCCGCTGATGACGAAGAAGCCCCAGATCGCCATGAACACGCCCCAGGCGACCTGCCCCTCCATGAACAGCCAGATGGTGACCGGTGCCCAGACGGCGGGCGGCCCCATGGGGATCAGGGACATGATGAAGGTCAGGAAGCCCAGGAACAGCGCCCCCGGCACCCCGGCGATCCAGAACCCCACACCGGCGACGAATCCCTGGGCCAGGGCTGTGCCGACGATGCCGTAGATCACGCCCTTGACCGTAGCCCCGGCCACGTCCAGCAGATGGTGGACCCGGGGGCCGGCGAAGCGTTCGATACCATAGGCCACCTGGGGCGCCAGGACCCGCCCGCCGCGGTACAGGAAAAAGGCGACGAAGACGGCGAAGATCAGTTCCAGCACACCGGCCCCGATGATCGAACCGGCGGCGATGGCGATGTCCGTCATCGGACGGATGCCGCCGCGCAGCAATTCCATCAGGTCCTGGCCGCCTGCGGCCAGATCCGTCCAGTATTCCATGGCCCGATGGCCGATCAGGGGCACCTGGTCCAGCCAGTCCGGCGGGGGCGGGGGGCCGCTTTCCAGCCAGCCGCGGACGACGGCGCCGAAGCTGCCGGCACTTTCCGCCAGGGTGGCGGCCACCACGCTGAACGGCGCCACCAGCAGCAGGGTGGTCAGCAGGGTCATCACCGCCGCGGACAGGTTCGGCCGCCCCTTCATCATCCCTTCCACCCGGCGATAGGCGGGCCAGGTCACATAGACCAGGATTACTGCCAGCAACAGGGCGGAAACGAAGGGCCGGACGATCAGGACGACGGCGGTGCCCAGGATGACCAGGGCGGCGATTCCCAGGATCCGTTCGATCAGCTTCTCGTTGCGCATTTACCAGTCTGCCCTGCCCATCTGCCCAGCCGCCACCCACCCGAAAACCGGCCGGTACTTTAGCCGATCGGAGGGAAAGCCCCTAATGACAAGATGCCGATGGGTGGCGGGCGGGGCTGTCCGGAAGGGTGGGCGATCATCCGACCGCGCGCGGGCGGTCGGCGGGGGCGGGGCGGTACAGTGCGGGCGGTCGGGGCTGCCGGGGATACGGCGGCACCGCCCCCGTCATTGCCCGATACCCACCCCGGATGGTGCCTGTGCCCAACCGACCCCCACCCGCCGCTGACCGTATCCTGATGATCGCGCCCCAGGCCTTCTTCACCCAGGCCGGGACACCGATCAATGTTCGGCTGATGGTCCGCGCCCTGGGGGAGCTTGGCCATGGCGTCGATCTGCTGACCCTGCCCGGCGGGGTGGATGTGGCGGAACCGGGGCTGGTCATCCACCGCGCACCCCGCCTGCCGGTCGTCACGCCTGCGGGCGGGGTGCCGGTTGGATTTTCCCCCGCCAAGCTGGTCTACAACCCGGTGCTGGCGGGCATGGCCACGTCGATGATCCTGCGGCGGCGGCCCCTGGCCGTCCACGCGGTGGAGGAATCGGCCTTCTGGGCGGTGCCCCTGGCAAGGCGGTTCGGCGTTCCGGCCGTGGCGGATCTGGATTCCGACTTGGCTGCCCTGCTGGCCGGGGGGCGGTCCCCCCTGGGGCGGCGGCTGGCGGGGATGGCGCGGTTCCTGCGCCGCCGCGCACTGGCCGGATCGACGGCCATTGCGGCTGTGGCCCGGCCCCTGGCCGATCTGGCCTGGGCGGAAGCCCCGGGCGTGCCGGTGGTCCTGATCCCCGACATTCCCCTGGACGGGGCCTTCGACCCGCCCGATCCCGGTGCCGTCACCGCCCTGCGGGCCGAATACGGCCTGGCGGCGGGGGAGCCGGTGATCGCCTATACCGGCAATTTCGATCCCCGCCAGGGCGTGGCGCAGCTGATCGAAGCCCATGCCCTGCTGCGGCGAACCCATCCGGCTGCCCGGCTGCTGCTGGTGGGCGGCGGGGCGGGGGAGATCGCGGCCCTGCGCCGGGAAACGGCCGCTTCGGACCGGGTGGTCTTCACCGGTCGGCTGCCGGCGGCGCGCATGCCGGCGGTGATGGCGCTGGCCGGTGTGCTGGTCAGCCCGCGCCTGGAACCGCTGATCACGCCCCTGAAGATCTACACCTACATGGCGGCGGGGCGGCCCATCGTGGCGACCGACCTTCCCACCCATACAGCGGTGCTGGACCATACATGCGCCTTCCTGGCGGCCCCGACCCCGGCCGGGCTGGCGGTGGCCCTGGCCCAGGCCCTGGACGATCCGGCGGCGGCAGCCCTGCGGGGGGCGGCGGCCCGGGCCCGGGTGGCGGAACGCCATTCCTATGCCCGGTTCAAGGCCGGGATGGCGGAGCTGTATTCCCATATCCCTGCCCCGGAAGCCGCCCCCACCGCCGCGCCGACCCTGGCGGCTGCGCCTTTGCGGCGGGGGCCGTGACCATGGGCGGCGCCATGGGCCGAAGGGGGGCGGAAGCCCGGGCGGTGGGCGTAGGGCAGGCCCATCACGATGTCCGCCGCCCGGATGTGGAAACGGCGGGCGATGCCTATGCCGCCCGCTTCGCCGGGCCGGTGGGGCGCTGGTTCCTGACGGTCCAGGCAGTGCAGGTGCTGCGCCTGCTGCGCGGGGCCTTCGCCGGGGGGCTGCCCGCCACGGTGCTGGACCTGGGCGGCGGGCATGCCCAGCTGGCCCCGGTCCTGGCCGATGCGGGGGTGGAGGTGACGGCCCAGGGCAGCGACCCCGTCTGCGCTGCCCGGCTGGCCCCGGTGATGGCCCGCCTGCCCGGCCGGGTGCGGTTCCAGGCCGCCCCGCTGGATGCGCTTCCCTTCGCCGACCGGTCCTTCGACGCGGTGATCGCCGTCCGCCTGCTGGCCCATGCTGCAGATTGGCGCCCCCTGCTGGGGGAGATGGCGCGCATCACCCGCACCGCCGTGCTGGTGGATTTCGCCCCCGCCGACGGCAGCCAGCGCCTGGCCGGGGCCGGGTTCGGCCTGAAGCGCCGGGTTGAGGGGAACACCCGCCCCTTCTTCACCCAATCCGTAGCCGATGTGGCGGGAGAACTGGCACGGCACGGGCTCACCCGCGCCGACCACCACCGCCAGTTCCTTCTGCCCATGGCGGCCCACCGGGCGCTTGGCCGGCCCGGCCTGTCCCGGGCGGCGGAGGCGGCGGCCCGGGCCGCAGGCCTGGCCCGGATCACCGGCGGCCCGGTTCTACTTTGCGCCCACCGCCCCGCCCCGCCGACAGGAGCCACCACCCCATGATCCCGACCACCGATCCCGCTGCCGGCGCCACGGCAACCGCCCCCACCGTCCTTGTCACCGGGGCCACCGGATTCACCGGCGGGGCCCTGGCCCTGGCCCTGCGCCGCCGGGGTCAGGCGGTGCGCGCCCTGGTCCGCAATCCCGAAGCCCCGGCGGCGGCCGCCCTGGCCCGGGCCGGGGTCACGCTGGTGCCGGGGGATATCCGGGACCAGGCGGCCGTGGTGCGGGCGGCGGCGGGATGTGCCGCCATCTACCACATCGCGGCCGTGTTCCGGACGGCCGGGCACCCGGACAGCTATTACAGTGACGTCAACCTGGGCGGCACCTTGAACGTGCTGGACGCCGCAAGGCGCCAGGGCGTGGACCGGGTCATCCACTGTTCCACCATTGGCGTGCACGGCGATGTGGCCGTTATCCCCTGTGATGAGGATGGGCCGCTGGCCCCCCTGGACATCTACCAGCGCACCAAGCTGGAGGGGGAACTGGCGGCCCGCGACGCCTTCGCCAAGGATTTGCGCGGCGTGGTCTTCCGCCCGGCCGGGATCTACGGGCCCGGCGATCTGCGCTTCCTGAAGCTGTTCCGGGCCATCGCCCGGGGCCGGTTCGTCATGATTGGGGATGGGCGGACCCTGTGGCATCCCGTCCATATCGACGATCTGGTCCGGGGCATCCTTCTGTGCGGCACGGTGGAGGCGGCCCTGGGCGGGGTCTTCATCCTGGCGGGAGACCGCCATGTCACCCTGAACGAATTGACGGCCACCATCGCCCGGGCCGTGGGGCGGGAGCCGCCGCGGCTGCGCGTCCCCTATTGGCCGGTGCAGGCCGCCGCCGCCGTGTGCGAGGCGGCATGCCGACCCTTCGGCATCGACCCGCCCCTGCACCGGCGACGCGCCGCCTTCTTCGTGAAGAACCGTGCCTTCGACATCACCCGCGCCCGCACCATCCTGGGGTATGCCCCCCAGGTCGGTCTGGAGCAGGGGGTGCGGGAGACCGCGTCCTGGTACGCGGCCAACGGCCATCTTCCCGCCGGGGCGGGACCGGCGGCAGCGGCGGATGCGGCCTGACCGCTGCGCCCGGCCGCTGCACGCCTGACCCGTCCAGACCGCTGGCGGGGCCGAAGCCTGGCGGGCCCGCCCCCCGGGACTGGTTGTGGTTGGTCGGGAGGGGAGCATGGCCGGGAACCCTGGCGGACGCCGCCGCGCATCCTTCCGGCGACTGACGGATGGTGCTACCACGGGGGGAGTAGCCCGCGACGGCGGGGCCCGCTATGGTATGCTCCATCTCGTCCCAGCCAGGAAGCCAGCCCATGAACCGGTCCCGCGCCGCCCTTTCCGCCTTCCGCGCCGATCCCAAGGATATCGATCAGGTTTTCCGCGCCGCCTGTCAGGATATCGTGGAAAATGTGGGCTCGACCCGGGCCAGCATCTGGTTCTTTTCCATGCTGGGCGACGCCATCACCTGTGAATGCCTGTATGACGCGCGGACCAACAGCTTCCAGTCGGGTGCGGTGCTGAGCGAGGAGGATTTCCCCGCCTATTTCGAAGCCATCCGCAACGACATGCGGGTGGAGGCATCGGATGCGGCACACCATCCGGCTACGTCCTGCTTCGACGATATCTATTTCGTGCCGAACGACATCCGCTCCCTCCTGGACCATGTGGTCCTGACGGGGAAGAATCCGGTTGCCGTCCTGTGCTGTGAGCATTGTGGGGAGAAGAAGGTCTGGACCAAGGCGGATGAGACCTATCTGCATCAGATGGCGATCCTTC
Organism: Pseudomonadota bacterium; assembly: GCA_046045995.1. Lineage (GTDB taxonomy): Bacteria > Pseudomonadota > Alphaproteobacteria > Azospirillales > Azospirillaceae > Indioceanicola. Next base: position 2,821 of record JBJOKR010000057.1, on the reverse strand, counting down.
TTGGCATCGCCTTCAAGGCCCGCCTGTCCGTGCAAGGGGCCTGATACCTCCCCGCCTCCACCTCGTCCGCCGCACCATGAACTTCACCCAGTCCGCCCTGACACGTCAGGCGCCCGTGGACATCGTCTTCCGGGCCGTCTGCCTGGACATCTGCCATGATCTGGACATGGACCGCGCCTCGGTCTGGGGTTTCCAGGCGAATGATCCCGTGCTGGTCATGGCGGCGGGGTTCGACCGGCGGCACTGCCGCTTCGAAACGGGGCAGAGCATCCAGGCGGCGGCCCATCCGGGCTATTTCCATGAGCTGTACACCAGCGACCTGATCGAGGTGGGGGACGCGCTGACGGACCCCCGCCTGGCCAGCCTGCGGGACGGCTATCTGGTTCCGGCCGGGGTGGTGGCGCTTCTGGACCTGGTCTCCGTCGATGCGGTGGACCGGGCGATCGTCCTGTGTTGCGAACAGACGGAACATTGCCGCCGCCCCTGGCGCCCCAAGGACCGGGCCTATCTGTCCGCCATGGCCCGCCTGGTCGGGCTCAGCGCAAGGTTCGGGGCGCAGGGGTGATGCCAGCGGTTGGAAATCCTGACCGTTGGTATCCGCGCCGACCAGTGCCAAGGCGGCTCGGGCCGCTGGTATAAAGGCACCCCGGCCGAGATTTTTTCGCCGTTGGACGATTTTTCCGCGGATCCTGTCGAAAAGCGCGGGGTCGGCGGCTCATCAGGTTGGACGGGGCCCGATGCCTCGTCGATCCTACCCTTGATGAGGAGCCAGCCCATGGTCAGTTCGACCCTTTCCCGCCGCCCGTTTCCCTTCCGCCGCGCGGCCCTGCCCCGTCTGCCCGCCCTGCTGACCGCGCTGGGCCTGGGGATAGCAGCAGTGATGGCGGCCCCGGCCGCCATGGCGGAGCAGTACACGATCCTGATCTATGAGACCCCGGCCGATCTGGCCGCCCGCACCGACCCGGCCCGGGCGCCGGGCTACTGGGGGGCCTTCGGGGCCTATGCCCAGTCCCTGCAGCAAGCGGGCGTGCTGCGCGGTGGCATGGCCCTGCATGGCGACGACCAGGCCCGGGTGGTGACCCGGCGCGACGGGGCGGTGGCCGAGGCGGCCGGACCCCGCGCCGCCGGCCCCGACCAGTTGGGCGGCTTCTTCATGATCGAGGTCGCCACCCGGGAGGAGGCGCTGGCCTGGGCCGCCAAGGCCCCGTCCGCGGCCAGCGGCGCGGTGGAGGTGCGCCCCGCCTTCCCAGCCCCGGCCATGCGCTGACCGCCCCCCACCCGACCATCCCCATCTACATCCCCCTTTGTCCCGCGGGACAAGATACCGGAGACAGACCATGCAGTTCATGATGATCATCTATGAGACCGAGGCCGATTTCGCCCGCCGTAACGACCCGGCGGAGGCCGGACCCTATTGGGGTGCCTGGACCGGCTATGCCCGTGCCCTGGCGGAAGCCGGGATCATCGTCAGCGCCGGTGGGCTGATGCCGCCGGTGGCGGCGACCACGCTGCGCCTGAAGGACGGGCAGCGCCAGGTCCAGGACGGGCCATTCGCCGACACCAAGGAACAGCTGGGCGGCTTCTTCGTGATCGATGTGCCGGACCTGGACACCGCCCTGGACTGGGCCGCCCGCTGTCCGGCCGCCGGGACGGGTGGGGTGGAACTGCGCCCCGTCCTGCCGCCGCCCCCGGCGCCCTGAACCCGGTCATGACCAACCCCGGACCGGATGATCAGGCAATCCCGGCGGGGGAGGCGGCGCGCCGCGCGGCGGAAGCGGCGGCGCGTACCTCCTACGGGCGGCTGCTGGCCTGGCTGACCGCCCGCACCCGTGATGTGGCAGCGGCGGAGGATGCCCTGGCGGAGGCATTCCGCACGGCACTGACCCACTGGCCGGAGCAGGGCGTGCCCGACCGGCCGGAGGCCTGGCTGCTGACCGCCGCCCGACGCACCCTGCTGCACGGCCACCGCCATGCCAAGGTGCGGGCGGAAAGCCGGCCCACCCTGGACATCCTTGCCGAGGAGGCGGAGGCGGCGATGGAAGCGGTGACCTTTCCCGATGACCGTTTGAAGCTGCTGTTCGTCTGCGCCCATCCGGCCATCGACCCGGCCGCCCGTGCACCCCTGATGCTGCAGACGGTGCTGGGCCTGGATGCGGCGCGCATCGCCTCCGCCTTCCTGGTCGCACCCTCCGCCATGGGGCAGCGGCTGGTCCGGGCCAAGGCCCGCATTCGTGACGCAGGCATCGCCTTCCAGGTGCCGGATGCGGCCGAATTGCCCGGGCGACTGGGCGATGTGCTGGCGGCGGTCTATGCCGCCTATGGCAGCGGCTGGGACGATGTCACCGGCGCAGATCCCCGCCGCCGCGACCTGGCGGAGGAGGCGATCTGGCTGGGCGGGCTTCTGGTCCGCCTTCTGCCGGGGGAGCCGGAGGCTAAGGGCCTGCTGGCCCTGATGCTCCATTGCGAGGCGCGGCGCCCGGCGCGCCGGGATGGCGCGGGGCGCTATGTCCCCTTTGAAAGCCAGGATACCGGCCTCTGGTCCGCCCCCCTGATCCGCCAAGCGGAGGCGGCATTGGCCGATGCCGCCCGGGCCGTGCGCCCCGGTCGCTTCCAGCTGGAGGCGGCGATCCAGTCCGCCCATGTGCAGCGGCGCCTGACCGGGGCGGATACCTGGGCCGGCATCGCGTTGCTGTACGAAGGCCTGGTGCGTATCGCCCCGTCCATGGGCGCCCTGGTCGGCCGGGCCGCGGCGGTGGCGGAGGTGCGGGGTCCCGCGGCGGGCTTGGCCATGCTGGCGGACCTGCCCCCCGCCGTGGACAGC
>JBJOKR010000056.1:0-22693 GCA_046045995.1 Pseudomonadota bacterium | reverse complement strand
ACGCCATCGGCGTCGCGGGACAGGTTGAGGCTGCGGAACTGCGTGAAGTAGTCGGGTGTCTTGGCGGTCATGGCGGGGGTCCTTCGCGGGGCAGGGCCGGTATGGCGTGACCCCACGATCACCCATTCCGACCGGTTGCGGCAGGCGGCCCGTGGCGATATCATTCATTCCATGGAGGAATGAATGGATCGACTGCACGCCATGGAGCTGTTCGTGCGGGTGGTGGAGACGGGGTCTTTCTCCGCCGCCGGACGGGAGTTCGGGCTGGGCCAGCCGGCCGTGTCCAAGGCCGTCGCGGCACTGGAAGCGCGGCTGGAGGTGCGGCTGCTGGCGCGGTCCACCCGGCGGCTTTCCCCCACCGAGGCCGGTCAGGCCTTCTACGGCCACGCGCGCCGGGCGCTGGCCGAGGCGGAGGAGGCGGAGGTCGCGGCCCGTGGCCTGGGTGCCGGGCTGGCGGGGCGGCTGCGGGTGTGTGCGCCGGTGACCTTCGCGCGGCTCCATGTGGCGCCCGGGCTGGGGGATTTCCTGGAATCGCACCCCCGGCTGCGGCTGGATCTGGTGATGGACGACAGAACGGTCGACCTGGTGGAGGAGAATATCGACGTGGCCCTGCGCCTGGGGTCGATGGCGGATTCCGCGCTGACGGCGCGCCGGCTCGCAAGCTGCGAGCGGCTGGTGGTCGCGAGCCCGGCCTACCTTGCCCGCCGCGGCGTCCCGGCTGGGCCCGCGGAACTCGCCGGGCACGAGGCCGTGGTCTATTCCCAGGCCGCGGGCGGCAACGAATGGCGGTTCCGCAAGGGCACGGCGGAGATGTCGGTCACAGTCCAGGGCAGGATCGCCTTCACCGCGGCGGAAGGTGTGCGGGAGGGGCTGCTGGCCGGGCTTGGCCTGGCCATCACGTCGCATTGGATGGTGGCGCCGGAGCTTGCGGCGGGCACCCTGGTCCCGGTGCTCGGGGACTGGAGTCTGCCGGCGATGGATCTCTGGGCCGTCTATCCGACCGGCCGGCTGCCCACGGCCAAGGCAAGGGCTTTCGTCGCCTGGCTGGTACACCGGCTCGGGACCTGACCGGACACACCGGTACGGCAGTGGGGGGCTGACGTTCGGTCGGACCTTTGCCAACGCGGCCCGCCACCGGCTGTGCCGGCCGGACCTTGCCACCCTGTGTACGAGACGACGGCACCCCTCAATCCGCCACCGGGTCCGCAGGGGCAAGCCGGGGCGGGGGGCCGATCTCCCCCGCCTCGACCCAGACGAGTTTCGCCGCCAGGAAGGTCCTCATGTCGGTCAAGACGCGCATCTGCCCATCCAGCGCGGCCACCTGGGCGCGCAGCAGATCCGCCTTGCCCTCCGGGCCCAGGCCGCCCGTCTCATAGACCGCGGCGATGCGGGCGATCTCCTTCAGGGAGAAACCCAGGCGCTGTGCCGCCTTGATCAGGCGGGCCCGCTCCACCTGCGCTCCGTCGAACACCTGGTACCGGTTGCTCTGGCGCGACCCCAACTGCGGCGTCAGCAGCCCCTGCTTCACATAGAAGCGCACGGTGTCGCGGGGCAGGCCGGTGGCCCGGCAGAATTCCTTGATCAGCACGCCCCACACCCCTCTTGACCATGGACCATAGACCACAGTTTAGAACCCCGGCTCCCAACAGCAAGGAGCCAGTTGAATGATGAAAGTTGCCCTGGTGACGGGCGCCTCCTCCGGGATCGGGGCGGCGATCGCGGAGGAGCTATTGGCCCTGGGCTACACCGTCTATGCCGCCGCCCGGCGGCAGGATCGGATGGCCGATCTCGACCGCAAGGGGGCCCGCCTGGTTCCCCTGGACATCACAGATGAGGCGTCGATAACGGCGGCGGTCGACCGGATCGTCGCGGAGACCGGCCGGTTGGACGCGCTGGTCAACAACGCAGGCTATGGATCCTATGGCGCGCTGGAGGATGTGCCCTTGGCCGAGGCACGGCGCCAGATGGCGGTGAACCTCTTCGGCCTTGCCCGCCTGACCCAGCTCTGCCTCCCGGTCATGCGTGTCCAGGGCGCGGGGCGGATCGTCAACATCTCCTCCATCGGCGGCAGGATCCATGAACCGATGGGGGCCTGGTACCACGCGACCAAGTTCGCACTCGAAGGATTGAGCGATTGCCTGCGGATGGAATTGGCGCCCTTCGGCATCGATGTGGTGGTGGTTCAGCCGGGGGCGATCCGGACGGAATGGAGCGCCATCGCCAGAGCGACCCTGATGGCGGCTTCTGGCAGCGGGCCCTATGCCGCCCAGGCCCGATTGTCGGCGGCGTTGCTGGAAGGTGCCGACCGGGGCGGTGCCGCCCCGCCCGCCGTCGTCGCCGGTGCCGTCGCAGCGGCCCTGACCGCCCGGCGACCGAAGGCCCGCTACATCGTCGGGGGCGGGGCAAGGCCGTTGATCTTCCTGCGGTGGCTGCTGCCGGACCGCGCCTTCGACCGGGTGATGCGGGCCGCCGCTCGGGCTATGGCGGCCCGGGAGGAGGGGCGGGCCAGTCCTTCTTGACCGGAACGCAGCCAAGGGACGGCCGACGGGAACCCCTCATCCTTTGAAGGCGTTCTCGGCCACCCAGCGGCGCTGGTCGTCTTCCGATCGCGTCCCCGCGGCAAGGGACATGATCATGTCCGCAGCCCCGCGCTCACTGACGTCCAGGTGCAGACCGTTCATCAGCAGGGTCATACCCAGCGCCGCGAACCCTGCCCGCTTATTGCCGTCCACACAGGGGTGGTTGCGCAGAATGCTCACACAGATCGCCGCAGCCAGATCGAAGACCGTGACCGATCCTTCCGCATAGGCAATGATCCGCCGCATCCTGCGCCACCGACGCCTCAAGTGCGCCGCGATCCCGCAACCCCAGGGCACCACCATGTTCCAAGAGGAGTTCGGTGTGGATGTCGATGATGGCGTCAATAGGCGGGAACAGCGGCTCCGTCATTTCGCCAAGGTCGCCATGGTGCGGCGGTAGCGCGCTGCGAAGGCACGCCTGGCTTCCATGGCCTGGTCATAAGTTCCGTCGGCCCGCGCGATCTCGATGCGCCCATCACGGACGGATACGCTGACAGCGTCCCCCCGGCCCAATCCGGCCTCGGCCAGGACATCACGCGGCAGGGTAACACCGGTGGAGTTTCCAACCTTGGTCAGGCGGGTGGTGTGCACGGCGGCATCCTCGTCAGCTTACTAACCAATTGTAATTACGTACGTTCATACGTCAACTTTGATTATGCACAGGCGCTGGCGTTCATCGTCCAGGGTGGTTCAAATCCCAGGATTGCAACGGGTTGGGCTGCATCACAATGGATGGCACCTTGGCCTCTGGAGCATCGTTATCGCATGGGATCGGCGTCATGGATGGGCGCTGCTCCACGCCTCCCCCGGCAGACTGATTGATGGGAGCGAAAGATGAAGCCTGCCCAGGCCCAAGGTCAGGAGCGCTGACGGGCACCCGCGCTCGATCATTCGATCAGCAAGCCATGCACGATCAGATCGATATGCGCCTCCAGGAATGCCGAGGGAGCGATCGGGGCCACCGGCTGGAACAGCATCTGCCACAGGGTTGCCAGAACGGCGGGGGCAGCCAGGACGAGGGGCAGGTCGGCCGCGGCACCGTCCCGCACCTCTCCCCGGGCGCGCCCGCGGGCAACCACCTTTTCCAGCATGGCGCGCCCTTTCGACACCGTCTCCTCGTAATGGTGCCGGGTCAGGTCCGGATACTTCTCCCCCTCCGCGATGATGATCCGCAGCAGGGGCCGCATCTCCGGCCGTGTCATCTGGCTATGCAGGGTTCGGCAGATGGCGACCAGGAGCTCCCGTGTCGTCCCCTCGAACCCATCCACGAAGCGTTCCAGGTCGACGAAGGTGGGGGTCATGTTCTCCCGCAGGGCGGCCAGGAAAAGATCCTCCTTGCTGGTGAAATAGCGGTAGATCGTGCCCTTGGCGACCCCGGCCCGGCGGGCGACGTCATCCAGCCGCGTCGCGGCGAAGCCATTGAGCGCGAATTCCGCCAGCCCCGCCGCCACCAGCTCCGCCGGTCGTTCATCCTTCCGGCGTCGGCGCCGTTGTGTCCCCTCCGTCATCCGATCCAACCTTCTCCCGATTGATGCCGCTGGCCGATTTTAATGACTGATCCGTCATTAGTCATTGCGGGAAGTGTCTGTCGCACCCATAATGACCAGCCAGTCATTATAAGGGGCGCCCCATCGGGGCCGATGATTACATGAAGTCCCCACACCCGGTCTCTCCCGACCTCCGCCGCCTACGGCTGGGTCGGATGCTGCTGGACCCGACGCTGCTCGGTCTCATCCTGCTTTTGCTGGCGGCCGCCGCCATTTGGGGAAGGGCGGTGGCGGATACGTCGGTCGCCGCCCCAGCCAAGGCCGCGGGGGCCACGCCTCTGGTCGCCTTGGGCAAGCTGGTTCCCCGGGGGGACGTGGTGACCCTGGCCTTGCCCTATGGCTCGGGGGATGCCCGGCTGTCCCGACTTCTCGTGGAGGAGGGGGACCGGGTCCGGGCAGGCGATCTTCTCGCTGAGTTGGACAGCACCCCCGCCCTCGCCGCTGCCCGGGCAGCCGCCGCAGCGCGAGTGGAGGCGGAAGCGAGCGTTCTTGACCAGACACGCATCCAAGTCCGGGTAGCAGGGGCGGAGGCTGAGGCCTCCCTGGCGATGGCCCGCGTGGCGGCGGCGAAGGCGGCCAGGGATCTGGCGCGGGCCATGGACCTTGGCCGGACGGGGGTATCGCCTGACCGCACGGTGGAACAGCACCGGGCAGACCACGATCGCGCCGTCCAAGAGGTCGCCCGCTGGGAGGCAACCCTGTCTCGCTTTACCGCCGCCGCACCGGAGCAACAGGTCGATGTCCGGGTCGCAGCCCGCTCCCTGGAGGCAGCCCGCGCCGCCCTGATGGAAGCGGAGGTGGCGCTGGACCGGGCGGGCGTCCGGGCCCCCCTGGACGGCGCCATCCTGCGCATCAACGCCCGCCCGGGTGAGCGGCCTGGGGCGGACGGCATTCTGACCCTGGGCCGGATCGACGAGATGGAGGTGGAGATGGAGGTCCACCAGGCTTACATCGCCCGGGTCCGCCTGGGCGACCCGGTGCGGGTCGAGGGGGATGCGCTGGCCGCGCCGCTTCACGGCCGGGTGATCCGCATCGGTCTGGATGTGGGGCGGCAGGATCTGGTCGACGTTTCTCCCGCGGCGAACACCGATGCCCGGGTGGTCCGGGTCACCGCAGCTCTGGATGAACCGTCCCGCGCGGCCGCCCGCACTTTGGCAAACCTTCAGGTCACCGCCTGGATCGGCCCGGGCGACGGGCCATGACGGCGCCGTCCCACAACCTCAGTTCCCGCTTGGACCCGCTGTTTGCGCGGGTGCTGGGCCGCCTGCCCATCGGGTGGCTGCAGCTTCGGCGGAACCCGATGCGCTTCCTGACCGCCCTGGCGGGGGTGGCTTTCGCCACGGTCCTGGTGCTGATGCAACTGGGTTTTCCAGGGGCGCTGCTGGGCAGCATCCGACTTCCCTATGACCGTTTCGCGGGCCAGGTCCTGATCTCCGCCTCCGACATGAACACCCTGAAGGATGCGAGCCCGCTGCCGCGCCAACGTCTGTACGAGGCACTGGGGGTGGAGGGGGTGGCGGGTGCGGCCCCGCTCCTGACCGGAACGATCGACTGGAAACAGGCGGATGGAACCATTCGCACTCTTGATGTCTTCGGGATCGATCCCGTCCGCCCGGCCCTGCGCGATGCCGACATCGACCGGAACCTGGAGCGGTTGGCCGTTGGCGACGCCGCCCTGCTGGACCGCCGGACCCGCAATGTCGACCCGGCGGTGCTGGAGGCACTGGCCACTGGGCGGGAGCACCGGTTCGAGGTGCGGGGGAGGCGCCATACCCTGTCCATTGTCGGCGCGCTGGCGATCGGCGGCGGCTTTTCCGCCGACGGCCACCTGATCCTGTCCGATCAGTCGTTCCTCCGATTGTTCCCTGGCCGGTCCTCCGCCGCGCCGAACCATATCGTCATCAACCTAGCGCCGGGGGCCGACCCTGAAGCGGTGCTGGTCCGATTGCGCGCCGCCATCCCCTGGCCGGACACGGTGGTGCGCACTGTGTCCGCAGCAGTGGCGGCGGATCAGGCTTTCCAGTCGACCCAGCGGCCTATCGGCGTGGTTTTCGGGTTCGGCATGGTGATCGGCGTCCTGGTCGGCATCGTCATCGTGCATCAGATCCTCTCCGCCGACGTGGCCGACCACATGCGCGAATACGCCACCTTCAAGGCCATCGGCCACCGCCACGCACTGCTGATCGGCATCGTCCTGGAACAGGCGGTAATCCTGGGCGTCCTTGGCTTTCTGCCGGGGCTCGGCATCTCCCTGCTGCTGTACGAGGCGGTGGCGCTCGGCACCGGGCTGCCGATGGACATGACTGTCCCGCGGGCGCTGATCGTTTTCCTTGGCACCATCCTTCTTTGCACCTTGGCGGGCGCCTTCGCAGCGCGCCGCCTGCGCCGGGCCGATCCGGCCGATCTGTTCTGACCGGGGCGGGAGCATGAACATGGGCATGGGGTTGGAAAGCGACATGGATCCGAAGGCTGTCATCACCGCCAGGGGGCTCGGCCATTGGTTCGGCCAGGGCGAGGGGCGCCGTCAGGTGCTGTTCGACATCGATCTTTCCCTACGGCCTGGCATGCTGACGGTGCTGGTCGGCGCCTCCGGCTCCGGCAAGACCACGCTATTGACCCTTCTGGGCTGCCTGCGCCGGGTTCAGGCGGGGCGAGCCACCCTGTTGGGCACGGCGCTGGACGGTGCTACTGAAGCGACGCTGACCGCCTGCCGCCGCCGGCTGGGCTTCATCTTCCAGGCGCACAACCTGCATGACAGCCTGACCGCGGTGCAGAACGTCTGCATGGGCTTCGCCGGGGGAACACCGGGACCCCATCAAGCGGATCGGGCCCGCGATCTTCTGGAGACGCTCGGCTTGGCGCAGCGGGCGGACCATCTGCCGGCTCAGCTTTCCGGGGGACAGAAACAGCGGGTGGCGATCGCCCGGGCATTGGTCCGCGATCCGGCCGTCGTCTTCGCCGACGAACCAACGGCCGCCCTGGACCGGGACAGCGCCGCCGCGGTGGTCCGGCTCCTGCGCGACCGCGCCGTGGGCGGCACCACCATCATCATGGTCACCCATGACAGCCGCATCATGGATCAGGCCGACCAAATCCTGACAATGGAGGACGGGCGCCTGGTCCTTGATGCCGGTCGTTGACAGCCCTGGCGGATCGGGGGGTATCCGGACCAAGACCGTCGAGAATTTGGGAGTGTCATGTAGCCTGACGAAAGGAACAACCCGGGCGGGGACGTCCCAGGGCCCCGCACCACGGGCAAGCTGATGGCATCGGGCCTGCCGGGAGCGGGGTGCCTATTGGAACAGCCAGCCTAGATCCGCTGGGGAAGCCGTCCTGCCCTCAGCATGGCCGAACTGGAGGAAATGGGCCAAGGCGCCCATGCCTGCCGCAGCCACGTCGGGATTGGCGTCCAGGTATCGGGCGGAATCGAAAAGCGGACCGGGGCTCCGCCCCTCTTGTGCGCCGAACCGCAGGAAATGCTCCACAGCGCTACGCAAGGCGCCGGTCTGGACAGCTCCTGCGACGTCCGGATTGCGCTCCAGGTAAAAGGCGGCATCGAACAGTGCGTTTGGGGCACGCCCTTCCCCCTGGCCGAAGGCGGTGAAATGATCCCAAGCTGTGGCGATCCATCCCGCGGTTACCGCACGGGCCACATCCGGGTACTGGTCCAGGTAGAAGGCCGCATCGAAGAGGGGGCCCGTCATCACCGGACGGTCGACGAGGCGGATCGCGTCGGTGAAGACAAGAATCTCGACATCCCGCACCGTATCCACCGCCTCTAAACGACGCACCGTGACCGTCCCAGCGATGATGGACACGGTGTAATCCCGGCCCGGGCCGGCGAAGAAAACAATGTCTCGACCGGCCCCGCCATCGATCGCGTCATCACCGATCAGATCCCGCACCACGTCATCGCCGGCCCCCAGCCGAAGGGCGGGCAGTTCCAGCAGGGCGGCGGAGAAGGCCGGCAGATCGAGAGCGGCGGTGTTGCCCACCGTGACCGTCGCCCCGCTGATCTGGTCCGGGCGGTAGATGCTGTTCCAGGGATTGCCGTCGGTGATGGTAAGCATCTCCGCCCGACCCAGCCCCGCAACCGGGGAATTGAGCCTGACAGGCTCGGCCGACCCGTTCACCACCAGGATCGCGCTGCTGCCATCGGCCCGGATCAGGCGACCCCCGACGGTGGGATCACCGGCCGCCCCCGGCGTGGGATCGAAACCCCAGAACAGACCGCCTTCCGGACCCAGCATCCGACCCATCAGGGTGGCGGCGTAACCATTGGCGGTAAGGGCGAAGGCTTCGGCCGGCACGCTTGTCCCGCCCCGTCCCTGGTCGATGGCGACGGGAAAGGCCGGACTGACCAGGGATTGCCATTGCGTGGAGCCGAAAAGCACATGCAGCGTGAGGGCATCCACCCGACCGTCATCCGCGTAGATCAATGCACGGCCAAGGTTTGACAGGGCCTGCACCCAGGTTCCCCCGACGACAGGCGTGCCGTTGAACTCCGCCGTGCTGTACTCCGTGATCCAAAAGCGGAGATCCGGGGGCAGATCGCGCAGGACCGCTTGATCCAACTGCGCCCGGCTGAAATCAAAATGATAAGCGATTTCTGCTGCGGCCTCTGCCGGCGTCCGCAACAGTGTGCTTCGGGTTTCGCGCGGCTCGATATAGGGATGGAAGGCGATGGCATCGACGACGGAAAGAACGCCGCTGTCGATCAAAGCCTGGTTCCAGTTCAGTTCCCGGGTCGCGTTGCCCGCCCGCGCCCTGTCCATGTCGATCCAGCCGATGACCGCGATCTCCACCTCCGGGAACCTGCCTCGGATGGCCTCGGCCCAGGTCCTGGCCAGGGTGGCGTAGTCGGCGGGCCTGGGGAAGCGCAGGGTATCGTTGGGCAGGCTGAAATACTGTTCATTCCCGATCTCCACCCGCGTGATCCGGATGCCCGCGTCCACCGACTGCTGGATACGGTCCAGCTCCGACCGCAGGCTGGAGGTGAGAACGTTCATCACGAAGATCGCCTCGCTCCCCGATGCGCGGAAGGCCGGCGCGATGGCGTCGAGTGTCGCCCCAGTGATCCCCCGCTGCTCTTCCGAATAGGGGATCTCCCTCAGGCGATAATCCGCGGGGCTCCCAGCGATGATTGCACCGCGGTTCCAGTCCCAATAATCCGCGATCGTCCCGCCGGGGATGCGCAGATGCCCCGGCTCCAGTCCGGCAACCGCCGCTGGGAGCCTGGAGTCCGCCCAATCCCGGATGAGGAGGAGGTTAAAGTTGTAGCCGAAGAAGCCTCCGCCGATCCGCTTTCCGGCCATCCACATCCCCCTCTTGCGCCGTCAGGATTCCTCTTCCACGCTCCATGATACGGTCCTCCTCGCGAAACACTGCATGCTCCGGCCGTCATTCCGTCCGCTTGGACCAAGCGGGATGTCCCGGCAGGTGAGGACGCCGTCATGAACGCATGTCACCTTCGAACAGCACCTCCACGCAATGCCGGGCCCAGCCGGGCGGATCGGGATAGGGGCGGTCCGCCAGGCCAAGACGGGTACGGGTATAGGCCAGACCTTCCCACATGCTGATCAGGTTATCCGCCAACCACTCGGCCCGCTGAGGCTTGCGGATGTATCCGCGCGCCTGGCCATGGGCCACCAGCGCCGTGACGTCCTGATGGCTGCGCCCGTAGGCGGCGTCATAGAATGGGCGGCTGATCTCCGGCCGCTGTCGCGCCTCCTCATGCAGCATCCGGTCGAACTGGATGCAATGGGGCTGGTTCAGCAGGGTCAGGAGATTGATGCCGTAGGCGATCAGGGAGCCCCAGAATGCGTCCGCCGTATCCGGGGCGGTCATCACGCCTGTTGTGAAGGAATCCCCCTCCCGGCGGACCACGCCCGTCAGCACGCCGCCCATATCCCCGAAATACTTGTACAGGGTGCTTTTGGAGACACCAGCCTGGCGGCATAGCCGGTCGGTGGAGACAGCGGCCACACCCTCGGCAAAGAACAGGGTCCGGGCCGCCTCCAGTATCCGCTCCTCCGCTGCCGACAGGGGAGCGGGGCCAGAGGGAGATAGGCCGGCTGGGTTCGGATCAGACGCGCCGGGGGAAGCGGTGCCGCGGGCAGCCGCCTCCTTCCGATCGATTTTGTCCATATCTGGGCTTGTCATCCCGGACCTCACCACCATCTCACCGCCAGATAAGTACGGTACGGTACCGTACTATATGGTTGGGAGGGTTGGGGATGGCAACGGAACGCGGGGCCGAACGGATCGGACGGCGGGTTGCGGTGTGGAGCATCAAGGCGCGGTGGGTGGTCATTCCGCTCACGATCCTGGTTTGTCTGGTGATCGCCTATGGCGCATCGGCCCTGCGGTTCGCCGGGGATTATCGGGTTTTCTTCGGACCTGACAATCCGGACTTCATCGCCAATGAACGCGCCCAGGGCACCTTCGGCAAGAACGACAATGTCGCCTTCGTCCTCATTCCCAAGGGCGCCAGCATCTATACCCCCGATACGCTGCAAGCCGTCCATGCCCTGACGGAAGGAGCGTGGCGACTGCCCTATGTCAGCCGGGTCGACAGCCTGACCAATTTCCAGAACACCATCGGCCGGGGGGATGACCTGATCGTCAGCGATCTGGTCCCCGAACCGGACCGTCTGACCCGCGAGCACCTGATCGAGATCCGCCGGACAGCGGAGACGGAGCCCTTGCTGAATGGCTTTGTCGTGTCCCGGGACGGGGCGGCGACGGTGGTGAATGCCGTGGTTCAGATCCCGGCCGGGGTGCCGAACGCCGCCAGCCTTGTGGCGGAGGCCGCCCGGGACCTGCGGGCCACGATCCTGGCCGACCATCCGGATCACCAGATCCACATAACCGGAGTGGCCAGCCTGAGCGCCGCCTTCGAACAGGCGGGGATGAAGGATGCTGCCACACTGATCCCGGCGGTCTATCTGCTGATCCTGGTGGTGATGTTCCTGACCCTGAGATCCGTCGCGGCCGTCATCGCCAGCCTGCTGGTCATCGCCCTGTCCACCCTGGTGGCGATGGGGGCCGGCGGGTGGATGGGGGTGCAGTTGACGCCGATCTCCCTCTCCGCCCCCACGATTATCCTGACCATCGCCGTCGCCGATGCCATCCACCTGATCGCCGGCATCCGGAACCGGATGCGGGAGGGGCAGGACCGGTACACGGCGATCATCGATTCTTTGGCCCTGAACTTCGCCCCAATCGCCATCACCTCCGCCACCACGGTTGTCGGCTTCCTGACCCTGAACTTCTCCGACAGCCCGCCTTTCCATCACCTGGGCACCATCACGGCGGCGGGTGTGCTGGCAGCGTGGCTGCTGACCATCCTCTTCCTGCCCGCGCTGTTGTCACTGCTGCCCATGGGCCGCACCGCCGGTTCCGCCCAGGACCGGATGACCGTGGTCGACGCCATCGCCAATCTGGTGATAGCCCGGCCCCACCATGTTCTGGTCGGCACCCTGGCCTTCAGTCTTGGGGCAGTGGCCTTCATCCCGACGCTGCGGCTCAATGACCAGTGGTCGCAGTATTTCGACAAATCGCTGGAGTTCCGCCAAGCGATCGACGCGACCGAGCCCTATTTCGGGTCCGACCAGGTGGAATTCATCCTGGACCCTGGGGCGCCCGGTGCGGTGACGGATCCTGCCTTCCTGGCGAGGGTCGATGCTTTCGCGACCTGGCTGCGCACGCGGCCGGAGGTGGCTCATGTCTATGCCGTATCCGACATCATGAAGCGCCTGAACCGGACCCTGAACAGCGACGATCCCGCCTTCTACCGCCTGCCGGAACAGGGTGATCTGGCAGGGCAGTATCTCCTGGTCTACGAACTCAGCCTGCCCCGCGGTCTGGACCTGACGAACCGGGTGGACATCGACCGGCGCTCCACCCGTGTGACCGCCACCATGAGGGACATCTCCACAGAAGAAACGCGGGCTTTTCTATCGGCGGCGCGGGACTGGTTTGACCGCAACGGAAACGGGTTCCAGATGGAGGCGACAGGGTCGAAGGTGCTCTTCGCCTTCGTGGCGGAACGGAACATTACCGCCATGTTCGAAGGGGCCGCCTGGCTGGTGGGCGCGATCCTGGTGATCCTGGCCCTGTCCTTCCGCTCCCTGGGCGTCGGCCTGATCAGCCTTGTCCCCAATGCCCTCCCGATCCTGGCTACCTTTGGGGTGTGGGCCCTGCTGGTGGGAACGGTTGGGTTCTCCGTCGCCGCGGTCGGTGCCGTGGCGGTCGGGCTGATCGTCGATTACTCCGTGCATTTCCTGGCCAAATACCTACGGGCCCGGCGGGAGGACGGAGCGGATGTGCCGGACGCCGTGCGCTATGCCTTCCGGACCGCCGGGGCGGCAATCTTCGCCACCACGGTGATCCTGGCGGCGGGCTTCGCCGTGCTGGCCACCTCCACCTTCAAGCTGAACGCCGATCTGGGGCTGCTGACGGCCCTGGCCATCGTCTTCGCCATGCTTGTCAACTTCCTGCTGCTGCCGAGCCTGTTCCTCACCCTGGCTCAGCGGGCGCGCCGGGCGGCATCCGCCCCGTCCGCCCACTCCTGACGGCGCCGCCCGCACGGGCCTGCCCCATCCCCGATCACCCGCCATCGTTGGAGACGACCATGCGATCCTTGTTCCCGCACCGCCGGGCCGCCGCAGCCGTCCTGTCGGCCGCCTTCCTGACCGTCGCCCTCGCCCCCGGCCTGTCCGGCCCGGTCCACGCCCAGACCCCGCAGGAGCGGGGATTGGCCGTCGCCGAGCGATCCGACCACACCGATACCGGCTTTGGCACCAGCTCGGTCGATCTGGTCATGACGCTGAAGGACCCGAGCGGACGCGCCACCACCCGGGACATGCGCATCGACACTTTGGAGAAACAGGGAGAGGGGAACGGCGACAAGTCGCTGACCGTCTTCTTCTCTCCCCCCGATGTGGCGGGGACGGCCCTGCTTTCCCATGCCCGCATCCTGGAATCCGATGACCAGTGGCTCTATTTGCCGGCGCTCCGCCGGGTGAAGCGGATTTCCTCCGCCAACAAGTCCGGCCCCTTCGTGGGCTCGGAATTCGCCTTCGAGGACCTGACCGCCAGCGAACTGGGGAAGTACACCTATACTTGGCTGGAAACCCGGTCGGTGGATGGGATGGAAATGGACGTGGTCGAATGCGTCCCGCGCTATGAACGCTCCGGTTATTCCAAGCTGCACTGCTTCTACGACACCGATGTCTTCCAGCCCCGCCGGATCGAGTTCTTCGACCGCGGCGGCCAGTTGCTGAAGACCCTGGTCCTGGATGAGTATCGCCAGTATCCGGGCGGGTACTGGCGCGCGCATCGGCAGACCATGACCAACCACCTGACCGGCAAGGTGACGGTGCTGGAGGCGGGGGAGTACCGGTTCGGCGTGGACCTGGACGGGGCGGATTTCGAGCCCTCCGCCCTCGGCCGGATGTGAGGGAGCCATGGCGCGCCCCTTCCATCCTCTGGCCGGCCCGGCCCTCCTCACCCTCCTGTTGCTGCCGACGGCCGCGGCGGCGGGCCCGATGCAGATCCGCCCGGAACTGGCCATCGAGACACGCTGGTTCCCGGCCGATCCGGCCGCCCCGGCCCAGATGGACGGCATACAGGCGGGCCTGATCCTGACCGGCGATATCGCCTGGACCAGTCCCGACCGCACCCTGCGGGTCCGGGTGGAGCCCTATCTGCGGCTGGACGGGCGCGACGGTGCCCGGCGCTACGCCGACCTGCGGGAGGCGAGCCTGGCCGCGGACCTGGGCGATTGGGCGGTCCTGGCCGGGTTTTCGCAGGTGTTCTGGGGCGTGGTCGAATCCCGCAACATCGTGGACGTCATCAACCAAATTGATACGGTGGAGGATATCGATGAGGGGGAGAAGCTGGGCCAACCCTTGCTGCGCCTGTCCCGTCGGATCGGATCCGGCATGGTGGAGGCCTATTGGATGCCCTGGTTCCGGGAGCGGCGCCATCCCGGGCCGGCGGGACCGCTGCGGCCCGATCCGGCGGTGGACGACGCGGCGGGCCGGGTCGACCGCGACGGGGGCCGGTGGGCGGGGGACGTTGCCCTGCGGTACAGCGGGCGCAGGGGCGACTACGATATCGGCCTGCACGCCTTCCACGGCACCGGCCGGTCGCCGCGTTTGGAGCCGAACGCCGCGAGCGGCCGACTGGACCCGGTCTACCTGGAAACGACCCAGGCCGGGGCGGACATCCAGTACACGACGGGCCCCTGGCTGCTGAAGGGGGAACTGGTGCTGGCCCGCAGCGGGGGGGACAGCTTCGCCGCCGCCGTCGGCGGGGTGGAGTACACCCTGTTCGACCTGGGCGGCAGCGGCCTGGACCTGGGGCTGATCGCGGAATACCTGCATGACGGCCGCGATCCGGCCCGGGCCCCGGCCACACCCTTCGACGACGATGTCTTCGCCGGCCTGCGCCTGACCTGGAACGATGCCCAGGATACGGAGCTGCTAGCCGGCGCCATCGTCGACACGGCCAACGGCGGAACCCAAGGATCGGTCGAGTTCCAACGCCGATGGGGGGATACGACATTGCTGGAGGTGGAGGCACGATGGTTCACGGCCTCCGGTGACGCTCTGCTCGCTCCACTTCGGAGGGATGAGGTGTTGACCCTGCGCCTGACCCGATACTTCTAGATCGCCGGGTCAGGGAGAGCCGATCTCAATTGCAAGAGCGCGGGCGTTGCGGTCGATCAGGTCGGGCTGCGGGGCCACCCGCGGGTAGTCAGGGAAGCGGGCGTCCATGGCGGCCCGGATGGCGGGGAGGGCCTCTTCCGGCAGGCGGCCGTCATCCGCCAGCGCTGCCCGCACCAGATCCTCGATATACCGCAGATAGGCCCGCTGCTCGCGGATCAGGCCGCCTGCGGGGGCGGCCGCGCCATGACCCGGCAAGCTGGTGCCGACCCCGCCATAGCGCGCCTCCGCCGCATCGAGCTGGCGGACCCAATCACGCATATGGCCGTCGAGCAGCCAGGGTGTCGACCGGCTGCCGAACAGGTCGCCTGCGATCAGGATATCCTCGGCCTCCGTATGGAGAAGGGTCATGCCGCTCGCCTCCCCCGGCCCCAGCTGGTCGATATGCCAGTCATTGCCTGCCAGTCGAATGACCTGGTTGGGACGCATGATCCGGGTTGGCTCGGGAATCCGATCGTGAATTGCCGGACCGACGACGGGCCGCATCATCTCCAGCAGTCCGTACCCCTCCCGCACAATCCAGTCCCGGGTCACCTCTCCGTCCAGAATAGGCGCGTCGAGAAAGGCGCGGGCGACGATGTCCAGGCCAACGATGTGATCGGCATACTCATGGGTCAGAACGATCGCCTCCACCGGCAGGCAGGTGCCGCGGGCGGCAGCGACCACCGTTCGCGCCTCGACCGCCGTGCGCTGGCAGTCGACGATGACGACCGACCGCTCCCCGATCAGAAGGTAGGAGTTGACGGAGGCCTGGCCCGGCCGGTCGAGGCGGGGGATGCCGAGACCGGGTCGGTAGGCCAGGGCCAGGCGGGATGCCAGGGCGGCCATACCAACCACGCCCGGGCCGAGCTGACGTCGTCAGATCATCGGTCGGCCGTCAGGTCAGGATCAACGGCGACAAGGCGGGCGCCATGATCATCTCGAACTCGAGATTGGTGGCGCTGACAATGTTTTCGACGATGAGCCCGTTCTTAAGGCGAGCCACATGAGTTTCGTCGAAAAGGACGATCCGCCCGCCGGCTGGCACCCCGAAGAAGGGCTTGGCATGGCGCTGGCGGGAATGGAACCGGGTCACCACCCGTGTTCCGTCGGCGGACTCGAACTGGTCGATGATCACCACCGGCGATACGGCCGGAAACGCATCGATGAAGGCGGCCAAGATGGATTTATATTCCTCCAGCCCGTCGATCGGGCCGGTGGGTTTCAGCCCGGTGATCCCCTGGATTCTCGGATGGGCCGTGGCATCGGCCGCTTCGGTATCGCCGCGGCCGAGGAAATCCTCGATGAAGCGGCACACGACGGCTGCATTGGTCGTCATGGATTTCCTCTCCTACAGATATCGGACTGGCGGGGGCAAGATTACACCGGCCCGGGACCAGGACGTTCGGGCGCAGTTGCGATGATTCCGGCGGGATTTCGACAAAGCTTTCCGTCATCCCCCTTGGATCATGGGGCGGACAGGGTGTCGTGGAAGGCGTTCATCCCGAATACCGGGGATTTCTCAGCAAATCCGAAATAATGCGGCCATGCTCTTCTACCAACATCATGGTCGTGGCTGGGACAATGAGGCTTCGGAGCCGGGACGATGTTCAACGATCACGGAGAGCGCGGTGTCTTTGCCTCCCATGTACGGGAGCGTCGGTTCTTCGTACAGGACCGGGTGGGCATGATCGAGACCGAACAGCCGCCGGGGACCTATATCTACCCCGCCACCGGCTGCCTGATCGTGGCGGAGGCCCTGTCCCCCTTCCGCGGCTGCATCGATGTCGGCTTCGGTTCCCGCGCCACTATCGGCAGGGTGGGGGACGTCAGTATCCAGTTGCCCCAGCAGGAGGCCTCGATCACCCAGGATGTCACCACCGCCTTCCGGATCGCAGCGATCGACACCCGTCTGCTGGACGGGATCATCGGCGACCAGAACTGGCGGGAACCGCTGCGCCGGCCGGGCCTGGAAAGCCGGCCCGACCCGGAGACGGGCGCCCTGCTGTCCCGGATGTGGGAGGCAGCGTCCGGGCGCGATCCGGCCGGGCGCCTGCTCATGGAGGGCGCAGCCCTGGTCCTGGTCGGCCATCTGCTGCGATCGTTGGAAAAGCGGACCGAACCCCGGCACCGTTGCGGAGGTCTGGCCCCGTGGCAGATCCGCCGGACCACCGATTACATGATCGATCACATGGACCGGGACATCGGCCTGGCGGAGCTTGGGGCCCTGATCGGCTTGTCCGGGAGCCATTTCTGCACCGCCTTCCGGCAGAGCACCGGCCTGCCGCCGCATGCCTGGCTGACACGGGCGCGGATCGACCGGGCGAAGGAACTGCTGGCCGATCCGCGCCTATCCCTGACGGAGGTGGCCCAGGCCATCGGCTACAGCGGCCAGACCACCTTCGGCGACGCCTTCCGGCGGGCCACCGGCCTGACGCCAGGAAGGTGGCGCCGGATGATGGGATAGGGCCCGGCGACCCCGTCGCCCGGGTGTCAGGGCGATGTATCCCGCCATCGGCGGAGGCTGAGAAGACGCGGCGGGTGCATGCGGGTGTGGTTGTCCTCCCATCCCTCCAGATCCTCGCTGACGAGCACCCGGGACACCTCCTGCATCAGGGGAATCACGGCCCCCGTCTCCAGCAGAAGGCGCTCCGCCCGCGCCAGCAGCGTGAGGCGGATAGCTGGATCGCCCTCACCCAAGGCGACCGCCATCGCCTCTGCGAAACGGGGATCGCTGAACCCTGTCCACCCGGCTCCGGGGCTGGTCAGAAGGGGACGCAGGTAGTTCTCCGGTGCGTACGAACTCCAGCTCCGCCGGGCGAGGCCCGACCAGTTTCCCTGCATCAGCAGATCCAGATGCTCGCTGAAGGTCCGTTCGACCAAGACGGCCTTTACCCCCAGCACCGACCATTGGGCAGCGACCGCTGTCATCACACGGCGGTTCAGCTTCTGGCCATTCGCATCACTGAAATGGATGTCCAGGCGGAGGGGCCGGTCGATCCCGTAACCGGCGGCGGCAAGGATGGCTCGGGCTTCATCCAATCGGGCATTGCGGTCGCGGCCGGTCCAGTCGGCCGGATCTGCCTGCCAACCAGAAAACCCAGGGGGGACGAAGGTCGTTCTGGGCTTCCCCGCCCCGGCAGTGGCGCGCAGGGCGATCAGGTCGCGGTCGAGGGCCAGGCTCAAGGCCCGGGCCAGTTCTGGATTCTCCAGGAAAGGCGGGGTCCGGAAATTGGGCAGGAGGAAATAGGCGATGGAACTGTCGAAGCTGCGGATCCGGGCCGATCCCACTGCCTTGGCCCAGGCAAGGCTGTCCGGCATCAGGAAGGAGGAGACATGGAGCTGCTCATCAAAGAACAACCGCGCCTGCTCCGCCGAGTCCTGAGGAACGATCCACTCGACAGCATCCGCTGCAACCGCCCCAGCTGCGTGATAAGTCTCATTTCGTCGCGCCCGTACCAGCGTACCCGGCGTCACCGCTTCCAAGGTGAACGCCCCATTGCAGACCATGTGGTCCGGCGTTGCCCAGCCGGCTCCCACCTGCTCGATGACATGGCGCGGTCGCGGCAGGGCGGCCAGCTGGGTCAGAGCTCCAGGTAGATCAGGCTGGGGTGTGCCCAAGGTCAGACGCACCATGTCGGGCGCCGGTGCCTCGACACCGAGCTGGTCAACCGGCATCTGCCCCGCCCGGATCGCGACAGCATTGGCAAGTCCCAGAAGCGGCTGGACACCGACCGCACCGTCCGGCGCGACGGCTGTCCTGAAGCTCCAGACCCAATCCTCGGCCGTCATCGGCTGTCCATCGGACCAGAGCAATCCGGATCGCAACTGGAATGTCCAGGTCAACCCATCGGGGCTGACACTCCAGGACTGGGCGGCACCGGCAACCACCCGCCCGGCGGCATCATGGGTCGTCAACCCTTCACAGAGGGAGCGCAGGACATCCGAGCTTGATTTCTCCATCGTGCGGTGGGGGTCGAGGCTTGTCACCGTCCCGATGCCGATCCGGAGCACCCGCTCCGAGTTCGCCGCCGCCGGGCCGGAACCCGCAAGCAGAGCCAGCAGAGAAAGGAGCACCAAAGGGCGGTAAGGCTCGACCAGTTGAAGAACAAGCACGATGTCTTTCCGGAAAGCGGAGCATTACAAATGCCAAGGCGGCAGGGATCGAGCGGATAGCTTTATCCCTTTGGATGGAGCCGACAGTATGCCCACCCTAGTAAATGGCCAAGCATCCAATCGGATATGAATGTCGAAGATGAGCAGCCGGTTCGCCGAAAGGTGGTTAGGTTTTGCATGGGCCAGGCCAATATCCCGTGAAGTTGACGTTAACTGGCGCCTCATCGAATAAGGTACCACTCATACGGAAATAAACCTAAAATCAAGTCTATTTTTCTGGTTATTGTACGGCAGCTGAACCGCTGGCCGGTCCTGTCACCCCACCGCCCCCAACCGCCGCGATCTCCGCCACCCGCCGCCCGGGCCCGCCGGGGGTGGGGTCGCGGATGACATGGACGACGAGATCGATGTTGGACCGCACCAGGCGCTCCACCACCGCCATGGAAAGGTTGGGCGCCTGGCGGGCGTAGAGCACGTCGATCCGGCTCAGCGCATCGGCGCAGCTGTTTGCATGCAGGGTCCGGAGGGCGGCCACCAGCTCCCGCGCATCGCCCCGACCCCGGAGTGCGGTCTGCAACCGAGAGGACAGGGCCTCATACTGCGGCGTCGTCATCCGCCAGGTCCAGCGCAGGACCCCGCCCGCCGCCGGGCGCTGGACCGCCTCATACTGGTCCTGGAAGCAGAGGCGATGCCGTTTGTCGACGGCACTGTGGATCACCGGCTCCGATGCCCGGGCCGGATGGTCACCCTCCGTCAGCAGCAGCCACCACGCAAAGACGGGGTCGCTGTAGGACGGATGGAGAAACAGCCGGGCATTGCCCAGCCCTTGCCGATGGCGCCGGTGACGGTGATGGGGGGTGAGATCAATGAGATATCGGTCGTGGAACTTCTCACACATCGCATTAACACGTTCCGCGGAAACCATCCCCGAGATATGGTCAGTATAGCCGCCCACCAGAGCTGTCAGCAGTGCGTGCATGGTCCCGGTTTTGTAGACATGGATCTGCATGGCGCGATTTCATAACTAAGAGGAAACCCCGGTTTCACGGCGATACGCGCTACTTCATATAAAGAGGTTCCTGGACGCACGTCACCAACACAGAAGAGTACTGGACCAACACCCCGCCACAGCGCACCCTCGACAGCGCAGGAGACTCCCTGCGCCTGGGATGCATGGTCGAGGGGGGCAGCCGGGAGGGGCCCCGGAGACCGCAGGACGTTCCCCTTCCAACGAGGCCCGCCCCGATGGCCCGCCGACCCCGTGCGATGCGACAGGAGAAGCCAGCCACCCCAACCCCGGCCCCGCGCGGGAACGCCGACATCCTCGGCCGCCCCACGCCCGCCAGGCGAGGAGACGGCCGTGCTTCCCCCCACCATCGCCGGGGCCCCGCCAAGGCCCCGGTCACAGGCTTCGCCCCCGGAAAGGAGACCCACCCCGCGGAGCCCCGGTCCCACAACCCCTGTCTGTCTCTGCTGCCATGGATCCGGCCCCCCACGGGGGGCACCCGGGCCGCCAACCCGGGACGGAGCGGGGGCGCCACCCCCGCTCCATGCCCATGCCGTAGCCGTGTGCCCTTAATCGGGCTCGCACGGCTGCACCGGGCGCTCAGGGCTGGAATGCCCTGTTCGACCCAATCCCGGCACAGGACCGCGATCCTGGCGAGCGCGGGCCTGAGGACGGGCGACGCGGACACGGGCACCCCGGCAACGGGGACCGTCCCTGCCGCGACGGAGAGCGGGTATCCAGTCCCGCCGGGGGGGTGCGCGCAAGCGTACAGTCAACACAATGCAGGGGCCCTGCCGCACAGGGGGGCGATGCGCACGGGTGGGAAACCCCAATGGGCTTGGGAGGCGTGGGCCTGGGAGCGGAAACGTGGACCAGGCGGTACCGGGGCGCGCAAGCGGCCCGGATCATCGGACAGCTCAAGCCTGTAACGGCACCCCCCGAGGGTGCTGTGCGGAGAGCAAGTGCCGGCACCGGCCCTACAGTGGCCGGCGACCAACGTTGGAACCCAGACAGTCCGTAAGGGAGGCGCTTTGGAACCTCGGCCCCCTGAAATCGCTCCCCCCTCCCCCCGGGGAGGCGGCGGCGAAAGGCACATTGCCCGGCCGTCATGGCGAGACACCGGCGTACTGCTCGTCAAGACCGTCACGGATAACGCGGGAAGCGCTAAGGATCCCGCCCCGGGTGGCACCGGGACGGGGACGGTTCGGACACGATCCGGATCGCCCGGCATCGGCCGGGTGGCACCGGCAGATCTGCGGATCTAGGCGTGGGAGCGACGTGAGTAGAGTGAAAACCGCCGCCGCGGTTTGGTCGAAGCGGCAGCGGGAGGGATCCGGAACCCCCGGTCGGCAACCGGCCGGATCCCACCGTCTCGAAAGCGTCACGCATGGGCAGCACGGATCATGGCCCTGGTCGGGCCGTGGCAGAGACGTCGTTCCGCCGGAGGGATCCGGCGGTTTGCGCAGGGTTGGCAGCCCCGCGGCGACAAGGTCACCCCGTCCCACCCTCCCCCCATCCGGGGGTAGCTGTGCGGACGGGCCATCTTTCCTCCATCCCATACACCAAGGAGATCAGGCGATGATCGCGAACCGAACACGGGGATCCCCCATGTCCTTACCCGACTGGACGGCCGTCCCGCCCCCATGGCGCGCGGCAGCACCCGCCTTCCTAGGCAAAACGGTGCCTCCGCGGCGGCCGGTCCCTGCTCTGCCCCCTTCCTGAGGGCCGGCGGATCGGTCGTCGCGTCACAACCGGGTGGGGGCGAAAGCCTCCACCCGGTCCCTATCCCTTTTGCCCGGGAGCCGAACCGCTGCCCCCGCTCCCCGCCGCGCGCGCACCCCTGCCCGGAGCCTTCCCATGGGCTGGACCCGCCACCTCGCCCTGATCGACACCCTGCTGGCCGCGGTCGAGCCGGGGGGCTTCCTCGCGGCGGCGGCGGTGCTCTTCGGGCTGGGCCTGGCCGGCCTCGCCCCCCTCCGGCTGGAAAGCGATCTCGGTTCCCACGGCACCGGCATCCTCTATCTCCGCCGCGCCCTCCTGGTCCTGCTCGGCGCCCTGCTCATCCTCGCCCTCGGCGTCTGTCTGCTCGCCTGGCTGCGCCTGGGCGGCGATCTCGCCATCGCCCTCTACGGCGACTGGGCCCGGGCCTGGGGGCCCTTCCTGGCCGCCGCCCTCACCCTCGGCCTGTTGCTGCGCGTCACGGTCCAGCGCCATCTCCTGCCCCGCCTCTCCGGCGCCTTGCGGGCCCTGCGCATCCGCCAGCCGACCGAGACCCCCTCCGACATCCGCGATGCCCTGACCCGGCATCAGGCGGCAGCCTACCGCCCGGCCGATCACTACCGCGACGGCCAGGTCTTCCTGGGCCTGGGCGAGGACGGCACGGCCATCCACATGCCCGTGGCGGAGTGGCGGGAGATGAACAAGACCGTCGTCGGCGCAACCCGCTTCGGCAAGGGCATCACCTTCCAGATCTGGGCCGATCAGGCCATCCGCCGCGGCGATGCCGTGATCCTGATCGATCCCAAGGGGGATCCCCAAGGGCGTTTACTTGCTGCCCGGCGTTCTGCGCCGCGCCTGTGCCGAGACCGGGCGGAGCTTCATCTCCCTGGACCTGGCCGATCCCGCCGCCCCCGGCCGCTACGCCCCCTTCGCCGGCGGCAGCCCCGCCGACCGCCGCGCCCGCTTCTACGAGGTCATGGACCTGCTGGAGCGCGGCTCCGATGCCGACCATTA
>JBJOKR010000055.1:0-22779 GCA_046045995.1 Pseudomonadota bacterium | reverse complement strand
TGGACCTGGCCGATCCCGCCGCCCCCGGCCGCTACGCCCCCTTCGCCGGCGGCAGCCCCGCCGACCGCCGCGCCCGCTTCTACGAGGTCATGGACCTGCTGGAGCGCGGCTCCGATGCCGACCATTACAAGGCGCTGGCCCGCGAACAGCTTTTCGACCGCTTCGCCGGCCGCACCGGCCTGCCCGATCTGCTCGACGCCGTCCGCGCCGCCGGGGACGGGGATGAGGAAACCGCCAAGGCCCTCTCCACCACCCGCGCCCGGCTGCGCGAATGGGCCGCCTGCGACAAGCTCTGCCCCCATGCCAGGCGCGGCTTCAAGGTGGAGGCCACGCTGCTCAACGCCGCCGTGGTCCATGTCCGCGGCTCCCTCGACGATGCCGTCATCCGCGGCGCCACCCAGGCCCTGATCATGCCAATCCTTGGGGGGAAGTGATCCAGCAGGCCCGGGCGCTGAAGGACCAGCGCACCGCCCATCTCTCCCTCTATATCGACGAGCTGCGCTTCCTGGTCTGCGACACGGTCTGCAAGGCGCTGGCCACCGTCGCCGGTTTCGATGCGGAGATCATCACCGCCTACCAGAATTTCGGCGATCTGCTGGCCCCGGCCGACAGCCGCCTGGACGGGGAGAGCGTGCTGCAGGCCGTCCGCGTCAACAGCCAGCTCAAGCTGGTCTTCGGCGGCACAGACCCGGTCACTGCCGAATGGGTGGCCGAAGCCTCCGGCACCCGGCGCCTGACCGTCGCCCGGCTGGAGCGGACCGAGATCAACCGGGCCGGCGGCGAGACCTGGGCCCGCCAGCGCACCCTCGCCGATCTGGAGGAGCCCCTGGTCCCCATCAACACCGTCCTCGCCCTCCCGCCCCGCGTCGCCGTCCTGCTGCGACCCGGAACCCTGGCGCGGATCGTGACGGTGGCGCCGGTGATGGTGGCGGCATCGGGAGAAGAGCGGCAGAGATGAAGAAAAAGTGCTCAAAGCATAGTGGCCTCCAAATATTATTCCAGTTTTCATGCATTATTATGACAATTAATTATAGTAACTTACGGATTTTTATTATTGATAATACCAGCAAAAATGAAAATATAGTCAGCGCAAATGAATAATAAATTGTCACTGTATGGGCACTCCTAAATGCAATGAAAATGTAGTTAATATTTATCAAAGACGCCACGACAGCAGATAGAGTAATTTCGCGTATCGTGTTGGAAAAGTAAGGATTTATAGGGATTATAAGTGAAGACAGCATTGCGGAATAAGATATTATTAAAACTAACAAATTGGCATACATATTGATTACAATGCCTAGCAACATTAGGACAATCACAATTATGGCGCACAGAACTCTATAGAGCGTCCTTTTCATTTCACCATTTTCCTTTCCTTACTGCGTCCCAGACTCCCTTGCGCATGTCGCCTTCAATTTTTGACTGAAACACGGCGCCGCCTGCCGCAGATCCGGGACCAACTTGAACTAATGCATTTCCCTCTCCAACAACAAATATACTCGTTGAGCTTTGCTGCGGTACAATAGCCTGCGCAACATAACCAGGATTAAGGGCGTGCTGTCCCGGAATTGTTACATTTACAACTATTGTGTTACCATTGGAGTCTTTGGATACAAACGACACTACCTTGTCGCCGAAATCACCGGAAAACGGGCTTATGCCTGCATCATTGACTACGCCTTCTGGTGTGGCGGGGAGGTCGCTACCAGGCGTGGGGTTGTTGATTACCGCGCTCTCAATGCTGGCTGTTAACTCCTGAGATGACCCAGGAGTCGAAGTTTCAGCGTTGTAAACATGATGACCGCTTTCTTTTGGCCCAATGTAACCTGGGCTGGTGATTGTGGGGGGTATGGTGAATTTGCCAATCTCATCCCCCGGTGGATCACATTCGGTGCTTCCGTCATCCTGCGGAATGCATTCCAACCCCGTCGGATCCACGCCCATCAGCGGCGAGTTGCGCACATAGGCGTAGCGATTGAGCCCATCCTCGATGCCGATGGGGTCGAGCTGCATCCACCTCCCGTCCACAGGATCGTAGGCCCGGTTGGGCGTGTGGTACAGGGCGATTTCAGGGTCGTAGCGCATTCCGGCATAGCGGAACAGCGGGCCCGCCGCCCCCGCCTGGGGGGAGTTGCCGTAGGCGTCATAGGTATAGGCCCCGCCCAACCGCCCGTCCGGCCGCAGCCAGCCGATCACGCTGCCCTGGCGGTTCGGCAGCAGCCGGATCAGGCCCCCAGAGGACGAGGCCCCCGCCTGGGCCCCCGCCTGGCCCCCCCGCCCCGCCCGCCGCCTGGCCCGCCGCCTATACTCGCCGATCAGCGATCGACCTGATGGTTCGCGGCGGCTATCCGGAGATCCGGACTTTGGAGGGACAGGACCCGGCCGACCGCTACACCAGCTACCTGGAAAGCATCGTGGAGTGCGAACTGTGTCGGAGCCGAGCGACGCTCAAGGGGGACAGCAACGGATTTCCCCCATATACCCTGTCCCCGTAAGGCCACAAGACGCCTGCCGATGGCCCACCACCCCGGATGGCATAAACAAAATCCTTATACCGGGCTTACGGCATCCTGATCCGCGGAGAGGGAAATCCGTCTCGATCCTTTATGCAGGGTGACGGCACGGTGGGGTTCGATCAATGCGACCCCAGGGGGAACCCCATGCTCGATCTTGTCTTCCTGGTCGCCGTTCTGGCGGCCTTTGCCGCGTTCGCGGGCCTGACCCACGGCTGTGATCGGCTGTGAGGGAGCGATCCGATGACCTTCGACCTGATCGCCGGCGGCATCGTTGCCGCCGGGCTGCTCGCCTATCTCGTCTACGCGCTGCTGCGCCCGGAGGAGTTCTGAGGCCATGACCGCGGACGGAACCCTCCAGATCCTGTTCTACCTCGCCCTGCTGGCGGTGGTCACACCGCTGCTCGGCGGCTACCTCGCCCGGGTGTTCGAGGGGGAGCGGACCCTGCTCACCCCCGTGCTCGGCCCCGTGGAGCGAGGCCTTTACCGCCTGGCCGGCATCGATCCGGCGCGGGAACAGCATTGGACCGCCTATGCCCTGGCCCTGCTGGTCTTCAACCTGTTGGGCCTGCTGCTGCTCTATGCAGTGCTGCGGCTCCAGGGCTGGTTGCCCCTGAACCCGGCGGGGCTGGGGCCGGTCGCGCCCGACCTTGCCTTCAACACGGCCGTCAGCTTCACCACCAACACCAACTGGCAGGCCTATGGCGGGGAGACGACCCTGTCGTATCTGAGCCAGATGCTGGGCCTGACGGTGCAGAATTTCGTGTCCGCCGCCACCGGCATCGCCGTGGCCGTGGCCCTGATCCGGGGGTTTGCCCGGCGGTCCGGAAAGACCATCGGCAACTTCTGGGCCGATCTGGTGCGGGGGACGCTCTACCTCCTGCTGCCCTTTTCCATCATCGCCGCGCTGGTCCTGGTCTGGCAGGGCGTGCCGCAGAACTTCGATGCCTATGTGACGGCGACGACGCTGGAGGGCGGCAGCCAGGTGCTGGCCCAGGGTCCGGCGGCCAGCCAGATCGCCATCAAGCAACTGGGCAGCAACGGCGGCGGCTTCTTCAACGCCAATTCCGCCCACCCGTATGAGAACCCGACGGCGCTGTCGAACCTGCTGCAAAGCCTCTGCCTGCTGATGCTGGCTTCCGCCCTGGTCTACAGCTTCGGGCGCATGGTCAAGGACACGCGCCAGGGCTGGGCCGTCTGGACCGCCATGGCGGTCCTGTTCGTCGGCGGTCTGTCCCTCACCTACTGGGCGGAGGCGCAGGGCAACCCCGCCATTGCCGCCCTGGGCGTCAACGACACCACCGATGCGTTGAACAGCGGCGGCAACATGGAAGGCAAGGAGGTCCGCCACGGCATCGCCCTGTCCTCCCTCTGGGCTGTCGCCACCACCGCCGCCTCCAACGGGTCGGTCAATGCCATGCATGACAGCTTCACCCCCCTGGGCGGCATGGTGCCCCTGGTGAACATGATGCTGGGGGAGGTGGTGTTCGGCGGGGTCGGCGCCGGTCTCTACGGCATGCTGGTCTTCGTCATCCTGGCGGTGTTCATCGCCGGGCTGATGGTGGGGCGCACACCGGAATACCTGGGCAAGAAGATCGAGGCGCGGGAGATCAAGCTGGCCGTCATCGCCATCCTGGTCTTCCCCCTGGGTATCCTGGGCGGCGCGGCGCTGACAGTGCTGGTGCCGCCGATGCTGGCAAGCGTGCAGGATCCTGGGCCGCACGGCCTGACGGAGATCCTGTACGCCTACACCTCCGCCACGGGGAACAACGGTTCCGCCTTTGCCGGGTTCGGGGCGAATACCCTGTGGCACAACACGGCCCTGGGCATCGCCATGCTGCTGGGCCGCTTCGCCGTGATCATCCCCACCCTGGCCATCGCCGGGTCGCTGGTGGCCAAGAAGGCGGTCCCGGCCGGGCCCGGCACCTTCCCCACCCATGGGGCCCTGTTCATCGGGCTGCTGATCGCGACGATCCTGATCGTCGGCGGCCTCACCTTCTTCCCGGCCCTCGCCCTCGGCCCCATCGCCGAGCATTTGAGCCTGGAAGCCGGGACCTTGTTCGGAGCCACACCATGACTGATCCCTTGAAACGGGCGGAAGCCGCCCATCGGCGGGAATGGACCCGCTACCGCAACGACAATTCGGCCCCTGTCATGAATGCCACCACCGCCACCCTTCTGGACGGGCGCATCGCCGCCCAGGCCGCCAGGGAGTCCCTCCGCAAGCTCCACCCGCGCCTGCTGATCCGCAACCCGGTGATGTTCGTCACCGCGGTGGTGGCGCTGCTGACCACCCTGCTGTTCTTGCGCGATCTTGCCCTGGGGCCGGGGGCCGGCAGCGACGCGGGCCTGACGGGCCAGATCTCCCTGTGGCTCTGGTTCACCGTCCTGTTCGCCAATGTGGCGGAGGCGGTGGCCGAAGGCCGGGGCAAGGCCCAGGCGGACAGTCTGCGCCGGATGAAAAGCGAAACGGTGGCCAAGCGGGCGACCACGGCCGACGCCGCCTTCTGGGAAGAGGTTCCAGCCGCCGGTTTGCGGGCCGGCGACCTGGTGGTGGTGGTGGCGGGGGAAACCATTCCCGGCGACGGGGAGGTGGTGGACGGCATCGCCACCGTGAATGAAAGCGCCATCACCGGTGAATCCGCCCCCGTGATCCGCGAAAGCGGGGGCGACCGCTCCGCCGTCACCGGCGGCACGGTGGTCGTTTCCGATCGGATCGTCGTCCGCATCACGGCGAACCCGGGGGAAAGCTTCCTGGACCGCATGATCGCCCTGGTCGAAGGGGCCAAGCGCCAGAAGACACCGAACGAGGTCGCGCTGACGATCCTGCTGGTCGGCATGACCATCATCTTCCTTCTGGTGACGGTGTCGCTGCAGGCCTTCGCCGGCTATTCGGGTTTCCTGATCCCGGTCGCCTTCCTGGTGGCCCTGCTGGTCACCCTGATCCCGACGACCATCGGCGGGTTGCTGTCGGCCATCGGCATTTCGGGCATGGACCGGCTGGTGAAGTTCAACGTCATCGCCAAATCGGGCCGGGCGGTGGAGGCTGCGGGCGATGTGGATGTGCTGCTGCTGGACAAGACCGGCACCATCACGCTCGGCAACCGCCAGGCGGCGGAGTTCCTGCCCCTGCCCGGGGTGACGGAACGGGAGCTGGCGGAGGCGTCGCTACTGGCCTCCCTCGCCGATGACACGGCGGAGGGGCGGTCGATCGTGGCCCTGGCCCGGCAGCGATCGGGGATGGCCCTGCCCGGCGACCAGGGAGGGATGGTGTTCATCCCCTTCACCGCCCAGACGCGGATGAGCGGGGTCGATATCGGCGACCGGCGCATCCGCAAGGGGGCGGCGGACCGCATGCGCGCCTGGGTGGGGGAGACCGTGGCCCGGGCCCCCGCCGCCGACCCGACCCGGTTGGTGGAGCAGGTGGCCAAGGCCGGCGGTACGCCGCTGGTGGTGGCCGATGGCTCCCGTCTTCTGGGCGTCATCCACCTGAAGGACATCGTCAAGCCCGCCATCCGGGAACGCTTCGCCACCTTACGGCAGATGGGTATCCGCACGGTCATGATCACCGGCGACAACCCCTTGACCGCTGCCGCCATCGCGGCGGAGGCGGGGGTGGATGATTTCCTGGCGGAAGCGACGCCGGAACGGAAGCTGGAGCTGATCCGCCAATATCAGGCGGAGGGGCGGCTGGTCGCCATGTGCGGCGACGGGTCGAACGATGCCCCCGCCCTGGCCCAGGCGGATGTGGGTGTCGCCATGAACACCGGCACCCAGGCGGCGCGGGAGGCCGGGAACATGGTGGACCTGGACAGCGACCCGACCAAGCTGATCGAGATCATCATGATCGGCAAGCAGCTGCTGATGAGCCGGGGGGCGTTGACCACCTTCTCCATCGCCAATGACGTGGCGAAGTATTTCGCCATCATCCCGGCCCTGTTCATCACGGCCTATCCGCCGCTCCAGGCGCTGAACATCATGGGGCTGGAAAGCCCGGCAAGCGCCATCCTGTCGGCCATCATCTTCAATGCCCTGGTGATCATCGCCTTGATCCCGCTGGCCTTGCGCGGGGTCGCCTACAGCCCGGCCCCGGCCGCCGCCCTGCTGGGCCGCAACCTGCTGGTCTATGGGTTGGGTGGTCTTGTCGTGCCGTTCCTGGGCATCAAGGCGATCGACATCGTCATCACCACCATCGGCCTTGTCTGAGGAGGACACGGATCCATGCTGTCCCATCTTCGCCCCGCGCTGACCCTTCTCCTGGCGCTCACGGTGCTGACCGGCGTCGCCTATCCGCTGGCGGTCACCGGCATTGCCCGGGTCGCCTTCCCCGATCAGGCCTCGGGCAGCCTGATCCGTCGGGATGACGGCACGGTGATCGGGTCGGCCCTGATCGGCCAGACCTTCACCCGCCCCGATTACTTCTGGTCCCGCCCGTCGGCGGCGGGGGCCGGATACGATGCCGCCAATTCCTCCGGCAGCAATCTCGCCCCCAGCAACGCCGCCTTGATCGCGACGGTGCGGGACCGGGTGGCCGCCCTGAAGGCGGCCAATCCGGATGCCGTCGGCCCCGTGCCGGTCGATCTGGTCACCGCCAGCGCCAGCGGCCTCGACCCCCACATCTCTCCCGCTGCCGCCCTGTGGCAGGCCCCGCGGGTGGCGGCGGCGCGGGGGCTGCCGTTGCAGGATGTCCACCGGCAGATCGACCAGGCGACCGAGGGCCGTGCCTTCGGCTTCCTGGGGGCACCCGCGGTCAACGTGCTAAAGCTGAACCTCGCCCTGGATCGGCTGACGCCGACAGGGACTTGACAGGGTACCGGCGGTGATCGACACCGCCCGCCGCCATCCAGGACGACCATGTCACGACCCGACGACGATGCCCGCCCATCCCCCGATGCCCTTCTGGAAGAGGCCAACCGGGAGCGCAGGGGCAAGCTGAAGATCTTCCTGGGGGCGGCCCCGGGCGTGGGCAAGACCTATGCGATGCTGGACGCGGCCCAGGCCCTGCGCCGCGACGGCACCGATGTGGTGATCGGCATCGTGGAGACCCACGGCCGGGCCGAGACGGAGGCGCAGGTGGCGGGGCTGCCCCTGGTCCCCCGCGCCCGGGTGGACTACCGCGGCAAGACGTTCGAGGAGATGGACCTTGATGCCATCCTGGTCCGCCGCCCATCCCTGGTGCTGGTGGACGAACTGGCCCACACGAACATCCCCGGCAGCCGCCATGTCAAACGCTGGCAGGATGTGGAGGAACTGTTGGAGGCGGGGATCGATGTCTGGTCCACCTTGAACGTCCAGCATCTGGAAAGCCTGAACGACGTGGTCGAGCGCATCGCCGGGGTCAAGGTGCGGGAGACCCTGCCCGACAGCGTCCTGCGCGGGGCGGATGAGATCGAGATGGTGGACCTGCCCCCGCCGGAGCTGCGCAAGCGGCTCGCGGAGGGCAAGGTCTATGTCCCCGCCCAGGCGGCGCGGGCCGTGGACCGCTTCTTTTCCCTGGGCACCCTGACCGCCCTGCGGGAGATGGCGCTGCGCCAGGCGGCGGAGCGGGTCGATGCCCAGATGCTGACCTATATGCGCAGCCACGGCATCGCCGGCCCCTGGCCCACCCGTGACCGCATCCTGGTGGCGATCGGGCCCGGGGCGGATGCGGGCCGCCTGGTCCGCGCCGCCAAGCGCATCGCCGAACGCCGGCAGGTGCCCTGGACCGTCGCCACCGTGGAAACCCACCGGGAGATCACGGGCGGGGAGGCGGAGAAGTCCCATGTCACCGCCGCCTTCCGGCTTGCCCGTCAACTGGGGGGAGAGACGGCGGTGCTGACCGGGGATGACATCACGGGCGAGCTGCTGGCTTGGGCCCGGGCCAACAATGTCAGCCAGATCATCCTGGGGCGATCCACCCGGCGCCGCCGCTTCTTCGGCCGCACCCTGACGGCGGATGTGCTGGCCCGGGCGACCGGCCATGACGTGCTGCTCATCGGCACCCCGGCGGAGGCGGAGGGGGCTGCCGCTTCCCCGTCCCGATCCCCGCTTGCGGGCCCTTTCCCCGGCAGCACCGGGGCGGCGGGGGAGCGGGGGGGCTGGAAGCCCTATGCCTGGGCAGGCCTTGCCCTGTTGGTGGCCACGGCCGCCGGCTGGGGCCTGTTCGGGTTGCTGCCGGTGGCGACCATCACCCTGGTCTATCTGCTGGCCGTGTTGATCATCGCCACCCGTTTCGGCCTTGTCCCCTCTGTCGTCACGGCGGTGGCGGCGTTCTTCGCCGTCAACTTCCTGTTCACGGAACCGCGCTTCACCTTCCAGGTTCTGGCGACCGATGATCTGCTGACGCTAGGGCTGTTCCTGGTGGCGGCGATCGTCACGGGCCAGCTCGCCTCCCGTCTGCGCACCCAGATCGATGCCACCCGGACCAGTCAGAAGCGCACGGCCAATCTGTACGATTTCTCCCGCAAGGTCGCCTCCGCCGCCAGTGAGGAGGACGTGCTGTGGGCCGTGGTCCACCATGTGGCGGCGACCTTGAAGGGTCGGGCCCTGATCCTGCTGCCGGGGGAGGGGGGCCTTGCCATCCGCGCCGGCTACCCGCCGGAGGACCGGCTGGACCAGCGGGACGGGGCGGCGGCGCAATGGGCCTGGACCAACGGAGAACGGGCGGGCCGTGGGTCCGACACCCTGCCGGCGGCCGATTGGCTGTTCCTGCCCCTGAAGACCCAGCGCGGCACCATCGCCGTTCTGGGTGTGCAGGTGGAGGCACGGGGCGGACGCCTGTCCGCCGACCAGGACCGCCTGCTGGAGGCGGTTGCCGATCAGGCGGCCCTGGCGCTGGAGCGCACCCAGCTGGTCCGCGACATCGAAGCGGCGGAGGTGGCGCGGGAGAAGGAGCAGTTGCGCAGTGCCCTTCTCTCTTCCCTTTCCCACGATCTGCGCACGCCGCTTGTCTCCATCCTCGGGTCGGCGACCAGCCTGCTGACCCTTGAGGCGGAGTTGGATGACGAGGCCCGCCGCGACCTTGCCCGCACCATCCAGGAGGAGGCGGAGCGCATGAACCGCTTCGTCCAGAACCTGCTGGACATGACCCGGCTTGGCAGCGGCGGGCTGAAGCCCCGGGCCGACTGGGCCGATCTGGGCGACATCGTCGGCCGGGCCCTGGCCCGGGCCCGGCCGCTGCTGAAGGACCGGCGGGTGAAGGTGGATATCCCGTCCGAACTGCCCCTGCTGCACCTGGATGCGGTGCTGATGGAGCAGGTGTTCTTCAATCTGCTGGACAACGCCGCCAAGTACAGCCCCCGCGGCACCGCCATCACCGTCTGGGCCCGCCGGCAGGGGCCCCATGTCACGGCGGAAGTCTGCGACCAGGGCCCCGGCATTCCGGAGGCGGACCGGGAAAAGGTCTTCGACATGTTCTATCGTGTGCAGCAGGGGGACCGGCAGACCGCGGGCACCGGCCTTGGCCTTGCCATCGCCAAGGGGCTGGTGGAGGCCCATGGCGGCACCATCGGGGTGCTGCCCGGCATGCACGGGGTCGGCGCCTGCCTGATCCTGCGCCTGCCCGTGCCCGAGGGCCAACCGCAGGCGCCGGAGGGTGAGCCGCAGACCCTGGACGACAGCCCGGCGGAACCGGAGTGAGACCGCGATGAGCCGTATCCTGGTGGTCGATGACGAGGCCCAGATCCGCCGCTTCCTGCGCATCAGCCTGTCCGCCAACGGGCATGAGGTGGTGGAGGCCGAAACCGGCGCGGAAGCGATCGCCCGGGCCCAGGCCGATCCGCCGCCCGACCTGGTCATCCTGGACCTGGGCCTGCCCGACATGGACGGGCAGGAGGTGATCAGCGCCATCCGGGAGGGGAGCCGGGTGCCGATCCTGGTCCTGTCGGTGCGCGCCGGCGAGGTGGACAAGGTGGAGGCGCTGGACCGCGGAGCGGAGGATTATGTGGCCAAGCCCTTCGGCATCGCCGAGCTGATGGCCCGCGTCCGCGTCGCGCTGCGCCGCAGCCCCAAGGTGGCGGAGATAGTGTTGCGCGCCGGCCCCCTGGAGCTGGACATCGAACGGCGCCGCATCCTGCGCCACGGGGCGGAGATACGCCTGTCCCGGCGGGAGCAGGAATTGCTGTTCCATCTGGCCCGGCATCCGGACACGGTCCTGACCCACCAGCAGATCCTGAAGGCCGTCTGGGGCCCCGCCCATGTGGACGATACGGCCTATCTGCGGGTCTACATCAACCAGCTGCGCCAGAAGCTGGAGGACGACCCCTCCCAACCATGCCTGCTCGTCACCGAACCCGGCGTCGGCTATCGCCTGCGGACGGAGCCGGCGGGGTGATCCGATCAGGCGGTTCCGTTCCTTTGCTGGACAAGCCCTGCGCTGCCCCGCCGCATCAATGGGATTGCTTCCGATACCGGAGACGGCATCATCAATTAGCGACTGTTGTCGAGGGTCCCGCCATGCTGAACCGGGGCAAGATCAGTTCGTGGATTTCTCCGGCAAGAAGGTGCCCATCGTCGACCCCGTCACGGGCGAGGTAACGGAGGCGGAACCGTTCGCCCGCCGGCTCTTGAGCAAAGCGGCAGGAAACCCCAGGCTTTCTAAGGTCTCATCACAACAGAGCAGCCGCAGCGCCAGGCCGCCGATGCATGATCCGGGTTCGTATGCGACGCAGTGCCATCCGCGTGTCAATCGTTGTGCAAACCCTCGGGTGGTGTTTTGTTATGGTGGCCGTGACCGAATAGCCTCGCCGAATGTTGAAATTCGGGAGGTGCGACATGGCTAGAATTGCCGATAGTCGCGCAGTCGTGGCGGAGATTCTGGGAACGGAGAACCGGGCGCGGCCTTCGCGATTAAGCATGAATTCTGCCCTGGCGCTGTGCGCCGGCCTTCTGCTGGCTTTCGCTGATGCTGAGGTATTGGCGGATATCTACTACGTTGATAACGCCGTTTCGGTGTCTGGTAATGGGTCGTCCTGGTTGTCGGCCTGGAAAAGCTTCTCCGACATTGCCTGGCAGAGCCTTCGGCCCGGCGACAGCCTAGTGATCTCCGGCGGCACCTACCGTGAGACCCTCACCATTGGTGCCGGCGGGGCGTCCGGTGCCCCCATCACCATCATCGCCGCCACCGATCCCGGCCACAATGATCCCGTCATCATCGATGGCCAGAACAGCCGCTCCGCAGGCGTCGTGCTGGTCGCGCGCAACCACGTCGAGGTCTCGCACCTCGACGTGCGAAACCACGCCGGCGCGGGCTTCAGCGTCAAGGGCGCCGCCGCCGGCGTCGTCATCGCCCACAACGCCGTCTATTCCGGCGATCCCGGCGACGGTAACGCCCGCGGCTTCGATGTCCGAAACTCCGTCGGTCCGAACGCCGTCATCGTCCGCCACAACAGCTTCTCCACACCCGCCAACAGCGCCGCACAGACCGACGGCATTTGGAGTTCGGGTAACGACGGCGTGGTCTTCGAATACAATCGCATCGTCATCGCCAACGCCAACACCAACGGCCATAGCGACGGTATCCAGTCCTATCTCGACCGCTCCATCACCATCCGCGGCAACTGGATCGAGCAAGCCAACAGCGCCGCCACCGACAACCACGGCATGTGGCTCTCCGACACCCGATCGGGCGGCGTCATCCAGGTCGTCAACAATATCGTGCTGGCCCCCAACCTGACCCGCGACAGCGTGGTGACACACTGGGCCGAGCCCAACTGGAGCGAGACCGGCACCGTCCAGTTCCTGGGCAACACCATCATCGGCGGCGCGCGCAGCCTCAACCTCGACAAGACGCCTGCTGCCCAGGTCCACAACAACATCCTGCTGCCAGCAGCGGGTGGAGTGGGGCTGTACATGGTCAACGGCGATCTCACCCCCGGCAACGTAAGCCACAACCTGATCTGGGCACCCACAGGTGCCGTCGTCTCCATGAACGGCAACACCCGAAGCTGGGCCGGTTGGCAGGTTATGGGCTACGATGCCGGCGGGATCAATGCCGACCCGCGATTCACCAACCTCGCAGGCCGCGACCTGACATTGGCCGCCAACTCCCCAGCCATCGACCGCGGCATCATCCTTCCCGGAATCACTACAGACTTCGACGGAACAAACCGTATCATCGGATCTAAACCCGACATCGGGGCCAATGAAGCCGGAAACGTCAAGGCGCCCGCACCAACACCCACGCCCAAGCCTCCACCGATAGATAGCGCATCCTCTCAGGACGCCATGCCCACGGCGGGCAGCCTCACCGGCGACACGGCGATCAAGTCTTACAGCTACACTCTTGCAAACTGGGAGGAGAATCTGATTTTGACTGGGACTGGCACGCTGTCCGGAACCGGTAACAGTTCAGCCAATACAATCGTTGGGAACACTGGCGCGAACTTCCTCCGCGGTGGTAGCGCCAATGACACAGTGTTCGGTGCAGGTGGCAACGACACGCTAGACGGCGGTTCCGGCAGTGACCAGCTCTTCGGCGGTGCTGGCAACGACCGCTTGGTTGGATCTGGCGGCCAAGACCGGCTCATTGGGGGAACTGGAGCTGATCGCTTCGTGCTCACCCAGGTTTCCGACAGTCGGGTCGGAGCGGCCAATCGTGACATCGTTGTCGACTTTAGCCGGGCGGAGGGCGACAAGGTCGATCTATCGGCCATTGACGCCAATCCCTGGACCGGGGGCGACCATGCCTTCATTTTCATTGGCACCGGGGCGTTCAATGGGCGGGCGGGACTTCTCCGGGTCACCAAAGAAGTGTCCGGCGTAGTACTGGAAGGTGACCTGAACGGCGACTGGGTCGCTGATTTCCAGGTTGCCCTCGTGGGCGTCCAGGACATTCAATCCATAGACCTGATCCTCTAACCATGGGCCTGAACCGGGCACCCCGTCGCCATCCTGCCATGGCGATGGGGCAGTTGCCGGCAGCAGTTACCACTACCCATGCTCAACAAAATGGGGAGCCGATTGTCCGGCACCATTCCGGTGTGAGCTGATCCCGGACAACTGGACAGGTCGTTAAGCTCGGATTTTGGTAAGCCTACGCCGAGGGCCGCCTTCTGCCGGGCGTGCTGATGTGGGAGTCAGTGGCTGTCCCATTGGCTATCCGTATGGCAGTCCCTATGGCCACACAGCGCATTGCGGTCATCACGGGCCGGGAGACCCGGCGTCAGTACACGGATGAGGAGAAGCTCCGGCTGGTGGAGGCGGCCTTCGGCCCCGGCTTGAAAACCGCAGAGTTCGCCCGGCACGCCGGCGTGGACCAGAGTTTGCTCTACCGCTGGCGTCGACAGTTCTTTGGCCGCCAGCCACGGGTGCCCGCCTTTACGCCGGTGGCGGTGCTGCCGAAGCTGATGCGTTCTCCTGATCCAGCGCCGTCGTCTGAGCCGGCCGGATCGGGGATACCGGCGGCGGGCGTGGTCGAGGTGGAGTTCCCCGGCGGCCTGCGGATGCGCATCACTGGTGCAGCCGAGCCGGCGGTGGTGACGGCGACGATCGCGGCACTGCGGGGGCGGACGGCATGATCCCGGTTCCCAGTGGTGTGCGGGTCTGGCTG
The DNA here is from genome assembly GCA_046045995.1 of Pseudomonadota bacterium. Classification (GTDB taxonomy): domain Bacteria; phylum Pseudomonadota; class Alphaproteobacteria; order Azospirillales; family Azospirillaceae; genus Indioceanicola. Next base: position 8,736 of record JBJOKR010000055.1, on the reverse strand, counting down.
GCGGGCGGGGTCACCGACATGCGCTGCGGGATGAACTCCCTTGCGCTGAAGGTGCAGGAGGGCCTCGGGCGCGATCCCCATGCCGGCGATCTGTACATGTTCCGGGGGCGCAGCGGTTCGCTGGTGAAATGCCTCTGGCATGACGGGGTTGGGATGTCGCTGTACGTGAAGCGGCTCGACCGGGGAAGTTTATTTGGCCCGCCCCCAGCGGCGGATGCGTGGCCATCTCCGGGGCTCAGATGGCCTACCTGTTGGACGGGATCGATTGGCGCAACCCGCAGCAGACCTGGCGGCCGAAATCGGCGGGGTAGATCGCCATGGAGAGGGCTGCGGCAAGATGAATCAGGCCGCCGGTCCGGAGTACGAAAGGGAAGGATTTCTGCGGGCTCTGGGGTAAACTCCACGGCCATGGACGCCCTGCCTGACGACATCGCAGCCCTCCGTTCAGCACTCGCCGCGGCCCAGGCGGAAGCTGCCGAGGTGAAGGCCGCCCTGGCCCGCGAACGGGCGGAGCGCTCCGAGCGCAAGGCCCAGCTGCTGGATCAGCTGGAGTTCCAGCTGGAGGAGTTGGAGACGAACGCTGGCGAGGATGAACTGCTGGCGGAAATGGCCGCCAAGACGACAGCGGTGGCTCCGTTCAGCCGCAAGCGGCCGGCGCGCAAAGCCTTTCCGGCGCATCTGCCGCGGGAGCGGGTCGTCATGCCGGCCCCGGCGGCCTGCGGCTGCTGCGGCTCGGTCCGGCTGTCCAAGATCGGCGAGACCGTCACCGAGTCAGGCGAGCGCATTCCGGCCAGTTGGAAGGTGATCGCAACGGTGCGGGAGAAGTTCACCTGCCGGGACTGCGAGCGCATCACCGAAGCGCCGGCCCCGTTCCATGCCACGCCCCGGGGCTGGGCCGGTCCGAACCTGCTGGCCACGCTCGTGTTCGAGAAGTTTGGCCAGCATCAGCCGCTGAACCGACAGTGCGAGCGGTTCGCCAAGGAAGGCGTGCCGATCAGCCTATCGACCGCCGCCGACCAGGTGGGCCACGCCTGCGCCGCGGTGAAGCCGCTCCATGCGCTCCTGGAAAAGCACGTCCTGGCCGCCGAACGCCTGCACGGGGATGACACCACGGTGCCGGTCCTGGCGAAGGGCAAGACCGATACCGGTCGGATCTGGGTCTATGTCCGCGATGACCGACCATTCGGGGGTCAGGCCCCGCCGGCGGCATTGTTCCACTACTCCCGTGATCGCGGGGGCACGCATCCCGAACAGCATCTCGCTGGCTGGACCGGTCTGCTCCAGGCGGATGCCTATGCTGGGTATGACCGGCTCTATGCGGCCGACCGCGAGCCTGCCCCCGTGACCAGCGCTCTCTGCTGGGCGCACGGACGTCGTAAATTCTTTGAGCTGGCCGACATCGCCGCCAAGGCCCGGCGCGGCAAGAAGGGAACGTCCATCTCACCGGTGGCGCTGGAGGCGGTGAAGCGCATCGATGTGCTGTTCGACCTGGAGCGCGACATCAACGGCTTGTCGGCGGCACAGCGCCTGGCGATCCGGCAGGAGAAGGCGAAGCCCCTGGTCGAGGAGCTGGAGGCCTGGATGCGGGAGCAGCGGGCCGGCATGTCGCAGCATGCCCCGGTGGCCAAGGCGCTCGACTATATGCTGACCCGCTGGCCGAGGTTCAGCCTGTTCCTGGAGGACGGGCGCATCTGCCTGACCAACAATTCCGCCGAACGCGCCCTGAGGGGAATTGCCCTGGGAAGGAAGTCGTGGCTGTTCGCCGGCTCCGATCGCGGCGGCGAGCGGGCGGCGACCATGTACAGCCTGATCGTGACGGCCAAGATGAACGACATTGATCCCCAGGCCTGTCTTGCCGACGTGTTCGCCCGGATCGGCGGCATATGCCAGACCCGCCTGCACGAGCTGCTGCCCTGGGAATGGAAAGCGCTCCGGGAAGCCAAGAAGGCAGCCTGACAATCAGCTGGCCATCAGCGCGAGCTACCAGCGCGAAGCTACCCGCGTCATTCACCGGATGGATACGAAGCACTGGCTTTGGTGGGCGGTTGACCAGGACGGGGTCGTCCTCGACATCCTGGTACAGAGCCGCCGCGCCCAGGCTTTTCAGACCTGGGCCGCGGTCACCGGCGTGGCCAAGGCCGCCTGAAGCCCATGTCCCCTGCCCCTATGATGGCCGACACTCGAGAAGTTGACGGTGCCGACGGCCCGCACCCATGTGCAGATCATCCTGGCCAAGATGGGCTGCCACGACCGCACCTCTGCCGTGGCCCAGGCGATGAAGCGCGGCCTGCTGGACACCTGACAGGCGGGATAAGGGAACCGATGGGGCACGCCCGGGGGGTACCCACACGGGGGGGCCTGCGTGGGGGAACCCGCCGGCAGCCTGTCAATCCGCCCCGTCCGGCACGAAGCGGCACCAGTGGGCGGTCAAGGCGGGGAGCAGTTCGTCGGCGAAGTCCAGGCGGAACCCGGCCAAAGTGGGTTCGCTGGCCAGCACCTCCTTCGCCACAGGGGTCGGCTCGCATAGCTGCCACATCCCGATGACGACGGCGTAGGAGGTGACAAGCGCCTTCGCCCCGGTGCCCGGCGACAGATCGGGAAGCTGCGGCGCCAGAGCCTGTTCCAGCCGCTGCCCGAAGGCGCCGACCATCCCGGCGGAGCGGAGCTTGAAGGCGCGGATCGCTTCCTCCGCGCCCCGGCGCTCAAGCTGCGGGTGGGCCAGGGTGCCCAGGCGCAGCAGCACCGTGTTCTCCACCACATAGGCGGACTGTGCCCGGGCCAGCGCCGGCGCCGTCAGGGGCCGCGGGGCCTGATCCAGGGCCGCCCCCATGGCTTCCATCCAGCGGTCCATGTGATCGGCCAACAGCGACAGGAAGATATCCTCCACCGACCGGAAATAGAGATAGGGGGTGCCCTTGGACAGGCCCGCCGCCTCCGCGATCTCCCGCGATCCGGGCAGGCTGCCGTCGCCTGCCAGGAACAGCCGCTCCGCACTGTCCAGAAGATGACGGCGGCGGGCGTCCTTCGCCTCCGGCTTGCGTGCGCGGCGGCCGCGGATGCCGATGGCAGCCCCCTCCTCCCCCCCGTCCCGATCCGTATCCCCTGCCACCGGTCCCGACCCCTGTGCCATTTAACTGGGCATCGCCCATTTAACGCTTGCCGCCCGGGGGCGCCAACGCTATCGTCCCAGCATAACCGGAATGGACGGATGAAGGGGGGCCCGATGGTGGCGCTTGTGGTGAACGGTGCGGTGCGGGAGGTGACGGCCGATCCCGATACGCCCCTGCTCTGGGTGCTGCGCGACGGCCTGAACCTTACAGGCACCAAGTATGGCTGCGGCATCGCCGTCTGCGGCGCCTGCACCGTGCAGGTGGACGGACAGGCGGTGCGCTGCTGCGCCCTTCCCCTTGCCGCCCTGTCGGACGGGGCTGTGGTGGTGACGGTGGAAGGCCTGTCTCCCGACCGCAGCCACGCCCTGCAACAGGCCTGGATCGTCGAACAGGTGCCCCAGTGCGGCTATTGCCAGTCCGGCATGCTAATGGCCGCCGCCGCTCTGCTGGCGGAAACGCCGAAGCCAACCGACGACCAGATCGATGCCGCCATGACGAATATCTGCCGCTGCGGCACCTATCCTCGGGTGCGCAAGGCCATCCACCGCGCGGTGAACGGGGGTGCCGCATGATCCGCCGCCGTCCGGAAAGCACCGACCTGCCCGCGCCCACCCGGCGCCAGTTCCTGATCGGCGGCGGGGCGGCCCTCGGCCTTGTCGTCGCAGCCGGCGCCCTGGTGCCGTCCAAGGGGGGAGCCCTGGCCGCAACCGGGCCCGGCCCGGCGGAGGGGGCGGCCCTGAACGCCTGGGTCCGCATCACGCCCGACGGGGTGGTGGAGATCACCTGCGGCCGGTCGGAGATGGGCCAGGGCATCCATACCGGCCTTGCCACACTGGTGGCGGAGGAACTGGGATGCCGCTGGCAGGATATCCGGGTGACCACCGGCCTTCCCGATGCCGTTTTCAAGAACATCACCGGCGGGCGCAACATCCTGGCCCCCAATGCCGGCTTCGCCCAGGCGGAGGAGGAGGCGGGGTGGTTCCTGACCAAGCTGGCCCGGGTGGCGACGGAGCAGTTCACCGGCGGGTCCACCGGCATCCCCGACGGCTTCTTCCGTGCGCGGGAGGCGGGGGCCATGGCACGGTCCCTGCTGATCGCCGCGGCAGCGGCCGGGTGGGGCGTGGCCCCCGCCGCCTGCACCGCCGCCGACGGGGTGGTGACCCATGGGGCCAGTGGCCGGACCGCTTCCTACGGCGCGCTTGCCGCCGCCGCCGCGCGGCTGGACCCGCCCGATGAGGTGGCGCTGAAGCCGCGGGCCGAGTGGACCCTGATCGGCACCACCCCGCCGCGGGTGGACATTCCGGCCAAGGTGGACGGCAGCGCCCTTTATGCCGGCGATATCCGCCGCCCCGGCATGGTCTATGCCGCGATCATGAACGCACCCACCCTGGGCGGGGCGTTGACGGGGATGGACGGATCCAGCGTCCTGTCGCTGCCGGGGGTGCGGGCGGTTCTGCCCGTGCCGGGGGGTGTGGCCGTGGTGGCGGACAGCACCTGGCGGGCGCGCAAGGCGTTGGCGATGCTGCGCGTCACCTGGAACCCGGGCCCCCACACGGCCCTGGACAGCGCCGCCATCGACCGCACCCTGACGAATGCCCTGGACGGCGACCTGACGGAAGGGGCGTCCGCCGGCGGGGATGTGGACCAGGCCTTCGACAGTGCAGCCCGGGTGGTGACGGCCGAATACCGCCTGCCCTATCTGGCCCATGCGACGATGGAGCCCATGGCCTGCACGGCGGAACTGGGAACCGACGGGGTCCTGACCGTCTGGGCCCCGGTCCAGGCCCAGACCCGCGCCCTGGCCGCCGCGGCCGATGCGGCGGGGGTGTCCAAATCCGATGTCCGGCTGCACACCACCTATCTGGGCGGCGGTTTCGGCAGGCGGGGGGAGGTGGACCACATCGCCCAGGCCGCCGCCCTGGCGGCGGCGCTGAAGGTGCCGGTCCAGGCCTCCTGGTCGCGGGAGGAGGAGATGCGCCACGATTTCTACCGCCCCGCCGCCGTCACCCGGATGGAAGCGGCGCTGGCCGCCGACGGCACCCTGCTGGGCTGGCGCCAGCGGGTGGCGACGCAGAGCATAATGGCCCGCGTCTTCCCGCCCGCCACCTGGATCGGGCCGGACAAGACCATGCTGGAAGGGGGCGACCACCTGCCCTATGCCGTGCCTGCCATGCGGATGGCGTTCGCGCAGGTGGACCTGCCGGTGCCGGTCGGGCCTTGGCGGTCGGTCGGGCACAGCCTGCACGGATTCTTCGTCGAGAGCTTCCTGGATGAGGTGGCGGCGGCAGCGGGCCGGGACCCGCTGGACCTGCGCCGTAGCCTGCTGACGGGGGAGCCGCGGATGCGCGCCCTGCTGGACCTGGCGGCGGAGAAGGCGGGATGGGGAACGCCCCTGCCCCCCGGCCAGGGCCGGGGCATCGCCCTGCACCGGTCCTTCAACAGCGCCGTCGCCCAGGTGGTGGAGGTCGCGGTGGCAGGAACGCAGCTGACCATCCGCCGCGTCGTGGCGGCGGTGGATTGCGGCACCCTGATCAACCCCGGCATCGTGGAGGCCCAGGTGATGTCCGCCATCGCCGACGGCCTGTCCGCCGCCCTGTACGGGGAGATCACAGTGGCGGCGGGCGCCGTGGTCCAGGGCAATTTCGACAGCTACGACATGATCCGGCTGGCCCGGATGCCGGTGGTGGAGGTGCATGCCGTACCCAGCACCGACCCGCCGGGCGGGATCGGCGAGCCGGGCCTGCCGCCCGTTGCCCCCGCCCTGGCCAACGCCATCTTCGCCGCCACAGGCCGCCGCATCCGCCGCCTTCCCCTGGTGCGGGAGGGGTTCACGGTGTGAGGCCCCTGACCCGCCCGCCCACCGCCCGCCCGCTGCCGGGCCCCCCGCACGGTGGCCCCTGCTCAGCGCCCCCCGCTCAGCGGTGCTCACTGTCCAGGTGGGCCATCAGGGCGGGGGCGTAGCGGTCGCCGGAGGCCGCACCCAGAGGCAGGATCTGGTCGATCAGGGCCAGATCCGCCGGCTGCAGCTCGACGTCGACGGCGCCCACCGCCTCCGCCAGGCGGGCGGGGCTGCGCGCACCGACCAGGGGCACCACATCCGCCGCCCGCGCCAGCACCCAGGCGATGGCAAGCTGGGCCACGGTGCAGCCCTTGGCCTCCGCAACGGCGCGGATCCGGTCCACCAGGGACAGGTTGTGTTCCACATGCCCGGCCTGGAAACGCGGGCTATGGGCCCGGAAATCGGCGGCCGGCGCCGCCTGAGGCTGCCAGTGCCCGCTGATCAGCCCGCGGGAAAGCACGCCATAGGCCGTGATGCCGATCCCCAGCTCACGGCAGGCAGCCAGGATCTCCCCCTCCACCCCGCGGGAGATCAGGGACCATTCGATCTGCAGATCGCTGATCGGGTGGACGGCCGCCGCCCGGCGGATCGTCGCCGCCCCCACCTCGCTCAGGCCGATGTGGCGGACATAGCCGGCCTTCACCAGGTCGGCGATGGCACCCACCGTTTCCTCGATCGGGACCTGGGGGTCCAGGCGGGCGGGGCGGTAGATGTCCACATGGTCGGTGCCCAGGCGCTGAAGCGTATAGGCCAGGAAGTTCTTCACCGACTCCGGCCGCCCGTCCACACCGGTCCAGCCGCCCGCCGGATCGCGCAGGGCCCCGAATTTCACGCTGATCACCGCCCTGTCCCGGCGGCCCCGTAGGGCCCGGCCGATCAGGGTTTCGTTATGGCCCACGCCATAGAAATCCCCGGTGTCGATGAGGGTCAGGCCGGATTCCAGTGCGGCATCCAGGGTGGCCATCGCCTCCCCCTCATCGGCGGGGCCGTAGATGCCGGGTGACATGCCCATACAGCCGAGGCCGAGTGCCGAAACGCGGGGTCCTTGGGTGCCAAGCTGCCGAGTGAGCATTGCCGTTACTCCTGTCTGGTCGGGGCGCCTCCCGCCCCGGATCGACGCCAAGATTGCCATCGGTCGGGTTGTGCGATAATCCATCTCTATCTGCACAGGCTGTACGGATTTTCGAACAATAGGGAGGGGGAGGTAGACGCCATGCCCACACCGGATCTGGCCGATCTGGACGCCTTCACTGCCGTGGCCCGGGCGCGCAGCTTCCGCGGTGCGGCGACGGCCCGGGGCGTTTCCCCGTCAGCCTTGAGTGCAGCGGTTCGACGGGTGGAGGAGGGGCTGGGCATGCGCCTGCTGACCCGGACCACCCGCAGCGTGACGGTGACGGAGGCGGGCCGGCGCCTGCTGGAGCGGTTGCAGCCCGCCCTGGCCGATGTTGCCGCGGCGGTGGCAGCGATCGGGGATGGCGGGGACCGTATCGTCGGGCGGCTGCGCCTGAATGTTCCCGTGATCGTGGCGAAGCTGGTCCTGCCGGACCTGCTGCCCCGCTTCCTGGCGGCCCATCCCGGCATCACGGTAGAGGTGGTGGCCGACAACCGGTTCGTGGACGTCCTGGCGGACGGGTTCGATGCCGGCATCCGCTATGGGGAGCATCTGGCCCAGGACATGGTCGCCATCCCCATCGGCCCGCAGGTCCAGCGCTATGTCACCGCCGCCTCCCCGGCCTATCTGGCGCAGCGGGGCATCCCGGACACGCCGCAGGCAGTGCTGGCCCATGACTGCATCGTGCAGCGCTTCCCCAGCGGAGCGCTGGCAGCCTGGGAATTCGAACGGGGGGAGGAAGCGGTGAAGGTAGCCCCGCCCGCCCGTCTGGTCGCGGATACGCTGGATCTCCAGGTGGCGGTGGCCCTGGCGGGGACCGGGCTCATCCACACCTTCGACGGGATGCTGGCCCCCCATCTGGCCGCAGGCACGCTGCGGCAGGTGCTGGCCGACTGGTCCCCCGCCTTCCCCGGGCCCTATCTGTACTTCGTCGGCGGGCGGCATGTGCCGGCCCCGCTACGCGCCTTCATCGATGCCGTGAAGCGTGCCCCAGACAGGGGTTAAGGGTGGAACAGGGCCGACGGCCGGACCTCAGGATACGGCCTGACCGACCCCGGGGGGCATGGGCGGGTCGGGTCAGACGGTGCGCAGGGCGAAGACCTCGTCCAGGATCGGGCACCGTCAACTTCTCGAGTGTCGGCCATCATAGGGGCAGGGGACATGGGCTTCAGGCGGCCTTGGCCACGCCGGTGACCGCGGCCCAGGTCTGAAAAGCCTGGGCGCGGCGGGAGCTGCCTTCAGCTCGGAGCGGATCATGTCCTGTTGACAGGCGATACGTCATTCCTGCGGGTTCGTGGACTGAGCGTCCGGATACTGACCTGATATCCGGATGCCGCTGAGCGGGTCACCCCCCGCCCTTGCAGTGCCAGACGGGGATGCCGGCGATGCGGGCCTTGTCGCAGAGGTTGGCGGCGATGCCGGCGCCTGGAAAGGCGATGATGCCGATGGGCAGTGCTGCGATGATCTGGTCGTTGCGCTTGAAGGGAGCCGCCTTGCCGTGGCGGGCCCAGTCGGGGCGGTAGGCGATCTGGGGGACACCGCGCTGCCGGGCCCAGAGGGCGGCGATATGCTCGGCCCCCTTGGGCGATCCGCCGTGGACCAGCACCATGTCCGGGTGGCGGCTGCGCATCCGGTCGAGGGCGGACCAGACGGCGTCGACGTCCAGGCACTCGACC
>JBJOKR010000054.1:0-23097 GCA_046045995.1 Pseudomonadota bacterium | reverse complement strand
TGCCTGACCTTGCGCCGCGCTTGGGGAACGTGAGTGAAGGTGGTAATCATTTGGCTGGCGATATTGACGGCATGGCGGCGACATCGTCATGGCGACGTTCAGGAACGGGGACCGGTCGGTGTCTGAATCAGGATCCGCGGAAGGCATCAGCGAACGGCAGTATGTCACCCTGTTCGACACCGTCTCGGCGATGGCGGGCGGACCGGCCTTTCTGCGTGAACTTGCCCGCCGGGCGGCCGACCGTGGCCAGGGGGAGGTCCGATCCGCCCTGCGGGAGATGCGGTCCCTGTTCGATGAGCAGGCGACCCTTCTGCGTTCCGCCAGCCGCGCCGATGTGCTGCGGCGGGAATTGCAGGAGATGGCGGCCACGATCGAGCAGGCGCGCCGGGAGGTTGCAGCCCTGCAGCCCAAGGACACCGGCAACAATCGGCTGATGATCGCCACGAATGAGCTGGACGCCATCGTCAGCACCACGGAGCGCGCCTCCTTCGACATCCTGCAATCGGCCGAGCGGCTGCTGGAACTGATCGGCAAGGCTCGCAGCGCCGGCTTGTCGGCCGATGTGGCGGGCGATATGGAGAATGAGATCACCAATATCTTCACCGCCTGCTCCTTCCAGGACCTGACCGGTCAGCGGACGAACAAGGTGGTGACGGCCCTGCGCTATGTGGAACAGCGCGTGATGGCCATGATGAATCTCTGGTCGGGTGCCGAGCTCGGTGCCATCGCCGCTCCGCCTCCGGATGCGACGTCGGATCGACGCCCCGATGCCCACCTGCTGGGCGGGCCGCGCGACGACGGTGTCAGCCAGGACGATGTCGATGCGCTGATGAAGGGGGAAAGCCCTGCGGTGAAGCCCCCGTCGAAGGACGACGCGCCAGCGGCACCAGTCTCCCAAGCGGCGGTGCAGCGGCAGGATGACGACTCGGTGGAGCCGCGGGTCCCGTTGGACCAGTCGGCCATTGACAACCTGTTCGGATGAACGGCTTACGGAGAGGGACATGGACTATTCCGTCCAGCAGACAGACGACGGCATTCTGGTCAAGCTGTCGGGGCGCATGACCCTGGTCGACCACGACAAATTCCGCGAAGTGGTGGACCAGTTGGAGAAGATGAAGCGTGATGGCGTTTGCGTCTTTGATCTGTCGGCGTTGCAGTTCGTCGACAGCTCTGGTCTTGGCATGTTCCTGATCGCCCGGGACGTCGCCATGCCGAAGGATGTGGAGATCATCCTCAAGGGGGCGCAGGACTCCGTGGGCCGGGTTCTCGACATCGCAAAGTTCGGCACCCTGTTCACGGTCCAGGGTTGATCTTCGCCGTGTCGACCCTGACCGACCCGAGCGGTCCCGCCCTGGCCGGGATCGATATGCCGCCCGAACAGCTTGCCCGGGCGGCCCAGACTCTTGGCCTGCCCCTGGCCGGGGGGGATCGGGCAGGCATCGTCCTGTCGCCCCGTGGGGATGCGCAGGCCGTGCGGGAAGCGTTTGCGACCGGTGCCTGGGCGTTCATTCAGGTCGATGATGCAGGCATGCCGCCCGCAGCCATGCCGTCACTGGCCGTGCGGGACTATGACCGTCTGCTGATCAGCCTTACAACGCGGGCAGCTTTCTCCCTGGATACGGCGGTTCTGCTTTGCGATGCGCTGGTTGATTGGTGCGTCCTGGAGCCTTCCCGCCGGCATGAGGTGGAACTGGCGATCCATGAGGCCATCAGCAACGCCATCATCCACGGCAATCTGGGGATTGATCGCGGGCCTTCGGCGGAGGCGGACAGCTTCAACCAGTTCTACACCCTGGTGCAGGACCGGCTGTCCCAACCCACCATCGCGGCGCGGAGCATCCGGCTCCAGGCCGTATGGGGCCCGGACCACCTGACTGTCACCGTGATGGATGAGGGAAGTGGGTTCGTGACGGACCACGTTTCCGTTGCCCGATTGGACGCGAAGTCTGGCCGGGGCCTGCAGATCATCCGCGAGATCGCGGAGGATATCGCCTTTTCCGACGGTGGTCGGTCCGTCTCGCTCCGGTTCCGCAGGTAGTCGATGCAGGCCGATGTCACGACCATGATCGGTGCGCGCGGTCAGATCTCTCTGGCTGACTGCCGTGTCCTCGTTGTCGATGATAGCAAGTTCAGTCGCGACATCCTGGCCCGGTTCCTGACCTGGGTGGGGCTGACACGGATCGATTTCGCGGCCGACGGGGTTGAAGGGCTGGCGAAGCTGGAATCCTCCGGGGCCGATCTGGTGATCCTGGACATCGACATGCCGCGGATGAACGGGCTTCAGCTCTGCCGGGAAATCCGCAAGGCGCCCCGCTGGGCCGACATGCCGGTGTTGATGCAGATCTCCCCCGGGTCGGATCCGGCGGGGGTGCGCAGCTTCGAAGCCGGGGCCAGCGACATCATCACCAAGCCGATCAATCCCGGGGAATGCATGGCCCGGGTCCGGCTGCACCTGGAAAAGCAGTTCTTCCTGCGCAACCTGACCAATTTCCACCGCCGCCTGGAAAGCGATCTGCGTCTGGCGCGGAGCATGCAGCTGTCTCTGATCCCGGACAAGCGCACCCTGGCGGGAATCGGGACCAAGCATGCCTTGGAGGTAGAAGGGCATTTCGAACCGTCCGATGAGCTGGGCGGAGATTTCTGGACGATCTATGACCTGGACCCGACCCGCATCGGCATCCTCGTCGCCGATTTCTCTGGCCACGGAATTTCGGCCGCCATCAACACCTTCCGGTTCCATACGCTGCTGGAGCGCATTCCCCCGCACGGCTATGAACCGATGGAATGGCTCTTGATGCTGAACCGCCCGCTGAAGGATCTGCTGCCGGTCGGGCAATTCGCCACCTGCATCTACTGCATCATCGACACACGGGCCGGAACCTTGAGCTATGCCGCAGCCGGAGCGCCCAGCCCGCTGCTTGTGCAGGAGGGCAAGGCCACTCTCCTGGATGCCAGCGGGCTGATGCTGGGGGTGACCAATTCCCCCATGCTGACCGCCGATACGGTACCGTTCCCGCGCGGTGCTTCCCTCCTGCTCTACAGTGACGCAATGACGGAGGCGACGGACCAGAACGGCCACCTGATCGGGGAGGATGGGCTCGTCTCGCTGGTGTGCGGCGCCTTCGCCGGCGGGGAGGGGCGGATGGAGCGGCTGCTGGCCGAATTCAACAAGCGGGCGTGCCGTCCCCTGGCGGATGACCTGACCGCCATCTGTGTGACGCGCACCTGAACATTGGTTCAGGCGATGGCCGGCGGCCGGTGAGGACCCAGCGGCCGGGGGAGGGGAGGAATGATCATGCTGACATGGCTCAAGGCATTGATATCGCAGAACCGGCGCAGCTTCACGCGCGATGCCGTGGATACGGATGTGGTCCTGACCGTCGGACCTGCCCGCTATGAATGCCAGATGCGCGACGTGTCCCCTTCCGGCGCCTTCCTGTCCCCCGCCCTGGCGGCGGAGATCGGGGAGGAGGGGATTCTGAACCTGCCCAATGTGGCGATCGAGACACCGGTACGCATTGTTCGCCGCACCCCGGACGGGGTGGGGGTGGAGTTCATGCGGGACAATATCGGCGCCATCATTGCCGGCTGGTCGCGGGGCCAGAGCCCCCGCTGAAGCGGCAGGTCGCCGCTTCCCCCATCACCCCGGCCGGGCCGCACGCAAGGCGCGGAGGAGATCGGCCGACACCTCGCCGTCGGTTTCCAGCCCGGTATCCCGCTGATAGGCCTGGATCGCCGTGCGGGTGGAGGGACCGGACAGACCATCCGGCGTTCCGGCGCTGTAGCCTAAGCGGTTCAGTTCCTGCTGGATGTTGCGGGTGATCGTGCGCTGGTCCATGCCGGCGATGTCATCCCGGGTGTCGGTCGATCCGGTGGTGGCGACGGCCACCTCCTCATCACGCCTCTGCCGGCTGGTCGCGACCTGGTTTCCGTCTGTCAGCGCTTCCTGCACGCCGGCCTGCTGGGCCAGCAGCATCTCATTCTGGCGTTGCAGCGATTCCACGATGTCCCGCTGGCTCATGCGGTTGGAAATCTCGCCCTTCACCTGCAACGCCTCCGTCATCCCCTGGTTCGCGGCCAGGGTCAGGTAGGTGTGGGCCATGGAGTAGTTGCGCAATGTGCCTTCGCCATGGGCGTACATCCCGCCCACATAGTATTGGGCCTGGGGGTTCCCCTGGTCGGCCAGGGGTTTCAGCTCGGCGATCGCCGCCTCGAACTCCTTCGCCTGATAGGCGCTGATCCCGTCCTCCACCGCCGCGACCGCGGGCGGAGCGGCGGTGAGGAGAAGTGCCGCGAGCGTCAGAAGGGTGGCCGTGCGGCCTTTGGCCTGGATCATCATCGCTTCCTCCTTTCTATCCCGGGACGGGGGAATCGCCGTCGGTCCGGCGGGCGGGCCGAGGGCGGGGTCAGGCGGCCAGCCGCCAGGTTCCGTCCTGTTGCTGGCAGGCGGTGCCCCGGGCGGTTTCCGGGCGCCCGTCGATGGTGACCGTGTGGGTGTATTCCCGGCACAGCTCACCTTGGCTGTTGGTGTAGGTGCGCACCGGATCGATGCTGCCCCGGGCCCCGGTCTCCGGGCTGTTCCAGGTGATGGCTTCGTTCCGGGCGACGGCCGTCCGCTCCGCGGCGACGGCGCGCTGTTGGTCATCGGGGCTCATCCGACGGGCCAGTTCACGGCCCGCCAGGGCGCCCAGCACGGCACCGATGGCGGTTGCGGCCGTCCGGCCGCTGCCGCCGCCGATCTGGGACCCCAGGATGGCCCCGCCAGCGGCCCCGCCCAGTGTGCCCAGCGTTTCATTCGATGGCCCGCCTTGCTGGGCGCAGGCGGTCAGGAACAAGGCCGTTGCCGCGATACCGGCAGCGGTACGGATTGCGGTCCTGGGCATGGGCGCGCCCCTTTCCATGGCTGGGTCCACCCCTTCAACCGGGACATGCCCGTGATGTTCCCCGTCCGGCGTTCAAGGGATCGCGCAAAGGGGGGGCCGCACGCGGGACGCGGGCAACGGCAGGGGATGCATGCATGGCGCCCGGGGTGAAGCCGCCCGGCACCTGTGCTATGCAGGGCCGGCACCGCCTTGTCCGCCCTTTGCGCCGGGACAGACCTCCTTGCCGACCAGTCCAGCCCCCCAGGGCACCGTTCCGCTGCTGAAGCGCCTGTCCCGCGCCTATCTGAAGCCGTACCGCTGGCGCTTCGCCTTCGCCCTGTGCATGGCCCTGGTGGAGGGGCTGAGCACGGCCGCCATCGCCTGGTACCTCCAGGACCTGCTGGACAGCATTCTGACGCCGGATAACGAAGGACGGCTGCTGCCCTTCGCGGCGGCCGTCTTCATCACCTTCATGGCCCGCGGGCTGGGCATGTACCTGCACGCGGTCACGGTGAACATGATCGGGCAGGGGGTGGTCGCCACCATCCAGGCCCAGGTCTATGGCCACCTGGTCCGATCCGATCTGGCCTTCCTGCACGGCCGCGCCTCGGGGGAGTTCGTGTCCCGGCTGGTGAACGACGTGGCCCAGATGCGGGCGGCGGTGGCGGAATGCGTGGCGGGGATGATCCGCCACAGCCTGACCCTGGTCGCCCTGGTGGCGGTGATGTTCGCCCGCGACTGGGTGCTGGCCTGCATCGCCTTCCTGATCTTCCCCGTCGCGGGCGTGGTGCTGGGCCAGATCGGCCGTCGCCTGCGCCGGGTGGCGGGGCGGACCCAGCGGGAACTGGGCGCCTTCACCGCGCTGCTGGGCCAGACCTTCCTGGGTGCACGTCATGTGAAGGCCTATGGCATGGAAGCCCATGAGGAGGCGCGGGCCGCCGGCTCCATCCAGTCCCTGCGCCGGCTGGCGGTGAAGAGTTTCCGCATCTCCTCCTCCCTGCTGCCGATCAATGAGACGTTCAGCGGACTGGTCGTCGTCGCCATCATCCTGTATGGCGGGCTGCGCATCGCCGACGGGACCGCCACGGCGGGGGAGCTGGTCAGCTTCATCGGCGCCTTCATGCTGGCCTACCAGCCCATGAACGCCCTGACCAAGCTGAACGCCCAGCTTCAGATCGGCCTCGCCTCCGCCGAGCGGGTGCTGGAGATCCTGGACACCCGCCCCACCATCACCGACCGGCCGGGGGCGGCGGTGCTGCCCGTTACGGTCCAGCCGGTGCGTTTCGACGGCGTATCCTTCCGCTATGGGGAGGGGGTTCCGGCCCTCGACCGGGTGGATCTGGAGATCCCGGCCGGGCGCATGGTCGCCCTGGTGGGCAGCAGCGGGGCCGGCAAATCCACCGTGCTGAACCTGATCCCCCGCTTCCATGACGTGACGGACGGCCGTGTCACCATCGGCGGGCGGGATGTGCGGGAGGTGACGCTGGCCAGCCTGCGCGCCAACATCGCCCTGGTCAGCCAGGACACGGCCCTGTTCGATGACACGATCCGGGCCAACATCGCCTATGGCCGCGCCGATGCGGATGAGGCGGCGATCATCCAGGCCGCCCGCGATGCCGCCGCCCATGACTTCATCATGGCCCTGCCCGACGGCTATGACACCCCGGTCGGGGAGAACGGGGCCAGGCTGTCCGGCGGCCAACGCCAGCGCATCGCCATCGCCCGGGCCATGCTGAAGAACGCGCCGATCCTGCTGTTGGATGAGGCGACAAGCGCCCTGGACAGCGAAAGCGAACGCCTGATCCAGGAGGCGCTGAAACGGCTGCAACGGGGGCGGACGACCCTGGTCATCGCCCATCGCCTGTCCACCATCATGGAAGCGGACCGGATCCATGTGCTGGACCAGGGCCGGGTGGTGGAGCAGGGAACCCATGGGGAGTTGATCGCCGCCGGTGGCGCCTATGCCCGCTTCCATGCCATCCAGCTTGGGGCGCATGGGGCGGCCGCGGCTGGGGAAGCGACGGGCGATACGGCAGGGGGAGGGCATCCATGATCGGTTGGATCCTGGCGGTCGTAGCACTCTATGCCCTGGTCTGTGCCGGGGTCTTCGCCATCCAGCGGAACCTGCAATACTTCCCCGACAAGCGCATCCCCATCCCGGCGGAGGTGGGGCTTCCCGCCTTCCGCACCGTATCGGTCCAGACGACGGATGGGTTGGTTCTCTCCGGCCTTTATGCCGAAGCGGCGAGGCCCGACCTGCCGACGGTGCTGCATTTCCATGGCAATGCCGGGAATGCCGGCGACCGGGCGGAGATCGCGACCGCCCTGCACGGGGCGGGATACGGCGTGCTCCTGGCAGGCTATCGCGGGTATGGCGGCAATCCCGGCCGGCCGACGGAACAGGGCCTGACCACCGATGCCTGGGCCTGGGCCGACTGGCTGGTGCAGCGCGGCATCTCCGGCCGGAAACTGGTGCTGTACGGCGAAAGCCTGGGCACCGGTGTCGCCGTCCGCCTGGCGACGGAGCGGAAGGCGGCGGGGCTGATCCTGGAGGCACCGTTCACCAGCATCACCGATGTGGCCGCCCGGGCATATCCGGTGCTGCCGGTCCGCCTGCTGCTGCTGGACCGGTTCGACAGCCTGTCCCGCATCGCCGATATCCAGGCACCCCTTCTGGTGATCCATGGGGAGAGGGACCGGGTGGTGCCGGTGGAGCTGGGCCGGCGCCTGTTCGCGGCGGCACCCGCGCCGAAAACGCCGGTCTGGCTGCCCCGGGCCGGGCATAACGACCTGCTGCTGCACGGGTTGGCGGAGCATGTGCTGGACTGGCTGGCGCGGCTGGACCGGCGCGACGGGGCGGGGCCGGTCACCATCGACCAGGCGCCGCGCCGGGGCGGGACGGCCCTGGTCCCGACCTGACGGGCCGGGCCGTTACCGCCCCGCATCAAGCGGGCCAGGCGTGGCGGTGGACAACTCCGACAACTCGGCCAGATCATCCGGCGTGTCCACATCGCGCAGCACCCCGTCATCGGCCACCGCCACCTCCCCCACCTCCGCCACAAGGGCGGAGAGGAGGGAGCGGGCACCGGCATCGCCGGACAGGGCCAGCATGGCGGGGATATGCCGCCGGTCCCAAAGCACCGGATTGCCCCGCCGCCCCTGATTTGTCGGGACGCAGATGCCGCGCCCCGCGGCGGGGTCGAAGGCGGCGATCAGGCTGTCGATATGGCCGGCGGTGACAAGCGGCATGTCCCCCAGCAGCACGACGACTCCATCCACCTCCGGCGGGAGGGATTTCAGACCGGCCTTCAGGGAGGCGCTCAGCCCCCGGGCATGGTCGGCGGCATGGACGATGGCGATGCCTGTGTCCAGCCCTGCCGCCGCCAGGGCCGATTCGACCGCCGTCTCCTGGTGCCCGGTGACAAGGGTGACGGAAACGGCGCGTGACGATCGGGCCGCGGCCACCGCATGGGCCACCAGGGGGCGGCCGTCGAGATGTTCCAGCAGCTTGTTCCGCCCCATCCGGCGCGACAATCCGGCCGCCAGCACCAGGGCGGCGATGCGCGGTTCCCGCGACAGGGCGGGGGCGCTGTCCCGGGGCAGGGGGCGGGACGGAATCTCCGTCAGCAGGCCGCCCACCCCCATGGCCATGATGTCCCGCGGGGTGACGGTCAGGCCCGCCGCTAGCCGCTGCAGCACCCAATCCACCCCGTTCGGCTTGGGCGAGCGGGCGCAGCCCGGCAGGCCCAGGACCGGCGCCCCGCCCAGATCGGCCAGCAGCAACAGATTGCCCGGATCGACTGGCATGCCCAGGTGCAGCACCTGCCCGCCCGCCAGGACGATCCCGGCCGGCAGCACATCCCGCCGGTCGGTCACGGCACTGGCCCCGATCAGCAGGAACAGGTCGATGCCGTCGGCGCGCATCCGCTCCACCGCCGCGGCCACCGAAGGCGTCTCATGCGGCACCCGCATTTCCCTCATCAGGATGGCGCCCACGGATTCCAGGCGCCGTCGTGTCACCTCCACCGTCTTGTCCAGCACCGCCGGGCGGGTGCCGGGCAACACCGTCTGCACCAGCCCGGCCCGCAGACCCGTCCAGCCGCAGACCCGCAGGGGACTGGCCCCGGTCGCCTGCGCGGTGGCCTCAACGGCGGTCACGGCGGATGTGGGGACGGCGAAGGGAATGATCTTCACCGTCGCCACCATCTGCCCCGCGGTGACGACGGCATAGGGGGGAAGGGTGGCGACGGTTATCCCCTCATCCACCTGGTTCATCGCTTCCAACACCGCCCCGTCCAGGTCCAACACCCCGTTCCGGTCGGCATGCAGGTTGACGCGGCCGGTATGGGCGGGGCTGGCGCTGATCCCCGGCCCGGTCAGGGGGGCGGCGATGCGTGCGGCTGCCTGATCCTCCCCCACATCCTCCGGCCCCGGTTTCGCCACGGTCACCTGCTTCAGCCCCGCCGCGGCCAGACGGGCCAAATCGTCGGCGGACAGGATGCGGCCTTTGCGGAAGGTGAATCCCGGCAAGGTCAGGCTATGGGCCAGGATCGCCCCCTCCGCCGCCGCCAGGGGCAGGTCGCCGAACACCATGGCCTAGACGCCCGCGCCAGGGGTGGCGCACGGGGCGGCGGCGGCAGCCGGGCGGGTGGACTTGCCGCGCAGGGTGGCCGTCATCTCCGCCAGGATGGACAGGGCGATCTCCGCCGGGGTCACCGCCCCGATATCCAGCCCCACGGGCCCGGCGATACGGGGGAGCCTGTCGGCAGCGACACCGAGTGTCTTCAACCGCTCCAGCCGCTGGGCATGGGTCTTGCGGCTGCCCAGGGCGCCGATGAAGAAGGCCGGGCTGGACAGGGCGGCGATCAGGGCGGGATCATCCAGCTTCGGATCATGGGTCAGGGTGACTATCGCGGTGCGGGCATCGGGCGCCAGGGCCGCCAGCGCCTCATCCGGCCAGTCGCCGTTCAGGCGGATGGCGGGGAACCGGTCATCGGTGGCGAAGGCCCGGCGGGGATCCACCACCGTCACGTCGTATCCCGCCAGCGACGCCAGGGGCGCCAGCGCCTGGGCGATGTGGACAGCGCCGATGATGATCAGGCGAAGGGGCGGGTTCAGCACATTGATGAAGAACCGCCCCTCATAAAACTCCACGATCCCCGACCGGTCGGCGGTGATGGCCGCCCGCACCTGGGGCAGGAACTCCCCCTCCAGGGCGCAGTCGCCCTCCTGCGTCAGGACGGGGGCGGCATCGGTGCCGGGGCCGGTGGTCACCACGGTCTGGAACCCGGTGCCCAGGTCGGTCACCAGTGCTGTCGGCAGCCGGGCGGTCTGGGCCCGGCGCAGGGCATCGAAGGTGCGTCGCTTCATTGCACCACCTCCACGAAGACCTGGAGCTTGCCGCCGCAGGCCAGCCCCACCTCCCAGGCGCGTTCATTGGTGATGCCGAATTCCAGCATCCGCGGCTCCCCCTCCGCCATCACCTGCTGCGCCTCATGCACCACGGCGCCTTCGATGCAGCCGCCGGAGACGGAGCCCGCCATGGCGCCCGCATCGTTCACCGCCATCATCGATCCGACCGGGCGGGGGGACGATCCCCAGGTGGCGACCACACTGGCCAGGGCGACCCGGTGCCCGGATTGCAGCCAGCGCTCCGCCTGGGCCAGGATCTCCGCCGAATCCGCGGACAGCAGGGACATGGGCTCACCTCTTCAACGGACTGGTCTTTCACGCGGGTCCGGGCCGCTATATAGCGGCGTCTACCGCCCGTTCCACCATCACCCGGACCAGATGCGCCCGGTAATCGGCGGCGGCATGCATGTCGCTGTTCAGGCCGCCGGGGTCCAGGGACAGGGGGCGGATGGCGGCGGCGGACCAGTCGCGGGCCAAGGCCGCCTCCGCCGCCGCCCAGCGGAAGACGGCGGGGGCGGCCCCGGTCACCGCCACCCGCACCCCCGCGGCCGTCTGCGCGACGAAGGCACCGGCCAGGGCATAGCGGCTGGCCGGATTGCGGATCTTGCGGTAGCAGCCGCGGATCGGCCGGGGCACATGCACCGCCGTCACGATCTCCCCCGGGGTCAGGGCCGTTTCGAACATCCCGGTGAAGAAATCCCCTGACGTGATCGCCCGCCGGTCGGTGCGGATCACCGCGTCCAGGGCCAGAAGGGCCGCCGGGTAGTCCGCTGCCGGATCGTTGTTGGCGATGGACCCGCCCATGGTGCCGCGGTTGCGCACCAGCTGGTCCCCGATCTGCCCGGCCAGATCGGCCAGCGACGGGATCAGGGACCGGACGATGGGATCGGCGGCGACCGCCCCATGGGTCGCCATGGCGCCGATGGTGACGCCATCCCCCTCCGCCGCGATGGTGCGCAGCCCGGGCAGACCGGCCAGATCGACAAGGGCGGTCGGCATGGCCAGGCGCTGCTTCAAGGTCGGGATCAGGGTCTGCCCGCCCGCGATCGGCCGGGCATCGGGGTCATCGGCCAGCAGGGCCAGGGCATCGGCGATGGTGCCGGGACGGTGGTAGTCGAAGGCGTACATGCCGCGCCCCCCTCAGCCGATACGGGTGTCGATAGGGGTGGCGGCGGCGCAGGCCAGCACCGCCTGCACGATCCCCTGATAGCCCGTGCAGCGGCACAGGTTGCCCTCCAGCCCCGCGCGGACCGATGCCTCCGTCGGATTCGGATCGTGCTTCAGCAGGTCGATGGCGGCCATGACCATGCCGGGGGTGCAGAAGCCGCATTGCAGGCCGTGGTGATCGCGGAAGGCCGCCTGCATCGGGTGCAGGGTGCCGTCCGGGGCGGCCAGACCTTCGATGGTCAGAACATCCGCCCCCGCCGCCTGCACCGCCAGAAGGGAGCAGCTTTTCACCGCCGCCCCGTCTACATGCACGACACAGGCGCCGCACTGGCTGGTATCGCAGCCCACATGGGTGCCGGTCAGGCCCAGATGATCCCGCAGGAATTCCACCAGCAGGGTCATAGGCTCCACCACCGCTTCCACCGGGCGGCCATTGATGGTCAGGGCAAGGGGCAGGAGGGCCGTCATGATGCGCAACCTCCGGATCGGATCACAGGACGGCCCAGAGGGCCAGGGCCAGGACAAGGACCAGCAGGGGGATCCAGACCATCGGGCCGACTCCTTCCGCCTTTCCAGCCTGGCCGGTCGCGGGCGTCGCGGGCTCCACCGCCGCCGCCGTCTCCGGCATCACCGCCCCCGGCACCGCCGGAACGGGGGAGGGTAGGGACGACGGGGCGGGCATGATGGTGTCGGGTATGGATTCGGGGGGAGTAGGCACCGCCTCTGGCTCCGCTACCACAGCCGTATCCAGGTCCGGCGGTGCCGCCCCCGCCCCGATCCGCTGCTGGAAGGCGGCGAAGAAATCATCCGCCATCTTGCGCGCCGTCGCATCCACCAGGCGGGAGCCCAACTGGGCCAGCTTGCCCCCGACCTGGGCGTCGGCGGTATAGGTCAGCAGGGTCTGGCCGGGCGCCGTCTCAACCAGCGTCACCCTGGCCGCGCCACGGCCGAATCCGGCGGCACCGCCCTGGCCCTCCCCCGTGATGGTGCAGCCGCCCGGCGGGTCCAGGTCCGTCAGGTCCACGCGCCCGGTGAAGCGGGCGCTGACCGGCCCCACCTTCACCCGCACCTGGGCGGTGAAGGCGGTGTCGGACAGTTTCTCCACCGTCTCACACCCCGGGATGCAGGTGCGCAGCACGTCTGGATCGTTGAGGGCGGCCCAGACAACGTCCCGCCCTTCGGCGATGGGGTATTCCCCGGTCAGGTCCATGGCTGGAATCCCCGGCATCCTTACGGCCAGTGACCCTAGCGGCGCGCCCGCCCGCTCGTCCAGCGGAACGATGGGCAGATCGCTTCGGCCTGAATCCAAAGGGGCGCCCCCGGGTGGAGGGCGCCCCTGCATGGTCCGCTGACCGCTGCGGCCTTCAGACAAAAAAGATGAAGGTCAGCAGGATGAAGATCGGCACCAGGATCAACACCGACCAAGCCATGTAGCCGAAGAAGCTCGGCATCTGGACCTTCTGCTCCTCACAGATGGACTTCACCATGAAGTTGGGGGCGTTGCCGATATAGGTGTTGGCCCCCATGAATACCGCCCCGGCGGAAATGGCGACCAGCACCGTCTCCAGCGGCCCCATCAGGGTCTGGGCATCACCACCCGCCAGGTTGAAGAAGACAAGGTATGTCGGCGCATTGTCCAGGAAGCTGGACAGCAGGCCGGTCAGCCAGAAGTAAGCCGCCGGCACCGGCTGCCCGTCCGGACCGGTGGTGAAGGCGGCAAGCCCGGCCAGCGCCCCGTCGGTGCCCGCGCGCAGGATGGCCAGGGCCGGGATCATGGTCAGGAAGATGGCGAAGAACAGGATCGCCACCTCCTGGATCGGTTCCCAGGCGAAGGCATTCTCCACCCGGATCTCCGGCCTTGTGTAGCGCAGGGACAGGGCCGCGATCGCCACCAGGGTCAGATCACGGACAAGGCCGGAAACCTTGAATTCCAGGTGCCAGACATGGACCGTGCCTGCGTCCCACTTGCCCGTGGCGACGACGGTGACGATCACGCCCGCCAGCAGGATGACGTTGAACAGACCCTGCACCCGGATATTGCGGGGAATGCGCGACGGCTTGTGCTTGGACATCTCCTCCTTCTTCCAGGCGAGACTGTCCATGATGACGAAGACGGCCAGCAGGATGCCGGAGGTGATCGCCATCGGCAGGAACATGTGCTGCACGGTCCAGCCGAAATCCACACCCTTCAGGTAGCCCATGAACAGCGGCGGATCGCCCAGCGGCGTCAACGCCCCGCCGACATTGGAAACCAGGAAGATGAAGAAGACGAAGACATGGACCTTGTGCTTGCGGCTGATGTTGGCGCGCAGCAGCGGCCGGATCAGCAGCATGCTGGCGCCGGTGGTTCCCACCATGCTGGCCGTCAGGGTGCCGAATGCCAGGATGCCGGCATTGGTCTTCGGCGTACCGATCAGGTTGCCAGAGATGAAGATGCCGCCCGCCACCACGAACAGGGTGAAGATCAGGATGATGAACGGCACGAAATCCAGCAGCAGGGTTTCCAGCACGGCGAAGCTCGCCATCTCCACCCCCTCCACCACGGCGAAGGGGACGGCGAAGGCGACAGCCCAGAACACCGCCACCTTGCCGAAATGATGGTGCCAGAAGCTGTTGATCAGCAACGGCATCAGGGCGATGGACAGAAGGATGCCCGCGAAGGGTACAACCCAGATCAGGCTCAACTCCGCGCCCGGGATATGGGGGGCACCGCCGCTTGCCAGGGCGGGACCCGCCGCCAGGGTTATAAGGCCGGCGGCCAGGATCGAAAGGCCTGCGGCCAGTGCCGCAGCCGGAAATGCACGCAAGGACCGCTCTCCCTTCCGCGGAGACCGCCATGCACAAGGCCGCCGACCGTCCAGGTCGATCCGGCACGCCGGGGTCTTGGTTGGATTTCACCCCAAAAGAATTAGGGCTGTTAATCCATCCTGCCCGCCCGGCCGGTTGTCAAGTCCGGACAGTTTGTAGGGAAAACAACTCCCGGCCACACCGTCTGCCCGGGCCCAGCCTCCCCTGTTTCAGCGCAGTTGGACGGCGTAGCTTTCAAGCGGCGGTACCATGGTGATCAGCCCCTTGTACTTCAGGAAGGTAGCGAATCGTTCATAGCGGCGGGCATCCAGGGCAGCCGGGGAATGGGCGAAGCGGGGAACGGTATCGGTCCAGGCCCGGCGGTTCAGCTCCGTATCCAGGTCCGGCCGGCCCTTGATGAACAGTTCCCAGGCGGCATCGGGATGGTTCACCAGGAACAGGGTCCCGCGCTCCACCGCGTCCAGGAAGCGGACCAGGCGAGGATCGGACAGGCGGTCCTTCGCGGCGACGAAGATCAACTCGTCATAGGCGGGCACGCCCTCCTCCTCCGGGTACCAGGCGCGGGCGGGGATCTTCTCGATCGCCATCTGGTTCAGCTCGAAATTCCGGTAGCCGCCGATGGTCGCATCCACCTGCCCGGACATCAGGGCGGGGGACAGGGCGAAGTTCACATTGACCAGGATCACATCGGTCAGCGACAGGCCATGGGTCGCCAGCATGGTGCCAAGGATCGCATCCTCGAACCCGCCGACGGAGAATCCGACCTTCCGGCCCTTCAAGTCGGCGATGGTCTGCACCGGCCCGTCACCGCGCACGATCAAGGTGGTCAGCGGTGTGGCCACCAGCGTGCCGAACCGGGCCAGCGGCAGGCCGGCTTCCGCCTGGAGATGCAGCTGCGGCTGGTAGGAAATGGCGATGTCCCCCTTTCCGGCGGCGACCAGCCGGGGCGGATCGTTGGGATCGGCGGGCGCGATCAGTTCCACCTCCAGCCCCGCCTCCCGGAAGTAGCCCTTCTCCAGCGCCACATACAGGGGGCCGTGATCGGGATTGACGAACCAGTCCAGAAGGACGGTCAGCTTTTCGGCCGCCGCGGCGGGAAGGCTGGGCAGCAGCAGCAGGGCGACCGTCAGGGCCGCACCGAGGAAACGCATCATGGCAGGGGTCCATCCTTCGGATCGGAATCGGATCGGGCAAGGCTGTCCGGGCACCAGGGCAGGGCCCGGCGCAGCAGGGTATCGACAAGGGCCCAGAGGCTGACGGCGATGCCCGCCAGCACCACCAGGGCCGCGAACATCAGGTCGATCTGCACCCGCCCGGCCGAATGCAGCATCAGGTAGCCCAGACCGGCCGACGCCCCCACCCATTCGCCCACCACCGCCCCGATGGGGGCGACGGCGGTCGCCACCCGCACCCCGCTGGCAAAGGCGGGAAGGGCCGCGGGCAGGCGGATATGGCGCAGCAGGGTCCAGGGCCCGGCCCCCATGGTGCGGGCAAGGTCAAGCCAGCCGGGATCGGTCCGGCGCAAGCCGTCATGGAAGGCGGCGGTGACTGGGAAGAAGATGATCAGGGTCGCCATCGCCACCTTGCTGGCGATCCCGTACCCCAGCCACAGCACCAGGATCGGCGCCAGGGCGAAGACCGGCACGGCCTGGCTGATCACCAGCAGCGGCAGCAGCCAGCGTCGTGCCGCCGCCGATGCCGTCAACGCAAGGGCGGCCAGTCCCCCCATCAGGATGCCCAGGATCAGGCCAAGCACGATCTCCAGTACCGTGAACCGGGCATGGTGCAGCAGCAGCGCCCAATCCTTTACGATGCGCTGCGCCACGCGGACGGGGTCGGGCAGGATGAAATGGGGCACGCCCGTGGCCCAGACGATCCCCTGCCACAGCAGCAGCAGGCCGCAGACGGTGACCAGCAGGCGCAGCACCATCCTCATGCCCCACCCCCGGCCAAGGCTGCCAGCAACTCGCCCTGGCTTGCCAGCAGGCTGGGATCATCGGGGCGCCGGGGCGGCGATCCCACCGGGACCAGGGGGGCGGACAGGCGGGCGGGCGCCCCGGTCATCACCAGCACCCGGTCGCCCAGGCGCAGCGCCTCCATCGGGTCATGGGTGACCAGCAGCACCGTGCGCCCGGCCAGCAGGGTCCCGGCCAGATCCTGAAGCCGCAGTCGGGTCAGCGCATCCAGGGCGGAGAAGGGTTCGTCCATCAGGACAAGGGGCCGGTCTTCCATCAGCGTCCGCGCCAGGGCGACCCGCTGGCGCATACCGCCGGACAGGCGATCCGGTCGCTCCCCCGCGCGGTCGGCAAGGCCCACCCGGGCCAGCAGATCCCGGGCCCGGGCGGCATCGGGCCGTTCCCGGCGCAGGCGCGCGCCCAGGGTCACATTCTCCAGCACCGTCAGCCAGGGCATCAGCAGATCCTGCTGCCCCATCCAGGCGATGCGGCCCGGCAGCGGGGCCCCGTCCGCCGCCGCGATCTCCGTCCCGGGGGAGACATCGGCCAGGCCGGCGATCATACGCAGCAGGGTGCTTTTGCCCACACCGCTGGGCCCCAGCAGGCAGGTCCAGGTGCCGCCCGGCAGGTCCAGGTCCAGCCCGTCGAACAGCACCCGGCCGCCGAAGCGCAGGCCGGCCCCGCGGAGGCGGAGCGTGGGGGCAGCCAAGTTGGAAACGGGGACCGGAAGGCCCGCCGGGGGTGGGGTCATGCGCACTGTCCCTACGCCGGTCCGAACCGGATCAGGTTCCAGGGGTCGTCCCGCTACGCCGGGCGGCGCGACGGAACCTCTCAGCCGACAGCCGGCTCCCCCCAGTGACGGGGCGTCAGTCTATGACAAAGCCGCGACGGGCACGCAAGACTTCAGCCCAAGGCCATTGACCGGGCGGGGATCGCGCCCCAGGTCACCGACCATGTCCGACGCATCCGCTATCGCTTCCGCCGACGCCCCAACCCTTGCCCCCGCCGACCGGCCCGCAGGGCTGCCCGATCCCCGCCTGCACCCGGTCTTCCTGGGAGGCGAGATCTATCGCCGGTCGGTCTATGGCCCGAAGCATCCCCTGTCGATCCCACGGGTTTCCACCGCGACGGACCTGGCCCGGGCCATGGGCTGGCTGGCCCCGGGGGATTACGTCGACAGCCCGATGGCCACGCCCGACCAGTTGGCCCGGTTCCACCATCCGGATTACATCGCCGCCCTGATCCGGGCGGAGGCGGAGCAGCGGGTGGATCCGGAAACAGCCGCCCGGTTCAACCTGGGCAAGTTGGAGAATCCGGTATTCGGGGAGATGTTCCGCCGCCCGGCGACGGCGGCCGGTGCCTCCCTCCTGGCGGCGGATCTGCTGGCGGAGGGCGGGGTCGTCTACAGCCCGGCGGGCGGCACCCATCACGGGCGGCCGGACCGGGCCAGCGGTTTCTGCTATTTCAATGACCCGGTCCTGGCCATCCTGCGCCTGCTGGACCGGGGCCTGTCCCGCATCTGCTACGTGGATCTGGATGCCCATCACGGGGACGGGGTGCAGGACGCCTTCCACGACGATGACCGGGTGCTCACCATCTCCATCCACGAAGGGGCGCGCTGGCCCTTCACCGGTAAGGTGGGGGACAGGGCGGGCGGGGCCGCCCGCAACCTGCCGGTTCCCGCCGGTTTCAACGACAGTGAGCTGGATTTCCTGATGGAGCGGGCGGTGCTGCCGCTGGTGACCGGATTCGGGGCGGAGGCGATGGTGGTCCAGGCCGGGGCCGATGCCCTGGCCGATGATCCGTTGAGCCGGTTGGAGCTTTCCAACCGGGCCCTGTGGCGGGCGGTGGCGGATCTGGCGGAGGTGGCGCCGCGCACCTTGGTGCTGGGCGGCGGGGGGTATAATCCGTGGTCCGTCGGCCGCTGCTGGGCCGGAATCTGGGCCACCCTGTGCGGCCATGACCCGACGGTGCCGCCAACCCCGGCGGCGGAGATGGTGCTGCGCGGCCTGACCTGGAACCGGCGGGAAGGCCGCAACCCGCCCGAACACTGGTTCACCACCATCGCCGACCCCCCCCGTGACGGCCCGGTGCGGGAGGAGATCCGCCGCATCGCGGCAGAGGTACTGGCATCCTGAACCGCGATGGCGCTAGGGTAGGGGATCGGCCGCCCGCCGGGGAGGATCCATGCGCCGCCTTCTATCCCTGATCCCGCTTGTCCTGTTCCTGTTGGCAGCACCCGCCCTGGCGGCGATGGAGCAGGGGCGCGTGACGATCCGCACCGCCGGCGGGGCGGAGCATGTCTTCACCGTGGAAATCGCCCGCAGCCTGGCGGAACAGCAGCGCGGATTGATGTTCCGGGAAAGCTTGGCGCCGGAGGCGGGGATGCTTTTCCCCTATGATGCGCCGCAGCCTCTGGCCTTCTGGATGAAGAACACCCTGATCCCGCTGGACATGATCTTCATCGGCGCCAACGGCCGCATCCTGAACATCGAAACGGCCAAGCCTCATGACCTGACGCCGGTTGCCTCCCACGGGGAGGGGACGGCGGTATTGGAGATCCAGGGCGGACTATCCGCGAAACTGGGCATCCGTGCGGGTGATCTGGTGGTGCATCCGCATTTCGGCACGGCCTCCCGGTAGAAATGCCGTATTTTTCCCTTGGCGATCTAAAGATTCCGGGTCACCATCCCCAATGTGGGGAGGTCTATCATGCCGTTGCTGCGCCCCGATCTGGTCATACCGCCGCCCCCGGCCCAGGTGCCGGAGCGTGGGGACGGTGTGACCGCGGTGTCCAGCGTCGGTGACCGACCCTCCCGACATGAAACCGGAACCGGCCGCCGCAAGCGCCGCCGGGCCCTGCTCGACCTGCTGATGGTGGAGGTGGAGGACATGCCGGGCCTGTCGGCCGACGACAAGGCCCGGATCCGCGCCTCCCTGGCGGCATCGGGGGCCACGGGTCCGCTGCCCGCATCAACCACCCCCTCGCAGCCCACCGCGTCACAGCGCCTTGCCGGACCGGCCCTGTCCGCCGTTTCGGGGACCCCGTCCACAGGCAGCCATGGGCACGGGTCCGGTTCCCCGGGCGGATCGGCGCATGCTACCCCGGCCCATGGGCCAGGCACCGTCCCATCGGCGGCAGGACATGGCGGTCTGTCCCCCGCCGTGGTTGTCACCACCGCAGCGCCGGTGGAACTGCCGGCCACCGGCCACAGCCATGCCATCTTGGTCGCTACGGAGCTGCCGACACCGTCCGCGGCGACCTTGCCGCCGGTGGACCTGGCGGGGCGACCGGTCCTGCGCTCCCCGTCCGCGGAGGAGCAAGCCCGGATCGAGGCGGCAGCGAAGCTGGGAGCGGAGCTTCGGCGACTGCTGGATCTGAACACAGACACGGCGCAAAAGGTCGCCAGCTACATCCACGCGCTCCAGACCCTGGAAGGCGCGCCCCATATCCTGGAGACCGATCTCTGACGCGGGGGCGGGGGCCCGTCGTCTTTGCCAGTCATCAAGGATGTCGCTTCAGCGCCAGGGTCAGACCGTCCCCGATGGGCAGCAGGCTGACCGTGATGCGCTCATCCGCCGCCAATTTGGCGTTCAGGGCCTTCAGCGCCACCGTATCCGGCCGGTCATCGGCGGGATCGGCGACGCTGCCGCCCCACAGGGTATTGTCGATGGCGATCAACCCGCCCGGACGGACCAGGCGCAGGCAGTGCTCGAAATAGCCGTCGTAATTCGTCTTGTCCGCGTCGATGAAGGCCATGTCGATGGTTCCGGCCGCCCCAGCCTCCAGAAGGTCGTCCAGGGTCTGGAGCGCCGGGGCGATGCGCAGGTCGATCCGGTCCGACACCCCTGCCCGGGCCCAATGGTCACGGGCGATGGCGGTCCATTCCTCACTGACGTCGCAGCAGGTGATCTGACCGTCCGCGGGCAGGGCGAGCGTCATGGACAGCGCGGAATAACCGGTGAAGGTTCCCACCTCCACGATCCGGCGGGCACCCAGCATCCTGACCAGAAGCCCCATGAACTGTCCCTGTTCGGGGGATATCTGCATGCGGGCTGGCCCGCCCAGGGCGGCCGTCACCTCCCGCAGGGAAGCCTGCACAGGATGCTCCCGGACGGAGACGGATAGGAGATAGCGGTGCAGTGTATCGCTCAGGCCGATGGTGCGCGTGGACATGGCGGTCTTCCCCCGTTGTTGCATGGAGCCCGGTACCTGGAACTTGTCACCGCAACAACAATTGCATGGCGCCGCCGGTCGGCGCGGGACTAGGGTTCGGCCCGCCGATATCGCTTGAGCCCGCGTCCCATGTCCAGCAATGCCCTTCTGTATGCCACCGCCATCCTGATCTGGGGATCGACCTGGTACGGCATCACCTTCCAGCTGGGCGTCGTCGATCCCGCCGTTTCCATCGCCTATCGCTTCACCATCGCCGGGGCCCTGCTGCTGGGATGGCTGGCCATCACAGGCCAGCGCCTGGTCCCGGGGCGGGAGGCATGGGTCGGTGTCGTGCTGACCGGCATCTTCAGCTTCTGCCTGTCCTACCTTTGCTCCTACGCCGCAACGGGTTTGATCCCGTCCGGGCTGGTTGCGGTCGCGGGCTCCGCCCTCAGCGTTATGAACGTGCTGAACGCGCGGATCTTCCTGGGTCATCCGGTCAAGCCGCGGGTGTTGGCGGGGGGGAGTATCGGGGTGCTGGGCGTGCTGCTGCTGTTCCTGCCCAGTATCACGGTGGAAGGGCTGGGCGGGGCGGCGGCCCTGGGGCTGGGCATCATCATGCTGGGCAACTGGTTCGCTTCCGCCGGGAACATGGCGGTGGCGAAGGCGCGCAAGGCCAATGTGCCTCTGATCCCGGCTACCGCCTGGGGCATGCTGCTGGGGGCGGCGCTGACCGCACTGACGGCCTTTGCCCGGGGGGCGGAATTCACTTTCGATGCGCGCGCCCCCTATATCCTGTCGCTGCTGTATCTGGCGGTCTTCGGCTCCGTTGCGGCGTTCCTGTCCTATTTCACCCTGCTGGGCCGGATCGGGCCGGACCGGGCCGGCTATGTGGCGGTGATGGTGCCGATCATCGCCCTGATCATCTCCACCCTGTTCGAGGGGTTCACCTGGACACCGCTGGCGGTGCTGGGCTTGAGCCTCGCTGTAGGCGGCAATCTGCTGGTTATGGCGCCCCGCAATTGGTTGGGCCTGCGCCGCGCAGCACCGTAGGTGTGACAGCCAAAACGGATGTCCGCAACCGGCAGGCTTGCCGCCCGCAAGCATCCTGGTGTATCTCCTCGGTTCCGGTCGGAGCGTAGCGCAGCCAGGTAGCGCATCTGCTTTGGGAGCAGAGGGCCCCCGGTTCGAATCCGGGCGCTCCGACCAATTCCTCGGGTTCTCAGTTGCGGAAAGACGGGTTGGTCATGAAGGTGAGGATCTATCAGCCGAGCAAGACCGCGATGCAGTCCGGCCGCGCCAAGACCCAGAACTGGGTTCTGGAGTACGAGATCGAGACGCCGCGCCGGCCCGAACCCCTGATGGGCTGGATCTCTTCGGGAGATACCCTGAACCAGGTCCGCCTGGGTTTCCCAAGCAAGGAGGAGGCAGTGGCCTTCGCCGAGAAGAAGGGCTGGGCCTTCGATGTGGCGGAGACCCAGGCCCGCCGGGTCGTGCCGAAAAGCTATGCCGACAATTTCCGGACCGACCGCCCCCGCATCGGCCGCTTCTGATTCGGCTCCGCGGAGGGAACAGTCCCCGGCAAGTCCCCGCGCCCTTAGCTCAGACGGATAGAGCAACCGCCTTCTAAGCGGTAGGTCACTGGTTCGAATCCAGTAGGGCGCGCCAGTATTTCCAAGCATCCAGGACCCGGCCCGGTGCCCCGGTCACCGGTGCGGAGCCCAAGGGGGCCGGACCCATGTCCTTCATCCTGCGCATCCTGTTCGCCTGCCTTGTCGTCGGCCTGCTGCTGTCCTGGTTCAACGTCGATCCGAAGACGGTGCTGACCGATGCCTGGGCGGCGGTGAAGTCGGTATGGCGGCTGGCCAGCGATGTGGGCGGCTGGGCGGTTCCCTATGTCCTGACCGGGGCCATCATCGTCATCCCGGTCGTCGCGCTGGCGACCCTGTGGCGGGCGATGAAGGGCCGCGGCTTCCACCGGACAAACCGGGATTGAGGGCAGGGAGTGAAGGCTGCGACTAGCGGCCACGCGCGCCCGCCGGGCCGCGCGAGCGGCGACGGCCAAGGCCGCGGAGCGGCCGCCCGGCGTTTAAGGGAAACGAAGCCGCCCTTGATCGGTCACGATTAAAGGCGGCTGGTATTATTCGTCGTCCCCCCCTTCTACGCCCATGCGGGCAGCGATCAGGCGCGCACCCTTGTGGAAGTTCATCGTCACCATCAGGGTACAGCGACCCTTGATCAGGTGAACGATCTTTTCGGCATCCACAGGCAGGGGGATGTTTTTGGCCATGCAGTAGGCAACCAGGGCGGCCTGGAGTTCCTGTTCCCCGATCGCTGTGACTGTTCCTTCCGCGGAAGCGAGGGAGAGGGACACATCCCCATTCTCCCCCGACAGGGCAACCGACTGGAATCCGCCCGGGGGCAGCGGCTCATTGATCCGACGCCGACGGTCCGTGATCGCGGCGACCACCTCGCGGTCGGTGAAGACGATGCAGCGCAGTTCCTTCACGGAAATTCCCCCGGGCATGGAAGGGTGGGCGCCAAAGCTAACCGCCCGCCCCATGGGTCGGCAAAAGAAAAGAGCCGGGGCCTTTGCGGGTCCCGGCTCAAGTGTGGATAGGGAGGGTGTAAGTGTCCGTCCGGGAAGGTGCTGAGTCGGATCAAGGGGATATGGGAAGGGGTTGAAGGCATTGACTCGGTTGTGATTCCCTCGCCGGTGCCCTTGTTTGGAGCGCCG
>JBJOKR010000053.1:0-23119 GCA_046045995.1 Pseudomonadota bacterium | reverse complement strand
CCCCCTTGCCCGCCCGGCGCCCCGGCCCGTCCGGTCCCCGCGGCGTTGCCACGGCGGCGGAGCTGGTACAGCCGGTCGCGCATGTCCTGGTCATAGGCGCGGCGGACCCCGGGATGCTGGATCTGGGCGCAGCGCTCCTTCAACGCTGCCTCCAGCCCCGCCCGCGCGTCGGCCTGGGACAGGTCGCGCCCCTCCGCCTCCATGTCGAACAGCACATCGGCCAGGCTGCGGGCACGGTCCAGCACAATCTGGAAGGCGCCCGGACCGCCGCTGCGGATCAGGCTGTCCGGATCCTCCTTCTCCGGCAGGAAGGCGACGCGGGCCGAATGGTCGGGCAGCAGCAGGGGCAGGATGCGTTCCACTGCCCGCTGGGCGGCCCGGCGGCCGGCATTGTCCCCGTCGAAGCACAGGACCGGCACCCGCCGCCCCTCCGGCGCCAGTTTCCACAGCTCCTGGATCTGGGTCTCCGTCAGGGCCGTGCCCAGCGGTGCCACCGCCCCGCCGAACCCCGCCTGCACGCAGGAGATCACATCCATATAGCCTTCGGTGACGATCAGCGTCTGCCCGTCCGCCGCCGCCTGGCGGGCACGGCTCATGCCGTAGAGCAGGTGGCCCTTGTGGAACAGGGGGTTGTCGGCGGAGTTGATGTATTTGGGGCCGGACCCGTCCAGGATGCGCCCGCCGAAGGCGACCACGCGGCCCCGCCGGTCCGATACCGGGAACAGGACCCGGTGGCGGAAGAAGGCATAGGGGGTGCGCCCATCGTCGGGCTGCTTGAACAGCCCCGCCTCGATCAGCTGCGCCTCACCGAACCCCGCCCCCAGCAGCTCCGACCGCAGCGGCCCCCCGTCCTGGGGCGCATAGCCCAGGCGGAACCGGGCCATGGAGTCATCGTCCAGCCCGCGGCTGCGCAGATATTCATAGGCCCCCCGGCCCTGGGGCCCGCGCAGCGCCCCTTCGTAATGGCGACAGGCCCGTTCGATCAGGTCGAACAGGGTCTTCTGCTGCTCGAATTTCTGCCGTTCCTGGGGGCTGGCCTTGGGCACCTGCAGCCCCGCCTCCCCCGCCAGCAGCTCCACCGCCTCCATGAAGGACAGGTTGTCATGGCGCATGACAAAGCCGATGACATCCCCATGGGCCCCGCACCCGAAACAATGAAAGAAGCCCTTGGAATCATTGACATAAAAACTGGGCGTCTTTTCCTTGTGGAAGGGGCAGGGGGACTTGAACTCCCGCCCCGCCCGCTGCAGGCGGATGCGCTTGCCCACCACGTCGGACAGGCCGAGGCGGGAGCGGAGTTCTTCCAGGAACTGCGGCGGCAGGGCCATGGTGTCCAGTGTCCGGGTGGCGGGGGCCGGCAGGGCCGGGGGGCCGGGCGCCGTTCCAGGCCAGGTCACGCTCCCGGTCGGCGACCATAGCGCAGCCGCCCGGGCCGGTGCCATCGCCGCCCGCCCCCGGCACCGCGGCGGCAGGCGCTTATCCCCAGGTTACCCGGTTATCCACAGGGCGGCATGCCGCCCCCGGGGTGCGGCCCCGACCCGGCCTCAGCAGGCCAGCTTCTCCCGGACGAAGCCGGAGGCCTTGGCGAAATCCATCTGGCCGGCGTAGCGGCTGCGCAGTTCGGCCATCACCCGGCCCATGTCCTTGATGCCGGTGGCGCCGATTTCAGCCACCAGGGCGGCAATGGCGGCCTTGGCCTCCGCCTCGTCGAGCTGCTTCGGCATGAAGCGCTCGATCACGACGATCTCCTCCGCCTCCTGCTGGGCAAGTTCCAGGCGCCCACCCTGTTCATAGACGACGATGCTTTCCTTGCGCTGCTTCACCATGGTCTGAAGCATGGAAAGGATTTCGGCGTCGTCGATCCCGTCCGTCACGCCGCGGCTGCGGGAGGCGATGTCCCGATCCTTCAGCGCAGCGAGTATCAGGCGCAGTGTGGAGACGGCCCGCGGTTCCTTCGCGCGCATCGCCTCTTTCAAGGCCTCGTTCAGGCTGGTGCGGAGCATGGGTGGTGTCCTCTTCCTCTGTGCGCGCGGAGGTATAGCGCGCGAACTCTACGCAGAAATTCCCGCGGGCGGAAGCCCCCGCGGCGGGCCCGGGTGAATGGCGTAACGCACCACGGCCTGTCATGTGCCGCTGGCTGGGGACTGCCATGCCCGCCGCCTGCTTGACCGGTTGGCACGGCTTGTCTATCTGGACCGGTTAATCACCCCGATCCACGATCCGGGACCCCGACGGCTGGTCTGACCGCCGCTGTCCGCGGGGGCCCCCGGGTGCGGCCCGGGCCACCCCTTACGCCCCGTTCCCGCCCCAGATTCTAAGGTGCCCCATGAGCGAGACGACGATGAGCCCGCAGCCCGAGGGCGCGACCGGTGTGCTGGTCCTGGCCGACGGCACCGTTTTCTGGGGCCGGGGAATCGGGGCCGCCGGCGCCCGGGTGGGGGAGGTGTGCTTCAACACCTCCATGACCGGGTACCAGGAGATCCTGACCGACCCCAGCTATGCCGGGCAGATCATCACCTTCACCTTCCCCCACGTGGGCAATGTCGGCACCAATGGGGAGGATATCGAGACGGTGACCCCGGTCGCCCGCGGCCTGATCCTGA
This sequence comes from Pseudomonadota bacterium, assembly GCA_046045995.1. Lineage (GTDB taxonomy): Bacteria > Pseudomonadota > Alphaproteobacteria > Azospirillales > Azospirillaceae > Indioceanicola. The sequence goes on along the minus strand of JBJOKR010000053.1, from coordinate 20,516 downwards.
AGGCCGACATCACCGATCCCGCCAATTGGCGCGCCACCCGGCACCTGGACGACTGGCTGAAAAGCCATGACATGGTCGGCCTGTCGGGATTGGACACCCGCCGCCTGACCCGGCGCATCCGCGATGCGGGTGCTCCGACCGGTGTGGTCGCCCATGCACCCGATGGGGTGTTCGACATCCCCGCCCTGGTCGCCATGGCCAGGACCTGGCCGGGGCTGGAGGGCATGGACCTGGCGAAGGAGGTCACCACCCGCCAGTCCTACGGCTGGACGGAGACGACCTGGACCATCGCCGGCGGCTATGGCACCCAGGAGGCGCCGACCCGCCATGTGGTGGCGGTGGATTTCGGGGCCAAGCGCAACATCCTGCGCTGCCTGGCCGCCGCGGGCGTGAAGGTGACGGTCCTGCCCGCCACCGCCACGGCCGATGAGGTGCTGGCCCAGAAGCCGGATGGAGTCTTCCTGTCCAACGGCCCGGGCGATCCGGCCGCCACCGGCACCTATGCCGTGCCGATGATCCGCGGCGTGCTGGAGGCGGGCGTGCCCACCTTCGGCATCTGCCTGGGCCATCAGATGCTGGCCCTGGCGCTGGGTGCGCGGACGGAGAAGATGCACCAGGGCCACCGGGGTGCCAACCACCCGGTCAAGGACCTGTCCACCGGCAAGGTGGAGATCACCAGCCAGAACCACGGCTTCGTCGTGGTGCCCGAAAGCCTGCCGGCGGATGTGGAGGTGACCCACGTCTCCCTGTTCGACGGCACGAATGAGGGGCTGCGGGTCAAGGGCAAGCCGGTCTTCAGCGTGCAATACCACCCCGAAGCCAGCCCCGGCCCCCAGGACAGCCACTACCTGTTCCAACGCTTCGTGGACGCCATCGAGGGGCGGTACTGAGGCGGGGGCCCCGGTCAGGTGGAACGGGACGGTGCCGGGTGATGTCGGGGGTGGGGTCCGGTGCGGGTGATGTCGGGCCGCGCTGCGCTTGCCCGACCTACGTCCGCACATGGGAGTGCATAATCCCGTAGGTCGGGCAAGGGCAACGCCCGCGGCCCGACACGCCGCCCTCTCCACAAGGCCTCACTCCAAAAGCTTCTCCGCCCGTGCCCTGTCTTGCGCGGACAGGGCCGGGTTGGCGGGGACCGGGCCGTTGCCGACCAGGTAGTCAACGGCGCGCAGCCCCTCAGAATCCTCCATCTCCTTATCCGCCCCGGCCTGAAGCAGCCGTTCGATCACCGGGAGGGAGGCGTTGGCCGCAGCATACATCAGGGCGGTGCGGGCCTCATGCTTCGGTAACGACAGATAGGTTTCCGGAAGCGTGGCATGGTTCACATCCACGCCGCGGGCCAGCAGCCAATCCACCGCTGCAAGATTGTTCCGATGTGCCGCCGCCATCAGCGGCCGCTTGTCGAAATGGTTGGGGGCGGACGGGTCCATCTCCAGGTCCAGTGCCTCCCGCTCCGCCTCGGGCACCGTGGCTGCCAGTTTGGACAGGATGTCCAGCGTCTCCGGCCGGGTCACGGCCAGATGGATCAACGGGTCCATTTCATCCCCCTGCCGGGCGCAGGTCCGGAATGGTGCAGTGCGCAGACTTTCCTGCCAGGCGCCGGTATCGATGAAGGCCTGGATGGCGGCCAGATCCTGCCCGTCCAGCAGAAGCGTCCGCAGGCTTGTCTGCGGCGGTTCATCCCCGCAGGCCCCGCCCAGGGACAGGGCAAGCAGCCCCCGCCGCACCGCCTCTCGCCGCTGCTCTGCGGTCAGGTCATTGTCCTGACCATCCAGGAACGCAATCATGGCGCTATAGGCAGTGCGATAGGCAGGCTCGATCCGGCGAAACAACTCATGATTGCCGATCGTCAGATAGGCCCAGGTCTGATACGGCACATCGAAGGGCCTGCCCTTGGGTTCGGTAGCCGGGTCGCTCAGGAACCCCGAAGGGGCGATCTTCAGCACCTCCACCTGCTGGGCAAGGCGCGCCTGAAACATGAAGCGGATCGTCCCGCTGTCCTCCCCCAACAGCGCATTGCCGGTGGCGGCATCGATGAACGCTGTATAGGTGTCAACCGCACTATCAGGAAAGCCCTCGATCCACCCCCGCCCCCACGAACAGCCGGAGCGGGGTTGGAAATTGTCCCGGTTGCTGCCGAACGCGGGCGCGATGGCATCCAACAAACCGGGACGCGTCACCAGGATGCGGCAGGGGATGGCATAGAAGGCTGGCCCCGTCTGGGCGACGGAGGTCTGGGACGCCGCCATGATGGTGCGGATCAGGGACTGATCGGTCCCGTCAAAGGGGACGGGAGCACCGAAGCTGCTCCGGACGTAGTCGTCTGATGCCAGGTTGGACAGTCTGTCCACCTCTCCCTGCAACCGCCTGATCTCCTCATCGCGTTGGGGAGACGATGTTTTGAACGCATGCAGGGCCAGCAGCAGGTCCAGTTTCGCCGTCGGCGTCGTCTGTGAACGCAGCGTCGCCTCCGCCTGGGCAGCATCGGTCTGCCACAGATCGATGGCGTCGGTCAGGGCATCCACATCGGTTGTGCCCAATTCCTGGATCAGGGTGCCGATCCGGTCGGCATACTGGTCGGAAATGCACGCCGCCTTTGTCTTCAGGTCGGTCTGCCGGCTGTCCTGACACGCCTGATCCCGCTGCTTCACCCAGCCCCGCTGCCCCCTGACCCGCTCCTCCCGCTTATCGGGAGTGGTGGCCCCATCCCGCCACTGTCGGAATAGATCGGCAAGAAGTCGGTCTTGCTCGGCGAGCAAAGGGGTCGTGCAGATGATCTGTTCAACCGGTTTAAGGGCGCCGTCACAGGAAAAGCTGGGCTGGGCCGCCGGCGACCCCGCAGCCGACCCCGACCCCAGGAGACAGCCACCGACCGCACCGACCGCCAGCAAAATCCCCCGATGCATCACCGCCCCCCGCACCGCCGATCACTAAATGGTAACCAACGGGAGTCATGAATACAAGTATGCGGAACCAGGGATTCTCCCCGCACAGTGATAAGATGTATATCGCCGGGATGAAGGGGCAACAGATCGTCGGTCGGACAAGGGCAACGCCCGCGGCTCCACCACCACCACCGGGCCGGGCCGGGCCGGGCCGGGCCGGGTTTCCCCGCCCCCCGAAATGCACCGGGGCGCCGGCATGGGTGATGCGGGCGCCCCGGGAACCTTGATGCGGTGATCGGCAGGCCGACTTACTTGAACGCGATGCCGATGATCTCGTAGCTCTTGGAGCCGCCGGGGGTGGTGACCTCCACCGTGTCGCCCACATGCTTGCCGATCAGGGCGCGGGCCAGCGGGCTGGTGATGGAGATGAAGCCGCCCTTGATGTCGCTCTCATCCTGGCCGACGATCTGATAGGTGCTTTCCTCGTCCGTGTCCTCATCCGCCAGGGTGACGGTGGCGCCGAACTTGATGGTGTCGCCGGACAGGCGGGCGGGGTCGATCACCTCCGCCCGGGAGATCTTGTCCTCCAGCTCCATCACCCGGCCTTCGATGAAGGACTGGCGCTCGCGGGCGGCCGTGTATTCCGCATTCTCCGACAGGTCGCCATGCTCGCGGGCTTCGGCGATGGCCTTGATCACCGCCGGGCGCTCGACGCTTTTCAGGTGCTTCAGCTCGTCCTGCAGCCGGGTGAACCCCCGGGCCGTCATTGGAACCTTTTCCATCGTCCCCTGCTTTCTGCCTCATGACCGGGCGTCACCCCGGCCCCATAACGCCAAAAAGGGACCGTCGGCGCGGTTGCCCGCGCCGCAGCCCCACGAAACCTTCAGTAAGTGCCGCTCAGGTAGGACTGCAACGGAGCCACTTCAAGGCTGCCGGTCCTGAGGGCGGCGATGGCTTCAACAGCCGCCCGCGCCCCAGCCACCGTCGTGTAGTACGGAATGTTATTGGTGAGTGCGGTGCGGCGCAAGCTGAAGCTATCGGTCAGCGCCTGGGCCCCTTCGGTCGTGTTGAAGACCAGGGCCACATCCCCGTTGATCATGGCGTCCACGATGTGGGGTTGGCCTTCCGTCACCTTGTTGACGAAGCCAACCTCCACCCCCTGCTCCTTCAGGAACTGCGCGGTACCCCGGGTGGCGATGATGCGGAAGCCCAGCTCGATCAGGCGGCCCGCCAAGGGCACCATGGCCGGCTTGTCCCGCTCCCGCACGGAGATGAAGACCGTGCCGTCCTTGGGCAGATGGGTGTTGGCGCCCAACTGGCTCTTGGCGAAGGCCTTGGCGAAATCGCTGTCCAGGCCCATCACCTCGCCCGTCGACTTCATCTCCGGCCCCAGCAGGATGTCCACCCCGGGGAAGCGGTTGAAGGGGAACACCGCCTCCTTCACCGCCGTATGGGGCGGGAACGGGCCGGACAGCTTGAAATCGGCAAGCTTTTCCCCGGCCATCACCCGGGCGGCGATCTTGGCGATGGGGGTCCCGGTCGCCTTGGCGACGAAGGGCACCGTGCGGCTGGCCCGCGGGTTCACTTCCAGGATGTAGATGTCATAGCCCGACGGGCCGGTGGACCCATCCGTCTGCTTCACCGCGAACTGCACATTCATCAGGCCGACGACGTTCAGCCCCAGGGCCAGCTTGACTGCCTGGGCGGACAGCTCGTCCACCACATCGCGCGGCAAGGTATAGGGCGGCAGGGCGCAGGCGCTGTCGCCCGAATGGATGCCCGCCTCCTCGATATGTTCCATGATTCCGGCGACATAGACCTGGCCGGCGGCATCGCCCACGGCGTCCACATCCACCTCGATCGCGTCCTGCAGATAGCTGTCGATCAGCACGGGGTTGCGACCCGACACCTTGACCGCCGTGTGGATGTAGCGCTGGAGTCCGGCCATGTCGTGGACGATCTCCATCGCCCGACCGCCCAGCACATAGCTGGGGCGGATGACCACGGGGAAGCCGACACGGGCGGCCACCTCCTCCGCCTCCTCCAGCGACCGGGCAAGGCCGTTGGCGGGCTGGCGCAGGCCCAGCGTGTGCAGCAGCTTCTGGAACCGCTCCCGGTCCTCCGCCAGGTCGATGGCATCCGGCGTGGTGCCCAGGATGGGGATGCCCGCATCCTCCAGCGCCTGGGCCAGTTTCAGGGGCGTCTGTCCGCCGAACTGCACGATCACACCTTTGACCTTGCCGTTGCGCTGCTCCGTGCGGACCAGTTCCACCACATCCTCACCGGTCAGCGGCTCGAAATAGAGCCGGTCGGCGGTGTCATAATCGGTGGAGACGGTTTCCGGGTTGCAGTTGACCATGATCGTCTCATACCCCGCTTCCTGCAGGGCATAGACGGCGTGGACACAGCAATAGTCGAATTCGATGCCCTGGCCGATGCGGTTCGGCCCGCCGCCCAGGATCACCACCTTCTCCCGGTCGGTCGGGCGGCTTTCGCATTCCGCCGGCTCCAGGCCGTTGCCTTCGTAGGTGGAGTACATATAGGGGGTCTGGCTGTCGAATTCGGCGGCACAGGTGTCGATGCGCTTGAACACGGGCGTAATGCCCAGCGCCCGGCGCCGCTCCGTCACCTCCGCCTCCGTCCGGCCGGTCAGCTGGGCGATGCGGGCGTCGGAGAAGCCCATGGCCTTGATGCCGTTGAACTGCTGGGTGGTCAGCCCGTCCAGGCCGAAGCCCTTGATCCCGTTCTCCGTCTCCACGATCGCCTGGATCTGGCGCATGAACCAGGGATCGTACTTGCACTCCTCATAGATCTGCTCGACCGTCCAGCCGTGGCGCATGGCCTGGGCGACATAGAGGATGCGCTCCGGCGTCGGGCGGGACAGGATGGCCCGCATCTTGGCCGGATCGACGATGCCGGTGCCATCGGTCAGGTCCACCTCATCCAGGCCGTTCAGCCCGGTTTCCAGGGACCGCAGCCCCTTCTGCAGGCTTTCGGCGAAGGTGCGGCCGATGCTCATCGCCTCCCCCACCGACTTCATGGAGGTGGTGAGCGTGTTATCCGCCCCCTTGAACTTCTCGAACGCGAAGCGGGGGATCTTGGTGACCACGTAATCGATCGTCGGCTCGAAGCTGGCGGGCGTCGTGCCGGTGATGTCGTTGGTCAGTTCATCCAGGGTGTAGCCGACCGCCAGCTTGGCCGCGATCTTGGCGATGGGGAAGCCGGTCGCCTTGGAGGCGAGGGCGGAGGAGCGGGAGACACGGGGGTTCATCTCGATCACGACCATGCGGCCGGTATCGGGATTCACGCCGAACTGCACATTGGACCCGCCGGTATCCACCCCGATCTCACGCAGCACCGCCAGGCTGGCGTTGCGCATGATCTGGTATTCCTTGTCGGTCAGGGTCAGGGCGGGGGCGACGGTCATGCTGTCGCCCGTGTGCACGCCCATGGCGTCGATATTCTCGATGGAGCAGACGATGATACAGTTGTCGGCGCTGTCCCGTACGACCTCCATCTCGTACTCTTTCCAGCCCAGCACCGATTCCTCGATCAGCACCTCACGCACAGGGCTGGCGCGCAGGCCGCCGCGCACGATCTCCTCGAACTCCACCTTGTTGAAGGCGATGCCACCGCCGGTCCCGGCCAACGTGAAGGACGGGCGGATGATTGCCGGCAGGCCGACGACGGCCAGGGCGTCCAGCGCCTCCTGATAGGATTTCACGACGCGCGAGCGCGGGCTTTCCAGCCCGATCTTGTCCATCGCGTCGCGGAATTTCAGCCGGTCCTCCGCCTTTTCGATCACATCGGCCTTGGCGCCGATCATCTCCACGCCCAGCCGCTCCAGCGTTCCGTCCTTGAACAGGGCGAGCGCCGTATTCAGGGCCGTCTGCCCGCCCATGGTGGGCAGCAGGGCGTCCGGACGCTCCTTCTCCAGGATCTTGGCCACCATAGCCGGGGTGATCGGCTCGATATACGTGGCATCCGCCAGACCGGGGTCGGTCATGATGGTGGCGGGGTTGGAGTTCACCAGGATGACGCGGTACCCCTCCTCCCGCAGTGCCTTGCACGCCTGCACACCGGAATAATCGAACTCGCAGGCTTGGCCGATGACGATCGGGCCGGCCCCGATGATGCAGATGGACTTGATGTCTGTGCGCTTCGGCATGGGCCCGGTTCCGGTGCTGGGGACGATCGCGGGGCGGCTGGCCAGGATCAGGGGGCGCCGCGCCCGCACGAAAACACCCCGGCCTGAGGAAGGCGCGGGGTGCCCGGCTTGAGCGCTCTATATAGAGGCCCCGCCCCGCCCTGGGAAGCCTTCAGTCCGGGGCCGAGGCATGCAAGGACGCATGCCGCAACCGGCGGGTCACGGCCCGATGAAAAACGGCCGGATCTCCTCCAGCCGGGCGGTGTAGACCGTGCAGCGGCCCGTGTCCTGGCGGTGGAAGAAATAGACGGTGTCGTCCCGGCGGCGGCGGCCGACATCGATCAGGTTGATGGCGCCGCGACCATAGGCGACGCCGAAGGGCTGTTCGCGCGGGCCGAAGGCCCGGTACAGCAGATCGACCCGTTGGCGGAAATTGCCCCGGCGGCATTCCTGGGACAGGTCGGGCGCGACCGTCAGGACGTCGCGCAGCGGCCGGTCGAAGGCATAGACGATGCGGTCGCGGGATTGCCACGGCGGCCGCGGATCGGGGACGGCCGGTCTGATGGTCCGGTCCAGGGGCGACCGGCCGACATGGCTGGGATGGGTGCGGGCGACCGGCGGTTCCGCCCCGGGAGCCGATGCGGCCCGGACGGGCCCGACGGTAGACAGGGCAACGGCAGCGGACAAGACGACCGCGAACCGGGCAGCCAAAACCCGGGCCGCCAGAAGCCGGGGAGCCTGATGTCGGAAGGAAGGGCCTGCGGCGGGTGCGGGCCCCCGCCCGGTCATGACTTGCCCATCATATACCGCGCCAGGAAGCGGGCGACGGACAGACGCTGCTGCTGGGACAGGCCGGTGAAGCCGATCTTCGCCTCCCCCTTGGCGCAGGACAGGACGGGGCCGCTGGCCCGGAACTGCAGCTTTTCCTTCGGGTCCTTCAGGGAGATGTCGAAGCTGACGGTCTGGCCCACGGCCAGCTTGCCCGCACCGGAGACGGTGACGCTTTCCGTGCCCAGATTGGCCACGGTCATGTTCTTCCCGTCGATGACCAAGTGGGCCGTGTAGTTGGGCACGGCCTTCTTCTCGACGACGTCCACCTTCAGGAAATCAAGCAGACCCATGGACGCCTCCGGCCGTGACTGGCCTACACTTTATTTCAGAACACATATTAATCAACTGTGAATCGCAGCATACCTGCCCGAACGCCATACGCAGGTAGGATGAAACCCTTACACCCAGAAGCCGTTGAAGGAGGGATATCCGGACCCCGGAAGAAGGAGACCCTTGCATGGCCACGCGCTCTGAAGAGATCGAGCGGGAAATCGAAGCCACCCGTGCCGACATGACCCGTACAGTCGGTGCCATCGAACAGCGCCTGTCACCGGACGGACTGATGGACGGTGCCATGTCCTGGCTGCGGACAGACCCGCGTGGGCGGGCCCTGGTGGATGACGTGACGGACGTTGTGTCGCGCAATCCCCTGCCCCTGGTTGTGATGGGGATCGGCCTGGGCTGGCTGGCCTGGGAGATCGGCAGTGGCGGGCGCCGGTCGGTCCGCGGTCACCGGTCCATGCGCGACCGCCTGGGGCCCTTTGTCCCGCCCGAGCGCCACCACACCCATGTGGAGGATGGGGGGCACGGCACCGGCCCCGGCGGGCGCGGCCCGGACGCCGATCAACTGCTGGGCTACAACCGCGGCGGTATCAGCGCCCGGGATGCCGCAGAGGCTTTCCGCGACCTGGACCGCCCCGCGCCCGGCACCGCCGCCGCGGGCACCACGGCCGAACCAGTAACGGGCGTTGGCGTCACGCCCACGGCGGGCAGTTCCGCCGGCCGGGTGGTGGCGCAAGCCGAAGCGATCCTGGCCAAGGGCGGCGGCTATGGTTCCGATCCCGTGGCCTCCATGCGCTCGGCCCGGCAGCCGGCGGAGCGGGCCGACGATCCGGAGATCCAGCCTGACCCTGCAACCCCAGACAGCGGCCGGGTGAAAGGCCCTTCCTGAGCGGCGGGGGGAATGATCGGCGCCGTCCGGCGCCGCAGGCGACAAGAGTCGTCAGGTTTGGACACCAAGGTCACCAAGGACACCAAGGTGCCCCGTCGGCAATCGCCGCACCGTGGCACCGCCGGGGTGAAAACCATTTCGGATCAGAGCGGCAATCTTAGCAGCAGCACCACCGCCGCCGCGCGCCCCCTGGAGATCTTGGTGACCTTGGTGTCCCAACAAACTGCCGCGACGACCTTGGTCTCCCCCACCCTCGACGAATTCGATGCGCGCGAAAGGACCTGATGTCACCACGGCGGCTCAGGGGAAAGGGCGGCCATCGCGCTTCGCGCGGTTTTGGACACCCGGCTTTCCCACATGGCCCATCGGCAACCGCCGTGAAACGCCGTGTCGCCGTGGTGAAAAGGCTTTTGGATCAGGGCAGTAAATCCGACCTCCGCTCCACCATTCACCCTACTCCCGCGGCGACATGGCCCGGGCCAGGGCATGGGCGGCGGGGTCGGGGGTGGCGGCAAGCCCGTCATGGACGCCCTGCCATTCCGCCCCCTGCTTGTTCTGGCTCAGCTTCCACTTCGCCTCCACCCGATCGATCCGCAGGCGCAGGCCGATAATGCCCTTCAGCATGGCGGCGATGTAATCGCCGGGCGCATCGGTCACGGCCCAGGGGCGTCGGCCCGGGCCGCCTTCCGTTGCTTCGAAGGCATCGGTCAGGTGGGTGACGATATCCCGCTTGACCCCGTGTTCCTGCACCACCTCCACCTTTCCATGGATATGGACGGCCATGTAGTTCCAGGTCGGCACCACCTTCCCCGTCTCTGTCTTGGACGGGTACCAAGCCGGGGTGATGTAGGCGCCGGGCCCCTGGAACACCGCCAAGGCCGGCGTATCGGCCCCGATCCGGCGCCAGTGGGGATTGGCGATGGCCAGATGGCTGATCAGGATGCGGCCGACCAGGCTGTCGGCCCCGACCGCTCCCCCGGCGACAGGCTCCTCAGCGGGCAGCAGGAGCATGGGCAGCGGCGTGGCCGACAGCCCGCCTTCGCCTGCGGTGACCAGGGTGGCCAGCGGGTGGGCGGACAGGAAGGCGGTGATTTCGGCCGGATCGTCCTGGCGGAAGGCGGGGGGCGTGTACATGACGGTGCAGGGCGGAAGGATGGAAAGCACGGGGGTGGCGGGCGGTCAGGGACGGACTTCGCCACATCTCCCCGCCGCCTGTCACGCGGGACCTTGTCCCGGTGACAATCCTGGCGGCGACGGCGGGCGCAGGGCCGGATCGGCCGCCAGCAGGGCCAGGATATAGGCCTCCGCCTCCCCCGGATCGCGAGCGCGCAGGGCGCCGCGACGCCACAGGTCGCACAAGCCATGGGCCAGCCCCCAGACCGTCACCACCCGATCGCGCAGCCGGTCGCTGAAGCCGGGGGGATCGTCCGCCCGGCGGAAGATCTCGGCCGCCCGGTCGGTCACCCGCCGCACCGCCGGGGCCAGCACCGGATGGTGCAGGAAATCCCCACCCTTCATCCCGAACATCAGGCCATAAAGGTCGGGCCGGGTCAGTGCGAAGCGGACATAGGCTCGCAGCAAGGCGGCCCGCTTCCCACCGGCCCCAGCCCCCGCTCCCGCCCCGACGCCAGCCAAGCCGTCCACCTGGAGGTCCACCAGAGCGGCAGCGATGGCATCGGCCAGCGCGTGAAAGCCTTGCCCCGCCAGTTCCAGCCGCAGGGCATCCAGATCGACGAAATGCCGATACAAGGCCCGGTGGTTCACACCCGCCACCGCCGCCACCTCCCGCAGGGTCAAGGCCTCCGGCCCTTGTGTCTCCACCAGGGTCAGGGCGGCGACCAGGGCGGCATTGCGCAGATCGCCATGGTGGAAGCGGGACCGGGCCCGTGCGGCAGGGGAGGCCGCGGCGGGAGTGGGAGCGAAACCACCCTCCGGTGCCGTCTCAGCGCTTGGGGCTGACATACCAGTCGACCACCATCGCGGCGACGCTATCTCCCGCCCCGTCGGTGATGTCGATCCGCACGGGGAAGCGCACCTTCCCCTCCGCCGCCAGCCGGGTGCGCAGGACTTCCCCGCCTTCCTCCGTCGTGGCGATGGCGGTCAGGGGGCCCTTGCCCAGTTTCAGGAACTGGATCCGCGCTTCCGCCGCCACCGGGCGGACGGTCAGCAGCACCGGGGCCATCGCCCCGGCCATGGCCGCCCCGCTGGCCGTTTCCGCCAGGGTGAAGACGGCGCCGGCGTGCTGGGTCCCGATATGGTTCTTCAGATGCTCCGCCTCCGGCAGGCGTGCCTCCGCCCGCCCATCGGCGATGCTGACCAGGTCGATCCCGCAATGGCGGACAAAGGGCAGGCTGCCCGCCATCTGCGTGCGGATGATGTCGTAGACCATGCGGGGCCTCACACGGAAAAGAAGGGGAAGGATGATTTTCAGCATGTTCATGTCTCCGATGGAGACATTGGCGGAACAGCCCTTCCCCGTCAAGGAAATGATGGGGCGCGGGAGGGATGACCACGTCCCCGCTTCATGACAGTTCCGTTTCAGTCCTTGCGTCCCTGTGCGGCGGGGCCATTTCCGGCGTCCCCACCGATCCGGGATGTCCCATGCACGCCCCCGCGCCCCACAGCCCCGACAATGCCCAAGACTCCGCCCCCGACACCATGATCCGCCCGGATTTCGGGGAGGCGTTCCGGTTCTGGCTGAAGCTGGGCTTCCTGTCATTCGGCGGGGTCGCGGGGCAATTGGCACTGATGCAGCATGAGCTGGTGGACCGGCGTCGCTGGGTGGCCCAGCGGCCGTTCCTGAACGCCCTGAACTTCTGCATGCTTCTGCCGGGGCCGGAGGCGCAGCAGTTGGCCACATACCTGGGCTGGAAACTGCACGGAGTGAGGGGCGGGTTGGCGGCGGGGCTGCTGTTCATCCTGCCGGGGGCGGCGATCCTGCTGGCCCTGTCCTGGCTGGCGGCGGCCCATGGGGATGTGGGCTGGGTCGGCGCCCTGTTCGACGGGGTGAAGCCGGTGGTGCTGGGCATCGTCGCCGCCGCCATCTGGCGCATGGGCAGGAAGACACTGACCGGCTGGCCGGCCCTGGCCCTGGCGGTGGGGGCCTTCATCGGGTTGCGGCTGGCGGGCGTGCCCTTCCCGCTGCTGATCCTGGCGGCGGGGCTGGTGGGTGTCACCGCCATCGCCCTGGGCCGGGACCCGTTCGGGGTGAAGACCGCCGCCCCGGGCGACCTGCCGCCCCTGCCCGCCCGGGGGTTCGTGCGGCTGGCCGGGCTGGTCGCCCTGTTCGCGGTGCTGTGGGCGGTGCCGGTCCTGGGCGTCTTCGCCTGGCTGGGCACCGATCCCTATGGTGATGTGGCGGAGCTGTTCACCACCGCAGCCTTCGTCACCTTCGGCGGGGCCTATGCGGTGCTGCCCTATATCGCCGATGCGGGCGTGAACACCTATGGCTGGCTGACCACGGCGGAGATGGTGAAGGGTCTGGCCCTGGCCGAAAGCACCCCCGGCCCCACCATCCTGGTACTGCAGTTCGTGGGATTCTTCGCCGGCTGGACCAATCCGGGTGCGGTGTCGCCCTTGTTGGCGGGCACGGTGGCCAGCCTGCTGGCGCTGTATGTCACCTTCCTGCCCAGCTTCCTGTTCATCTTCGCCGGCGGGCCCTATGTGGAACGGATCATCGCCAACCGCTACGCCGCCGCCGCCCTGGCGGCCATCACGGCGGCGGTGGTGGGGGTGATCCTGAACCTGGGCGTTTTCCTGGGCACGGCCATCATCCTGCCCGCCCCCGGCGTGATCGCCTGGGACGCGGTCATCCTGGCCCTGCTGTCCCTGGCCGCCCTGATCCGATTCGGCGTGCAGGTGCATTGGCTGGTGCTGGCCGGGGCCGCCATCGGCCTAGCCCGTGCGGCGGTGATGGGCGGGCTGTAGGGCCGCCGGACCGCGGTTAACCCGGCCCCGGCCGCCCGTCGGGCAGCCAGTCCGGGTCCAGCAGGTGGTCCAGGGAATAGGGGCAGGCGGGGGGCAGGCGATCGGGCGCCACCTCCCCCGCCAGGTCGCGTTCGGCCGCGCGGCGGGCGATGCGGTAGCGCTCCGCCAGGGTATCGGCCAGATGGGCCTTCAGGGAGGTGGAAAGGCGCCGGGCCAGTTCCGTCCGTGCGTCATCGACGGTCACCAGCCAGCCGCGCCTTGGATCGACCGCCGGGGAGTGTTCCAGTTTCAGCAGGTGGTGGATCAGCCGTTCAAGCTGGCTTTCGACGGCGTAGCGGTCGGACCGGCCCAAGGACTCCACCTCCTCGATCAGGTTGTCCCAGTCCAGCTCTCCATTCGGGCGCAGCTCCCGCAGGCGCCGCAACGCCTCCGCCTGCGCCCTGGTCCAGAGGTAGAAATCCCGATCATAGAGGGAGAGGCTGTCCATATCGGGCCGGTCTCCACATCATCCGCCGCCAGGATACACCCGCCCCCGCCGCACAGGAAGCCGGGGGGGAAGGCCCCTCTCCCCCTGAGGGAGAGGGGTTCCGGCCCGACTCGATCCGACACCGGACGGGCTCAGTCCTCGTCGTCCTCATCCTTCGTTTCCGGTCCGATCTCCACATCGATCGGCACGCCGGGGGCGAATTTGGACTGGCGGATGGCGAGGGAGGATTTCACATGGCTGACATTGGGGGCTGCCGTCAGCCGGGAGGTGAGGAACTTCTGATAGCTGTCCCAATCCGGGGCGACGATCTTCAGCAGGAAATCCGTCTCCCCGGCCAGCATGTTGCACTCCCGCACCTCACCCCAGGAGTTCACCAGCTCCTCGAACTTGCGCAGATCCGTTTCCGCCTGGGAGGAAAGTCCCACCTGGGCGAACACAGTCACATGGTAGCCCATGGCTTCCGGATTGATATCGGCATGGTAGCCGCGGATGTAGCCCGCCTCCTCCAGCGCGCGCACGCGCCTCAAGCAGGGCGGGGCGGAGATCCCGGCACGCCGTGCGAGTTCAACATTGGTCATCCGGCCGTCCGCCTGCAGGTCGCGGAGGATACGCCGGTCAATTCGGTCGAGCTTGACCCGCCGCATGGTGGTTTCTTATGGCTCCCGGGAGATACGGACAAGAAATGATATTACACGGACAGGCCGTGTTCGCCAAGAGAACGTCGCATGATCGAAAGGACATTCCCCCCGCCGCGGCGTCCAGATAAGGATGCCCGGGTCCGCTGCCAAGGAGAACCTTCTTGCCCGCCCCGGAAACGTCCCCCCCACCCCTTGTACATGCAGACCCCCGGTGCTGGGTCCTGACCGACGGCAAGGCGGGGATGGAGAATCAGTGCCTGGGCCTGGCGGAGGCGGTGGGATGCACGCCCGTGGTGAAGCGGGTCACCCTGCGCGGACCCTGGCGCCGGTTCAGCCCCTATCTGCCCGTCGCCCTGCCCCTGGCCCTGGCCCTCGGGTCCGACCCGCTGGCCCCGCCCTGGCCGGACCTGCTGATCACCAGCGGGCGCCAGTCGGTGGGCCCTGCCCTCGCCATCCGCCGGGCCGCGGCCAAGAGGGGTGGGGGCAAGGCGGGTGGGGGCGACAGCCGGCCCTTCTGGGTGCATATCCAGAACCCGGGCATCCCGGCCCGGCTGGTGGATCTGATCGTCCTGCCCCGCCATGATGGCCGTCCGCCGGGCGGCAATGTGCTGACCACCACCGGTGCCCTGCACCGGGTCACCCCGGCCCGCCTTGCAGAATCCGCGGCCCGCTTCGCCCCGGCCCTGGCCCATCTGCCCCGGCCGCGTGTGGCGGTGCTGATCGGGGGCAGCAATGGTGTCTACGACCTGACCGCGGCGGTGACCCGGGATCTGGCGGCGAAGCTGGCCGCCCTGGCCCGCGACCGGGGGGTGGGCCTGATGGTCACCCCGTCCCGCCGCACCGGGGCGGAGAATGAGGCGATCCTGCGCGATGCCCTGGCCGGGCTCCCGGCTGTGGTCTGGGACGGGACGGGGGAGAATCCCTATTTCGGTTATCTGGGTCTGGCGGATGCGGTGATCGCCACCTGTGACAGCGTGTCCATGATCTCTGAAGCGATCAGCACCGGCAAACCGGTGCATGTGATCGAGCTGGCGGGCGGATCGGCGAAGTTCCGCCGGTTCCAGGAGATGCTGTACGCCGACGGTACCGCCCGCCCCTTCACCGGGGCGCTGGAGCACTGGGCCTGCTCCCCGCCCGACGATACCGCCCGGGTGGCCGCGGTGGTGCGGGAGCGGATGGCGGCCGGTCGGTAGGGGAGGCGGGCCGGCAAGGGTACACGGGACGGCGCATGGCTGGATCGACCGGGGGGCGCGGGGCCCGGGCTTGATCACCGCCACGGCCTGCCGCAGATTCCCCTGTGTTACCCTTGGATCCAGCGCCGGACCGCAACACGATGCCCGCCAGCCTGCCCCCCACCCTGATCGACCTGGCGAAGTTTGCCGCCACGCCCATGGCAGCCGATCCGTTCGACCATGTGGTGGTGCCCGGCTTCATCCGGGCCGACGCTCTGGAAGCGGTGAACCGGGATTATCCGGATGTCGCCACCCCCGGCAGCCATCCCCTGCCGGAACTGACCTGCGGCCCCGCCTTCCGCACGTTGATGGAGGAGATCCAGGGGCCGGAGATGACGGCGGCCTTCGGCGCCAAATTCGGCATCGACCTGACCGGCCGGCCCACCATGGTGACCGTGCGCGGCCGGGCCCGGGCCAAGGACGGGCAGGTCCACACCGACAGCCGGACCAAGATCGTCACCGTGCTGATCTACATGAACCCGGCCTGGGAAAGCACGGAGGGGCGCCTGCGCCTGCTGCGCAGCCCGGACAGCCTGGACAACCCGGTGGTGGAGGTGCCGCCGGATGAGGGCACGCTGCTGGCCTTCGTCAACACCCCCACCGCCTGGCACGGCCATACCAGCGTGGACGGGCCGCGCCGTGCCATCCAGCTGAACTGGGTGACGGATGACGGGGTGGTGAAGCGGGAGCAGTTCCGCCACGGCCTATCCTCCCGCCTGAAGCGCCTTAACCCGTTTGCGGCTTGAAGGGTGCCCTCGTTCGCCGGGCGGTCGCGTCCGCGCCCTTGGCTACGCCGCATAAGCGGCGCGGCGGCGGTCGCCGCCGTACCGACGGTCAGGAGTCCTGCCCGTCGGTAGATCTTCCCCGCCCCCGGCCCGCAGCCCCCTGCCGGCCGGCGCCCGCAGGGCCGCCCTGCACGCCCCTGACGCCCAGGGGCCATGCGGACAAGCCGGGTGCTCCTCCAGGATTGCGGGGTCTATATAGGGCGCCAATTCCCCTACAGCGGTTCGGGTGGTGCCTGCCATGGCCCTGCGCATCGAGACCTTCAGCACTGTCAGCGGCGGAAACGCCGTGTTCAAGGCCCTGGGCCATCCGCTGGTGGCCAAAAGGGCGGACAAGCTGTTGTCCGAACTGCGCTGCGCCGGCCCCGTCGCCATCTACGACCCCCTGTCCATCGCCACGCCCTTCAATGAGCTGTATCCCCTGACGGGGGTGGAGATCGCGGCCGCCTATGTCCAGGATGTGGGGCGCATCGGCACCCGCGTCCTGGGCTGCGAGGCGGAACCGGTTACAGCCCTGGTCGGCAGCCGGGCGCGGGTCCTGTTCATCGTCGCCTTCGATGCCGACAAGCTTCTGGGCCACATCCGCCACCTGATCCCCGCGGATATGGAGGTGGTGACCCTGGACGGGCTGAAGTTGCCGGACCGGCTGCTGACGGAGACGCGCACATATCTCGCACCCCTGAACTTCGCCACCAACTATGCCTTCTTCCGGGATGCGGACGGGCACCACACACGGTTGGTGACGGCCAATTACTGGTCCGGTTACGGGGCGAAGGCGCCGCGCCTGTGGCTGTGCCTGTTCAATGCCGACGGCCGGGTGATCGCCGAATGGCAGGAGGATATCCCCGCCGCCGGGGCCGCCATCGTCATCGACAGTGCGGAAGTGCGGCGCCGCTTCGACCTTTCCGCCTTCACCGGTCAGCTGTTCATCCATGTGGTGGGGGCGGCCGGGCATGACGTGGTGAAATATGCGCTCGACACCTATGGCGATGCGCCCCATGTCCTGTCCTGCACCCATGACGCCAATGCCTGGCCTGCGGATTTCTATGCCGGCCTGCCGGCACCCAAGGCGGATGAGAAGGTGATCCTCTGGGTCCAGAACAGCCACCCAACGCCGATCCCGGCCGGGGCCGTGGCCCTGAACCCCATGGGCCGGGACGATGCCGCCGTCACCCTGGACCGGGAGGTGGCGCCCTTTGCCACGGTGGCGGTGGATGTGGGCGCCCTGCTGCCCGATCTGCGCTGGCCAGCCCAGGTGGAGATCCGGGCCGGCAAGCATTTCGTCCGCCCCCGCTATGAGGTGGTGAGCTTGGATGCGGAGGGGCGGGAGCGCCGCCGCCGCATCGCCCACCCGAATGTGGAACGCACGGACCTGAAGCCCGTGCCGGAACTGGCCGATCTGTCCAACCTGATGGGCAAGGGCTTCATCCTGCCGGCCCCGGTCTTCCCCGTCGACCGGTTCCGGTCCATCGGCCTGCCCACACCCATGGCCCGCAGCCAGACGACCCTGCCCATCGCAGCCTTGCTGTACGATGCGGACGGGACGGAGCTGACCCGCACCAGCCTGGGTGCCCTGAAGCGGGACCATGCGGTCACCCTTGACGCGGCGGAACTTCTGAACGGCCACAGCTTCACCAAGGGCTACGGCCATGTTGAGCTGGTCTATGACTTCAGCGCTGGGCAGGAGGCGGACGGCTGGCTACACGCCCTGTTCCGGTATGAGGACAAGGAGAGCGGGCACGCCGCCGAAACCAGCTTCGGCGCCCATATGTTCAACACCTGCCTGACCTGGCGGGATGAACCGCAATCCTATTCCGGCCGCCCGCCCGGCCTGACCACCCGGCTGTTCCTGCGCCTCGGCTGCGAGGGGCTGGACACGCTGTGCCACCTGATCTACCCGGCCAGCACGCCCTGGCACACGACCAGCGACACCCAGCTGATCCTGACCCGCCGCGACGGACAGGAGATCGCCCGCCGCCATGTGGCAATCCCCCATTCCGGCAGTTTCCACTTCCGGGCGGGGGAGTTGTTCGATGCGGCGGAAATGCGGGAGACCGGCAACAACGGCTATGTCCTGATCCGGGACACGACCTGCCGGCTGTTCGGCTATCACGGCCTGATCCGCGACGGTGCGGCGGGCGCCTTCTCCCTGGACCATATGTTCGGGTTCTGATCCCGGCGGCCGGTCCCCAGGGACCATGCCTTGCAGTTCCCCGCCGTCGCTTGCGCTGGCGAGCCGGGCTGCGCGGGCGTATGCTCCATCAATGGACGTTGGGGGGCCGCATGGGATGGATGTTGCGCAGCCTGGTGGGGATCGCCCTGGTTACCCTGGCGGCCGTCGCTGCGCGCGCAGACATGCCGGTCCAGACGGTGGCATATCCGGCGGAGCGACAGGATGACAGCCGCCACACCTACTTCATCGCCCTGCTGGACCTGGCGCTGGCGAAGACGGAGGCGGATTTCGGCCCCTATCGGCTGGCTGTGACCCGGCGGGAGATGGTGCAGGCCCGGGCCGTGGTCGATCTGGCGGGGGGCACCGATTTCGATGTCCTGTGGACGGCGACCACCCCGGATCGGGAGGAGTTGCTGCACCCCATCCGCATCCCCCTGGATGGCGGGCTGCTGGGCTATCGCATCTTCATCATCCGCAAGGACCGGGCCGCGGATTTCGCCGCCATCCGGACCCTGGAGGATCTGCGCCGCTTCACCGCCTGCCAGGGGTCGGACTGGCCCGACCGCCACATCCTGGAACAGGCCGGGCTGACGCTGCGCACCTCCACCAGTTATGACAGCCTGTTCAAGATGCTGGCCGCCGGGCGCTGTGATTTCTTCCCGCGCGCCCTGCATGAGCCGTTCAAGGAGCTGGAAGCCTATGGCGACCGCCACCCCGACCTGATGGTGGAGCCACTGCTGATGCTGCGCTATCCGAACCCGATGTATTTCTTCACCGCGCGCAGCAACCCACGCCTCGCCGAAAGGCTGGAGGCAGGGCTGGAACGGGCCTTGGCAGACGGCAGTTTCCACGATCTTCTCTATGGCCATCCGTCCATCGCGGCGGCACTGGCCGGATCGGATTTCCACGACCGCCGCATCTTCGACATCGCCAACCCGCTGCTGCCCAAGACGACCCCGCTGGACCGGGCGGAGCTGTGGTTCGATCCGGCCCGGGTGATGGTGGATGCCAGGTCGATGAATACCGGCCGTGAGGGCCGCACAGATGACGGCGGTGACGGCGGCACGGCCGGCGGCCTGGATGGGGCCGCAGGCACAGATGGGGCGGAAGGAAGCGGCGGAGCCGGCAGCACGGCCGCCGCGGAATCGCGGATGTAGGGCAGGTATCCGACTTCCGCCACGACCGGGAGGTGACCTAACCTAACGGTCAGGGTGGGGATGGGTCTGGCCCTCCCTCCCTTGCCGGAACGGCTTGCTCTGCTTACTTCTGAAGCGAAAAACTTTTTGATCAGAACAGCCTGAATTGATGCGCCTCCGTGAACCACACTCTCGCCATCCTTCCAGGACCACCGGATGATTGTCCGTTGCTGACGGACATGGCCGAATATTGGGCCGGGCTGGCGGGCGGAGCGGTGCCCCACCGGGGGCTGTTGGATGTCACGGCCATCCCGCACCTTCTGGCCAACCTGCTGCTGGTGGAGCAGGTGGAGGAAGGCTACCTGATCCGGGTGGCCGGTCAGGCCTTCCAGTGGAAGGAACGGCAGTTGACAGGCAGGCTGGTTGGCCCCGACCATTTCGGCCCCGCCCATGCCGAGCTGACGGCCATGTATGCCACCATCCTGGCCGGCCGGGGCCCGGTGTGGTTCCGCGGCCTGGCGAATTGGAAATCAACCCCGGCGCCCATGCCCTTCACCCAGGTGATGGCTCCCATGCTGGCCCCCGACGGCACCCCCCGCTTCCTGCTGGGCGCCGTCGTCCTGGACATGCACCGCTTCCGCTCCCCCTGACACCGGCAGCCCGGGAGTCCGGGCCGGTCGGGGAATGGGCTGGTTGGACACCAAGGGCACCAAGGACACGAAGTGGCCCGGGGCGGGGTGGGTGCTGCTGTCCGTGCTTGCTTCTTGTTCCGCCAGGGTTTTTCACCACGGGGACACGGGGAGCACAGGGTTTCACGGGGATACCGGGGCATCCCAACCCGCGCGGAGCGCAAGAAGGACCGATGGGGTGTTCAACACGGCGGCACGGCGGCACGGCGTGCACGGCGGTCACGGCGGTCACGGCGAAGCCTTGGTGCCCCTTGGTGACCTTGGAGTCCCACCCCGCGCGAAGCGCAACAATGCCTGATTGCCTGCGGCGCTGGACGGAGACCATCCCAGCCCCCGCCGTGCCGCCGTGCCGCCGTGTTGACCCCTACCGGCCCAACCACCCGCCCCGAAACCCCCGGGGCCCCCCCGGGGCGCCCCC
>JBJOKR010000052.1:0-23188 GCA_046045995.1 Pseudomonadota bacterium | reverse complement strand
AGAGGGAAGGACCCGCCCGCAGCGAAGCGGAGGGTGGGAGGGTGAGGGGTCGGCAGGGGCGGTGCTTTGGGACCCCTCACCCTCCCAGGCTTCGCCTGGGTCCCTCCCTCTCCCTCAAGGGGAGAGGGGTTTTCCGTGCGTGCGGAAGCCCCAAGGGAGAGGGGGTCGTTCCGCAGGACCGTTCACACCGGGTTCCGGGCAATCAGCTGTTTGGCGATGATGATGCGCTGCATCTCATTCGTGCCTTCGCCGATGCACATCAGGGGCGCGTCGCGGTACAGGCGTTCGATGGGGTATTCCTTGGAATAGCCGTAGCCGCCGAAGATGCGCATGGCCTCCAGCGTGACTTCCACTCCCGTTTCGGAGGCGAAGTACTTGGCCATCCCCGCCTCCATATCGCAGCGCTCCCCCCGGTCATAGGCGGCGGCGGCGTCCTGGACCAGCAGTTCGGCTGCCCGGACCTTGGTGCCCATCTCCCCCAGCTTCAGCTGGATGGCCTGGTGCTCCCCGATCGGCTTGCCGAAGGTCTTCCGGGTCTGGGCATAGGCGACACTTTCCTTCAGGGCCCGGCGGGCGATGCCCACGGCGCGAGCGGCGATATTGATGCGGCCCAGCTCCAGCCCGCCGACCGCCATGTGGAAGCCCTTGCCCTCCACCCCGCCGACCAGGTGGCGTTCCGCATCCAGCTCATAATCCTCGAACACCAGTTCAGCGCTGTCGATGCCCTTGTAGCCCATCTTCTCCAGCTTCTTGCCGACGCTGAAGCCGGGATGGGCCTTGCCTGTTTCGGGATCGATCTTGGGTGCGATCAGCATGGTCATGCCGCGGTGGCGCGGCTGGGCATCGGGATCGGTCTTGACCAGCAATGCCACGGCCCCGCCCTCGATCCCGTTGCTGATCCAGGTCTTGGTGCCGTTGACCACATAGGTGCCGCGGTCGGTGCGTACCGCGCGGGTGCGGATCGCCTGTAGGTCGGTACCGGCATCCGGCTCCGTCAGGCCCAGACCACCCCGGATCTCCCCGGCGCAGAACTTGGGCAGCCAGTACTGCTTCTGGAAATCGGTCCCGAACTTCTCCACCACCGTCGCCATCATCAGGTGGCTGTTGAAGATGCCAGTCAGGGACATCCAGGTTTCGGAAATCAGGGTGACGATCTTCGTGTAGGTGGAGGCGGACAGGCCCAGCCCGCCGTGATCCGGGCTGATCGTGGCGCCGAACAGGCCGAATTCCTTCATCTGCTCGACCATGGCGTGGGGATAGATGTCCCCATGCTCCAGCCGTTCCACATGGGGGCGGACATCCTTTTCCAGCCAGCGCTCGATCGTGTCCAGGATGGCGGCCTCCTCCTCCGGGGAGGTGGTGTTGCGCGTGCGGGCGTCCATGGGCGGGCCTCCGGTCCGGGGTCAGTAATTGGCGACGCGATCGTCCACGGCGTGGCCGCGGAACGGGATCAGCATGTTGCGCTTGAAGGTGCAGACCATCACACCGTCCTGGTTCAGGCCGATGGTGCGGATGGTGACGATGCCCTGGTTGGGGCGCTTTTCGGAGGCGCGCTTGGCCAGCACCTCCGACTCCCCGTACAGCGTATCGCCGGCGAAGACGGGGGCGGTGAACTTCACCTCCTCCATGCCCAGGTTGGCGATGGCCTTCTGGCTGACATCGGTCACGCTCATGCCGATCAGCAGGGCCAGGGTATAGGGGCTGACCACCAGGTTCCGCTTGAACTCGCTCGCCTTGGCGAATTCCGCATCGAAATGCATCGGGTGGGTGTTCAAGGTCAGCAGGGTGAACAGGTGGTTGTCATACTCCGTCACCGTCTTGCCGGGGCGATGCTCATAGACATCGCCCACCTGGAAATCCTCGAAATAGCGGCCGAAGGTCTCGCGATAGCGGTTGGGGCCGACCTGCTTCCAGTTCTGTACCATGCCTGTCCTCCTATTCGCCGGCCGCGGCCAGCACCCGGTGGGCGGCACGCGCCACCGGCTTTTCGATCAGCTTTCCATCCAGCAGGGCGACCCCGCCCCCCGCCGCGGCGAAGGCATCCAGGATGCGCCGGGCCCGGGCGATCTCCTGCCCCGACGGGGTGAAGGCCGCATTCACCACCGGCACCTGCCGGGGATGGATGCAGGCCCGCCCGGTGAAGCCCAGGGCCCGCGCCCGCCGGGTGGTCTCGGCCAGCCCCGCCTCATCCGCCACGTCGATATGGGGCACGTCGTAAAGCTGGACCCCCGCCGCGGCGCAGGCGCGGACCAGGGTGGACCGGGCGACCAGCAACGGCTCCCAGTCCAGGGCGCAGCCCAGCTCCGCCGACAGATCGACCGCCCCGAACAGCAGGGCCGCCACCCGCGGCCCGGCCGCGATGGCATCGGCCGCGGCCAGCCCGGCCGCCGTCTCCACCAAGGGCACCACCCGGGTCGCCCGTTCCCCCAGCACCGCGTCCAGCAGATCCAGGTCGGCGGCGTGGGACAGTTTCGGCAGCATCACCGCCGCCGGCGGCCGGTCCAGCGCCAGCATGGCCGCCAGATCGGCGATGCCGTCGGCGCTGCGCAGGGGGTTCAGGCGGACCAGCAGCTCCCCCGGCCCGTCATGGCGGGCGGCGAAATCCAGGGTGGCCCGGCGCGCCGCCGCCTTCTCCCCCGGCGGGACCGCATCCTCCAGATCAATGCAGACACTGTCCGCCCCGGCCGCCAGCGCCTTTTCGAACCGCTCCGGCCGGTTGCCCGGCACGAACAGCAGGGTCCTGCGCCGCCCCACCCCCTCCATAACGCCCTCGCCCTCAGTTATGTCCGGACATATTAAGGCGGATCGGCGGGGCGTCAAGCGGGGGATTGGCTTTCGCCGCTGTCGTTTTTAAGCTACAAGGGGATCATGCGCCTGCTGATCTACACCCGCCCGAACGGGACGACGCCCTTCACCGACTGGTTCGAGCGTCTGCGGGACAGGCAGGCGAAGGCACGGATCGCGTTGCGGCTACGGCAGGTGGAGGCGGAGAACCTAGGCGACCACAAGGCTGTCGGACAGAGCGTGATCGAGCTGCGCATCCATGTCGGCCCGGGATATCGGATCTATTGCGGCCGCCATGGGGATGAAGTGGTTGTTCTGCTCTCTGCCGGCGACAAGGGATCGCAGGAGACGGACATCCAGCAAGCCCAGGCTTTCTGGCGGGATTGGAAGGACAGGCGGGTGGACCATGGCTGAAGACCTCTCCTACCACGATTGGGAAGTCGCCCAGTTGAAGGCGGATCCGGAATTCGCGGCCGAGTATCTGAAGGCGGCGATGGTGGCGATCGACGATCCGGGGCAGCGTGCCGGTGGCCTGCTCGCACTCCGGGCGATTGCCGATGCCCATGGCGGTCTGGGCGTCGTCGCCGAAAAGGCGGGATTGAGCCGGGAGGCGCTTTACCGATCCCTGTCCGCCGATGGGAATCCGACGCTGAAGACCCTGCTTGCCGTTCTGCATGCCGTCGGCATGCGCCTGTCGGTGGAGCCGGCCGACCGCGCCGCCTGAGCCGCGTCACCCATCACCCAGCCTGCCCAGTCACCCCCCCGGCGCCGGCACCGCCGCGGCGAAGGCCTTCGCGATCTCCGCCCGGCTGGTGACCCAGACGTCCGGATGTTTCGCCACATGCTCCAGGAAGGCCTGGAAGGCGCCGATGCGGCCGGGTCGGCCGATGATGCGCAGGTGCAGGCCCAGGGACATCATCCGCGCCCCGTCCTCCCGCGATTCCCGGTACAGCCAGTCGAAGCTGTCGATGGCGTATTGCAGCCAGTCCCGGGTGGTCAGCGCCGGGGCCAGCCAGAACTTCATGTCGTTGCTGTCCAGCGCATAGGGCAGGATCACCATCGGCCGGGTCGTACCGTCGGCCATGGCCACCCGGTCCCAGAAGGGGAAATCGTCCGAATAATCGTCCATGTGGTATCCGTACCCTTCCTCCACCAGAAGGCGGCGGGTCGCCTCCGTATGCAGGTACCGGGACAGCCAGCCGACGGGGCGGGTGCCGGTCGTGCGCTCGATGGATTGCCAGCCTTTGCGGATGAACTCCCGCTCCTGCTCCTCCTTCATCCAGAACTGGTGGGACCAGCGGTAGCCGTGGCAGCAGATCTCATGCCCCTGGGCCACGATCTCCCGCGCCAGATCCGGCGCCCGTTCCAGGGCCAATGCTGCGGCGGTGAAGGTGGCGTGGATGCCGTGGTCCTTCAGCAGCTTCATCACCCGCGGCGCCCCGGCGGTGATGCCGTAGCGGTAATTGCTTTCATTCCCGTGCATGCGGATCGGCTTGGACAGGGTCACCCCCAGCTCATCCACCGGTTCCGGCCCCTTGTCCCCGTCCCGGATGTTCTGCTCCGCCCCCTCCTCCACATTCACGACGATGGAAAGGGCGAGTGTCGCGCCATTGGGCCAGGTGTAACCGGTGGGGGCGGGCATGGGGGTGGTCCTTGTCGTTCAGTGCAGGTCGGTTGGAGTTTCGTCACCACGGGGGCACGGGGAACACGGGGCTTCACGGGAGGGGGCACCGAGTGGCATCCAGCGGCGCAAAGCGCCAACAAGGATTTGAAACACCAAGGTCACCAAGGCCACCAAGATCAGGCTCGGACCCCTTGGTGGCCTTGGTGCCCTTGGTGTCCAAACCGAGCGAAGCGCCGGATTCTCCTGGCTGCGCCGCTGCGCAGCGAAGGCCGGACCGGCCGGACCCTCTGCCAACGCCTCTGAAACCCTGTGATCCCCGTGCCCCCGTGGTGAAAGCACCCTTGTCGGGAAAGCTCAGTGCGGCTCCTCCCCGCCGGAGACGTTCATGCTTTCGGCGGTGATGTACCGGGCGTCGTCGGAGCAGAGGAAGGCGACGGCGGCTGCCGTGTCTTCGGGCAGGCCGGGGCGGCCAAGGGGGATGCGGCCCTTCATGGCGTTCAGGTACTGCTCCATCGTCATGCCCAGCTTGCGGGAGAAATACTCGTTCTGCCATGCACCCAGGCCGGTGGTCACATGGTTGGGGCAGACATTGTTGACCGTGATGCCGTGGGGGCCCAGCTCGATCGCCACGGACCGGGTCAGGCCGACCAAGCCGTGCTTGCTGGCACAGTACCCGGCCGCGAAGGGGAAGCCGGATTTGGCCGCCTGGCTGGCGATGTTGACGATGCGACCGCCCTTTCCGGCGGCCACCATCACCGCCGCCGCGGCCTTGATGCCGTTGAAGCAGCCGGTCAGGTTCACGTCGATCACCGCCTGCCACTCCGCCGCCTCCACCTCCAGCAGGGGCTTCATGATGTAGCCGATGCCGGCATTGTTCACCCAGATGTCCAGCCCGCCCAGGGTATCGCGGGCGAATTCCGCCATCTCCCGCATGCGGGGCAGGGAGCGGACATCGGCGGTGAAGGTTTCCACCCGGCTGCCGGTGGCGGCGGCGATGTCGGCGGCCAGGGCCTTCATCTCCGCCTCCCCGCCGATCATGCCGGCGGGTGTGGCCGCATCGGCCGGGCGGCCAAGGTCGGACAGCACGACGGCCGCCCCCTCCCCCGCCAGACGGCGGGCGATCGCTTCACCCAGGCCCTTGGCCCGGCCGGATCCGGTGATGACGGCGACCTTGCCCGCGAACCGCCCGGACCCCAGCCCGGCCCCGATTGACATGCTCCCCATCACGGCCCCCGCTCAGCCCAGCTTGTCGGTCAGGATGAAGGTCACATCGGCCATGGACTGGAACCGGGCGGCGACGGCCTGCATGGTTTCCGTGGCGATGTCGGCCCCGAACCGGTCCATGTCGGCCACGTCGATGATCTCCACATACTGATAGGGGGGCTTCGCGTCCGATCCCAGCAGGGCGACCGACCGGAACACCTCGAACCCGGCGATGCTGGACAGGCCGTTCACCGTGGGCAGGTCCACCGTCCTCGCCCATTCCTCATAGGCCGCCGCGTCCACCCCGGGCTTCAAGTTGAACAATGCGACAATTCGTGTTGGCATACCGGTCCCCCCCGACGAAAAATGTCTGGACTTGAGTGATTGGTATATCATTATACCATTCCAAGGTCGCGGGATAGACCCAACCTGTCCCCAAGCCCCCCACGCCAACCAGGGAGCATGCCCATGGATGACCGGTCCCCCGCCCCCGGATCGACCGGCGCGCCGCCGCGCAATGCCGGCCCGGCCCAGGCCTATGACGGTCCGCCGGATTACCGCGTGGTCGGCCGCCACGGCATGCTGCCAGAGATGACCCATGACGAGGTGGAGCGGTTCAACTTCCTGGCCCAGATGAACCGCCACCTGGCCGGGCGGGTGATGCCGGGGGTGAAGGCCGCCTTCGACGCCCGTGTGGCGCCTGCCTTCCTGGCGGAGCACGGGCGGGAGTTCAAGGACCGGCATGAGGTGCGCAAGGCCCTGCTGCGGGACCCGTTCTTCCAGCTTTGGTCCGCCCTGCGCCGCAACACGATGGAGATGCGCCAGCAGGCGGGCCGCTGGGTCACCCTGCGCCAGTGGGAGGATCTGGCCGAGAAGGCCCGCACCCTGACGGAGGGGGATCCCCGCCTTCAGCTGGACCCGTCCCTGCCCCTGCCCCGCTATGTGGCGGCCATCGACCACCATTGCATGCCCGGCAGCTACCACACCGAATACGGGCCGGGCGATGTGGCCAATGCCGCCAATTACGACAACGGCCTGTTCGCCACCACCGGCGGCATGCTGGGCCGGTTCAATGACGGCGGCGGCCATGCCGTGGTGCGCTGGGTGAAGCGCAACCTGCCGGATTTCGCGCCCCGGCGCATCCTGGATATCGGCTGCGGCCTGGGCCACAACGTCCTTCCCATCGCCGAAGCCTTCCCGGAGGCGGAGGTGGTGGCCGTTGATGTGGGGGCACCCATGCTGCGCTACGGCCTTGCCCGGGCGAAGACCATGGGCATCGACAATGTGACCTTCGTCCAGGCTGATGTGGCGGACCTGTCCCGCTTCGCCGACGGTGGCTTCGACTGGGTCCAGTCCACCATGTTCCTGCATGAGACCAGCTTTGGCTCCATGCAGCGCATCTTCAAGGAGACGCACCGCCTGCTGGCCCCGGGCGGCATCGTGCTGCATGTGGAACAGCCGCAATACACCGCCGCCATGCCACTGTTCGAACAGGCCATGCGCGACTGGGATGCCTTCTACAACAACGAACCGTTCTGGACGAAGATGCATGAGGTCGATCTGGACAGCTACATGGCCAAGGCCGGGTTCGATCCGGGCAGCCTGATCCATGGCGGGGTCACCGCCGTGGTGGACAAGGCGATCTTCCCCGATGCCGCCGACGACACGAGTGAGGATTACGGCCGCAAGGCCGCCTGGCATGTGATCGGCGCCCGCAAGGCCGCCGCCGCCCCTGGCCCCGCCGCCGGAAGGGAAGCCGCCTGATGTCCGTCGCCGATGCCCTGTCCCTGTCCGCCGCCAAGTCCAAGGGCAAGCGCCCCTTCTTCCTGGACCCCGATGTGGAACGGGCCCTGTCCGTCACCATGGCCCTGGCCCAGGAACTGACCGTCACCCGCCAGCGGCTGGACACCCTGGAACGCCTGCTGGAGGCCAAGGGCGTGCTGACCCGGGCGGAGATCGAGGCCTTCACCCCGACCAAGGATGAAGCGGCGGAGCGTGGGCTCTGGACCCAGGAATTCCTGACCCGGATCCTGCGCATCGTCCAGCAGGAGCGCGAAGCCCTGGCCCTGCAGGCGGAGGAATCGTCGGAGCAGGTGGGCGAGGAACTGGCGCAGGGGAGCCCGTCATGAAACTGCTGCGCGCCGCCACCCTGACCGTGCCGGATGTGACCGCCACGGCCGAGCGCTATTCCCGGTATTTCGACTACCGCACCCTGGAACAGGGAACGGTGCCGCCGGACCTGGCTGCCGCCTGGGGCTGCCCCGGCAGTGCGGGGAAGGCCTGCCGGGTATTGGGCCCGTCCAGCGGGGCGCCGGTCTTCATCCGCCTGGTCCAGGGCGATCCGGTGCCGGGCTACCAGCCCCTGCGCAGCCACGGCTGGGCCGCCATCGAGATCTGCGTGCAGGACGTGCTGGCCGCCGACGCCCGCATGAAGGACAGCCCGTTCGAGATCATTGGCCCCCCGCGGGAGATCGAGGGGCTGCCAGCCATCTATCCCATGCAGGTGAAGGGCCCGGACGGGGAGATCATCTACCTGACCCAGATCCGCAGCGACCTTCCAGCCTTCGACCTGCCGCGGGCGGAAAGCCCGATCGACAAGCTGTTCATCCTGGTTCTGGCCTGTTCGGACATGGACCGGAGTGCGGCGTGGTTCCAGCAGGTGGCGGGCCTGTCCTTCGGCCGGCGGATGGACATCGTCTACACCATGCTGGCCAATGCCTTCGGCACCCCCTATGAGCAGCTGTACACCATCTGCACCATCGTCCACGGGCGCGACGTGTTCCTGGAGCTGGACCAGTATCCGGCGGAGGCGACACCCCGCCCCCGGCATGAGGGGGAGCTGCCGCCTGCGGTGGCCATCTGCACCCTGTCCCATCCCGATATCGCCGCCATCCCCGGCCCCTGGATCACCCCGCCCGTCCGGCGCGACGGGGTGATCTATCGCGGGCGGATGACCGGCACCCTGGCCGCCCCCGACGGCAGCCTGGTGGAGATCGTGTCGCTGACCTGAGCCCAATACCAACGGGCGGAGTTTCCGACCGTTGGTATCCGCACCGACCGGTTCGGCGGCGGCCCGTGCCGCCGAAGCCCTAAATCCCGACCTGTCGGGATTTAGGGCCGCTGGTACAGGCCGACGCAGCGCAAACGCGGGCCCCGCACAGGCCCGGCGGTCGTCACCCTCCCGACCCGCCGGCCCCGCCCGCTTCCTACGGCCATCGCCCCCGGGCGGTGGCCGTTTTCTTTTGCGCCGGTTGCGCCCCCACCGCCACGGCCCGGTGTCTTTTGCTTGGCTGGCGGCGGATCGAAATGCTATAAAGATATACCATTATGTGTTTCCAGCCGTACCGGCGCCGGGGCGTCGCCGCGGTCGGGCACTGGTCAGCGGGTTCCATGGGCAGCACGCTCTTTGAGAAGATCTGGCAGCAGCACAGCATCGCCGACCAGGGCGACGGCTCCCATCTTCTCTATATCGACCGCACCATCCTGCATGAGAGGACCGGGTCCATCGCCCTGAAAAGCCTGGCGGAGGCGGGGCGGCGGGTGCGGCGGCCGGACCGGGCCTTCGTCTGCATGGACCATATCGTCGATACCCGCCCCGGCCGGGGGGATGAAACGACGATGCCCGGCGGCACCGCCTTCATCCGGGAGACGCGGGCGGCTGCCACGGCGGCGGGGCTGACCATCTTCGACATCGGCGATCCGCGCCAGGGCATCGTCCATGTGGTCGCCCCGGAACAGGGGTTGACCCTGCCCGGCCTGACCATCGTCTGCCCGGACAGCCATACCTGCACCCAGGGCGGGCTGGGGGCGCTGGCCTGGGGCATCGGGTCCACCGAATGCGAACATGCCCTGGCGACCCAGACCCTGGTGGTGCGGCGGCCCCGGACCATGCGGGTGCTGTTCACCGGCACACCGGCCGCGGGCGTGACACCCAAGGACATGATCCTGGCCCTGATCGCCCGCTACGGCGCCGGGGG
This sequence comes from Pseudomonadota bacterium, assembly GCA_046045995.1. Taxonomy (GTDB): domain Bacteria; phylum Pseudomonadota; class Alphaproteobacteria; order Azospirillales; family Azospirillaceae; genus Indioceanicola. The sequence continues at coordinate 13,600 of JBJOKR010000052.1, read as the reverse complement.
CGGGGCGGGGCATGCGGTGGAATTCGCCGGTCCCGTCGTCCGCGCCCTGCCGGTGGAAGGGCGGATGACCCTGTGCAACATGGCGGTGGAATTCGCCGCCTGGACCGGGCTGATCGCCCCGGATGAGGCCACCTTCGCCTGGATCGAGGGGCGGCCCTATGCGCCCAAGGGGGCGGCCTGGGCGGCGGCGGTCGCCGCCTGGTCCGGCCTGCGCAGCGATGACGATGCCGTCTTCGACCGGGAAATCGTGATCGACGCGGGCGACCTGTCGCCCATGGTCACCTGGGGCACCAGCCCCCAGCACGCCATCGGCATCGACGGTCGGGTGCCCGATCCCGCCGCCGATGCCGACAGCGCCGGCCGCCAGTCCAAGGAGCGGGCGCTGGCCTATATGGACCTGGCCCCGGGCCAGCGGCTGGCGGGCCTGCCCATTGAGGCCGCCTTCATCGGCAGCTGCACCAACAGCCGCCTGTCCGACCTGCGCGCGGCCGCCGCGGTGCTGAAGGGGCGGCGGGTGGCGGCGGGGGTGCGGGCCATCTGCGTGCCCGGGTCCATGCAGGTGAAGGCCGCGGCGGAGGCGGAGGGGCTGCACCGCATCTTCCTGGACGCGGGCTTCGAATGGCGGGAGAGCGGCTGTTCCATGTGCTTCTTCGCTGGCGGGGAGCATTTCCCCGCCAAGGCCCGGGTCGTCACTTCCACCAACCGCAATTTTGAGAACCGGCAGGGGCCGGGCACCCGCTCCCACTTGGCCAGCCCGGCGACGGTGGCGGCATCGGCCGTGGCCGGATGCCTGGCCGATATCCGCCGGCTGGAGGTGGGGTGATGGAGCGGTTCAGCATCCTGGTCGGTGTCGCCGCGCCGCTGTTGCGCCCCAATGTGGATACCGATGCCATCATCCCGTCGCGGGAGATGAAATCGGTCAGCAAGACCGGCCTTGCCGGCGGGCTGTTCGCCAATTGGCGTTACAGCGACGTGGCGGCGCGGGTGGAGAACCCGGATTTCGTGCTGAACCAGCCCGCCTACCGCCGTGCGTCCATCCTGCTGGCGGGGACGAATTTTGGCTGCGGATCGTCGCGGGAACATGCGGTCTGGGCCCTGCGGGAATGGGGCATCCGCTGCATCGTCGCCCCCGCCTTCGGCGGCATCTTCCAGTCCAACTGCGTGCGCAACGGCATCCTCCCCGTCATGCTGGGGGAGGCGGTGGTGGCGGAGCTGGCGGCCCAGACGGCCCCCGCCCCGGCCAACCGGCCCCTGACGGTGGACCTGGTCGCTTGCACCCTGACCGCACCGGACGGGACGCGGCACCCCTTCCCCATGGATCCGGGCGACCGCGCCATGCTGCTGGAAGGGCTGGACGCCATCGGCCTGACCCTTAAGCGGGCGGCGGAGATCGACCGGTTCGAGACCGCCTATCTGTCCGACCGCCCCTGGCTGGATTCCTGAGCCCGGCCCTGTTCCCTATCCCCACCCGCCCGTCCCTGCCTGCCCATTGCCGACGAGAAGATCCGCCGATGACCCCCGCCGCCGATCCCGCCGCCCCTGCCCCCCCATCGGCACCGTCCAGCCTGCCGCTGGCGGGGCTGCGGGTGGTGGAATTCACCCATATGGTGATGGGGCCGACGGTGGGGCTGGTCCTGGGCGATCTGGGCGCCGATGTGGTGAAGGTGGAACCGATCGGCGGGGACAATACCCGCCGCCTGCTGGGGTCGGGTGCCGGCTATTTCCCCATGTACGGGCGCAACAAGCGCAGCATCGCCATCGACCTGAAGGCGCCCGCCGGGCGGGATGTGGCCCTGGACCTGCTGCGCGGGGCCGATGTGCTGGTGGAGAATTTCCGCACCGGCACCATGGACGCCCTGGGCTTCGGCGAAGCGGCGATGAAGGCCCACAACCCGCGCCTGATCTATTGCTCGGCCAAGGGGTTCCTGGCCGGCCCCTATCAGGACCGCACCGCCCTGGATGAGGTGGCGCAGATGATGGGCGGGCTTGCCTATATGACCGGGCCGCCGGGCCGCCCCTTGCGCGCCGGGGCCAGCGTGATCGATGTGATGGGCGGCCTGTTCGCGGTGATCGGGGTGCTGGCGGCCCTGCTGAACCGGGAGGGGACGGGAACGGGCGGCACCGTGCGGTCGGCCCTGTTTGAGAACTGCGTCTTCCTGGTGGGCCAGCACATGGCCCAATACGCCGTGACCGGCACCCCGGCCAAGCCCATGCCGGTACGCACCTCCGCCTGGGCGGTCTATGACCTGTTCACCACGAAGGACGGGGAGCAGGTGTTCATCGGCGTCGTCACCGACACCCAGTGGGAGAAGTTCTGCGCCGCCTTCGGCCTGGACGATCTGGCCGCCAACCCGGATTTCGCCCGCAACAACGGCCGCGTCCTGGCGCGGGAGACGATCATCCCCCGGGTCCAGGCCCTGGTCGCCGGGCTGGACAAGACGGAGATCATGCCCCGGCTGGAACAGGTGGGGCTGCCCTTCGCCCCCGTTACCCGGCCGGAGGAATTGTTCGACGATCCGCATCTGGCCGCTGGCGGTGGGCTGGTGCCGGTGACCCTGCCGGGCAGCGGCGTGCGCACCCGCCTGCCCGCCCTGCCGGTGGAGATCGACGGGCGACGCTTCGGCGTCCACCGCGATCTGGCGGCCCCGGGGGAGCAAAGCCGGGAGATCCTGGCCGGGCTGGGCTACGACCCGGCCCGGATCGACGACCTGATCGCCCGCGGCATCATCGCCGGCACCTGAACCGGGGAGAAGGAAACCGCCATGACCAGCACAGCCACCCCCACCGCCCCCGGCCTCCCCCCGGCGGTGGAGATCAGTGAGGTCGGCCCCCGCGACGGGCTGCAATCCATCACCCCGATCATGCCGACGGAGGCCAAGAAGGCCTGGATCGCGGCGGAGGCGGCGGCGGGCGTGCGGGAGATCGAGGTGGGCAGCTTCGTGCCCGCGAAGATCCTGCCCCAACTGGCCGACACGGCCGAGCTGGTGGCCTTCGCCCGCACCATCCCCGGCCTGACCGTGGCGGTGCTGGTGCCGAACCTGAAGGGGGCAGAGGCGGCGGTGGCCGCGGGCGCCCACAAGATCACCATCCCCCTGTCGGTCAGTGAGACCCATTCCCTGCGCAATGTCCGCCGCACCCACGCCCAGATGTTCGAGGAGGTGCGGGCCATCGCCGCCCTGATCAACGCCCTGCCCGCGGCGGAACGGCCGAAGTTCGAGGGCGGCCTGTCCACCGCCTTCGGCTGCACCCTGGAGGGCCCGGTGCCGGAGGCGAAGGTGCTGGCGGTCGCGGATACGCTGATGCAGGCCGGGTGTGACGAGGTCGGGCTGTCCGACACCACCGGCTATGCCAACCCGGCCCAGGTGAAGCGCCTGATCCGGCAGGTGCGACGGGTGGTGGGCGACGGGGCCTGCACCGGTGTCCACCTGCACAATACCCGCGGCCTGGGCCTGGCCAATGCCCTGGCGGCGCTGGAGGAAGGGATCACCACCCTGGACAGTTCGCTGGGCGGGATCGGCGGCTGCCCCTTCGCTCCCGGCGCCTCCGGCAATATCGTGACAGAGGATCTGGCCTTCATGCTGGCCGCCATGGGCATCCACACGGGCATCGACCTGGACCAGCTGCTGGCCGTGCGTGCCATCGTGCGCGATGCCCTGCCGGAGACGGAGCTGTACGGCTTCACCCCCGATGCCGGCGTGCCCAAGGGCTTCACCGGCGCCTGGGGGGTGGCGTAGGGGACGTAGGTTGGATTAGCGGGCATACGCCCGCGTAATCCGACGGGGCGTCGCCGCGACCGGGGGCGTCGGATTACGGCGCAGTGCGCCTAATCCGACCTACGTCCCCCACGCCCCCCACGTTTAGGACCCTATTTGTCCGGACAATTGACCTGGATCAAGGTCCCCTTCCCCCCGTCCCCGCCACACTGCCCGGGCTGGAAATCCCAGGCGAACCGGAACGGAAGGAAGCGAGGGGGCATGGATATCGACGCGCATCTGGTCCTGAAATGGCTGCACATCGTCGCCATGGCCTATTGGCTGGGTGGGGAATGGGGGGTGTTCAACGCCTCGCGCCAAGTGGTGAACCCGGCGCTCAGCCTGGATGAACGCCGCCGGCACATGGAAACCGCGTATCGGATCGACATCCTGCCCCGCACCGGCATCATCTTCCTGCTGCCGCTGGGTCTGCACATGGGCTGGAACCTGGGGGTCCAGCCCCTGGGTGGGGTGTGGCTGATCGGCATGTGGGTGTTCGTGGTCGGCTGGTTCGCCCTGCTGATGGCGGCCTTCGTCGCCCGCGGCACCGATCTGGGCCTGCGCCTGACCAAGCTGGATGAGGGGATCCGCTATGTCCTGATCCCCGTCCTGGCCGCGACCGGCCTCTATAGCCTGCTGCGCGGCTACCCGTTCGAGGCGGACTGGTACGCCACCAAGGCCGCCCTGTTCGCCGGGCTGCTGATCATCGGGCTGCTGCTGCGTTACATCATGCGGGACTGGGTCACCTTGTTCCGCCGCATCGCCGCCGAGGGATCGACCCCGGCGGTGGAGGCGAAACTGACTGGCGCCCTGGCCACCGGCCGCCGCCTTGCCTACCTCTACTGGGCGGGGATCATCACCATGGCCTTCCTGGGCACGGTGAAACCGTTCTGATGGCGGGCGACTGGATCAGGTCGACCACCTGCGCGATGCGCCGGCTTTCCTCCGTCACGCCCTCGGCCCGGGAGGCGGTCCATTCGACCTGGGTTGCTGCCTGCACCAGCCTGTCGGACGTCCGCGACTTCTGCTGACCGATATCCTGGATTCAAGACAGCCAGTTCCTGCGAAGCGGCGGCCACGGTTTGAACCTTGGTGCCGGCCCGCTGCGCCGCCGCGGCCACGCTCCTGGACCGGGTGGACGCCACCGCCAGATGGGCCCGCAGCTTGGAAGCAAGTGCTCCGGTCGCCCGGTTCATGCGGATCATGCGGATCATCGTCTGGTCGAGAGGATGAGGGGGCTGTTGGCACCGGCCCTGAAGCAACCCGGACCCCCCATCGGTGACGCAACGGCCCCTCCCCTGAGGGGGGAGCGTCGGAGCATCCTTTCGGTCAAGGTGTCACGCCGGTTCCAATTCCTTCAACCGGAACCCCGCGTGCAGGGCGAGCCCGAAATCGGCGCGCAGCACCGACACCACCTCCGCGTCGGAGGACAGGGTGCGCACCGTCACCTCCCCGCCGCGGCGCAGCTTCACCTCCCGGTTCAGCAGGGACAGCCGCTGACCCGGGCGGTTGAGGGCGGCGATGCGGTTCAGGACGAAACGGCTTTCGGGGAAGCTTTGGGTGAAGTGGTTGGCGGCCAGGATATCCGCATCCACCACCGGCTCGGCCGGATCGACGATATAGGCGGGCCGCCACTCCCCCTCCAGCCGGACCTGGATCTCCAGCCCCGGCATGCGGTCCGACGGAATGACCCGCCAGCTTTCGCCATGGATCTCCTGCACCTCCCCCGGTGCGACCCGCAGCGGAGCCACCAGACCGTAGCCGCCGAAGCCACAATCGGCGATCCAGTCCTGGCCGCCAAGGGTGACCAGCACGATCAGATGGGTGCGCGCGCCCATGACGGGGCTGTTCCACACCACACGGGCCAAGCAGCGGCGCACATCGAAGCCGATGGCGCCCAGCATCCGGAACAGCAGCCCGTTCTGCTCGAAACAGTACCCACCCCTCCCCTCCCCCACCAGCTTGGCGAAGATCCCGTCCTCATCCACCCGGATTGGCCGCGGCGGATCGGCCTGGATGTCGATGTTCTCGAACGGGATCGTGCCCGCATGGGCCGTGTGGATGGCGCACAGGCTTTCCAGATCCGGGCCCACGGGACCGGTCAGGCCGATACGGGCCAGATAGGTGGGAAGGGGTGTGGACATGATGGTCATCCCGCAAGCGTGTCGAAAACACTCGGAAGGGACCCGGGCTCGCGCCCCGCTCACCCCTCCCCGAACACCCGGGCGAAGATCGTGTCCACGTGCTTGGTGTGGTAGCCCAGGTCGAAGGCGTCATCGATCCGCGCGGGGGAGAGGTGGGCCATCACCTCCCCGTCCGCCTTCAGCAGGGTGCGGAAATCCTTGCCTTCCAGCCAGACCGGCATGGCGTTGCGCTGGACTGCGCGATAGGCGTCCTCACGGCTCATGCCTGCCTGGGTCAGGGCCAGCAGCACGCGCTGGGAATTGTGCAGGCCGCCCAGCTTGTCCAGGTTCGCCTGCATGGTCTCCGGATAGACCACCAGCTTCTCCACCACCCCGGTCAGGCGGGAGAGCGCGAAATCCAGGGTGACGGTGGCGTCGGGGCCGATCATCCGCTCCACGCTGGAATGGCTGATATCCCGCTCATGCCAGAGCGCCACGTTCTCCAGCGCCGGGGTGACATAGGCGCGGACCATGCGGGCCAGACCGGTCAGATTCTCCGTCAGCACCGGGTTGCGCTTGTGGGGCATGGCGCTGCTGCCCTTCTGACCGGGGCTGAAATACTCCTCCGCCTCCCGCACCTCGGAGCGCTGGAGATGGCGGATCTCGGTGGCCAGGTTCTCGATGCTGGACGCGATGACGCCCAGGGTGGCGAAGAACATGGCGTGGCGGTCGCGCGGGATCACCTGGGTGCTCACCGGCTCCACCGACAGGCCCAGCTTGGCGGCCACATGCACCTCCACCGCCGGGTCGATATTGGCGAAGGTGCCGACAGCGCCGGAGATGGCGCAGGTCGCGATCTCATCCCGCGCCGCCAGCAGGCGGGTGCGGTTGCGGGCGAAGGCGGCGTAATGCCCGGCCAGCTTCACGCCGAAGGTGGTGGGCTCGGCATGGATGCCGTGGCTGCGGCCGATGGTGGGGGTGTATTTATGCTCCAGCGCCCGGGCCTTCAGCGCCGCCAGCAGCTTGTCCAGATCGGCCAGCAGCAGGTCCGCCGCCTGCTTCAACTGCACCGCGAGGCAGGTGTCCAGCACGTCGGAACTGGTCATGCCCTGGTGCACGAACCGCGCCTCCGGCCCCACATGCTCCGCCAGGTTGGTCAGGAAGGCGATGACGTCATGCTTCGTCTCCCGCTCGATCTCATCGATGCGGTCGATCTCCCACTTGCCGCGCTCCCACACCGCCTTGGCCGCATCGGCCGGAACCACGCCCAGGGCCACCATGGCATCCATGGCATGCGCCTCGATCTCGAACCAGATGCGGAACCGGTTCTCCGGCTCCCAGATGCGGGTCATGTCGGGGCGGGAATAGCGCGGGATCATGGGCCTTGCCTCTCCTGGGAGCCGAACGGTGGCGGATTCGGCCGGGACCATAGGGGGGCGGCAGGGCTTTGAGAAGTGCGGGGGATGCAGGGCGCCCGGTCAGGATGTGCCGGGCCAGGATACGCCGGGCCACGGAACCGGCGTGCCCGCGCGCAGCAGCTGGCGGGGCATGTCCGCCTGATCATAGATCGTGTCCCGGCCGGGCAATCCGCTGCTTGACCAGTCCACCGCCCAAATCCGCATCGATCAGCCCGCGTTCCAGACGCTCCACCAGCTCATTGATCACGGCCCCATCCAACTGCTCGGATCGAAGCCACCGCGCAAGGCTCCGCAGCATCACGACCAACGTGATAACACCCTGTGTGACTCTTCCCAAGGCCTCACAGCAGCCCGGTCCCCTTGAAGCTCACATGCTTGCCGCCCTTGCCGATCACCAGGTGGTCGTGGATGGTGATGCCCACCGCACCGGCCGCGGCGGCGATCTGTTTGGTCATTTCCACGTCAGCGCGCGATGGGGTGGGATCGCCGCTGGGGTGGTTATGGACCAGGATGATGGCGGTGGCGCCCAGTTCCAGGGCCCGCTTCACCACCTCCCGCGGGTAGACCGGGGTGTGGTCCACCGTGCCGCGCTGCTGCACCTCATCGGCGATCAGGGTGTTCTTTCGGTCCAGGAACAGCAGGCGGAACTGTTCCAGCGGCTCATGCGCCATCGCCCCCTCGCAGTAATCCAGCAGCTTCTGCCAAGAGGAGAGGACGGGCTTCTTCAGCACCTCCTGCCGGGCCATGCGCAGCCCGACGGCACCGACGATACGCAGGGCGGCGATCGCCTTTTCCTTGATATGGGCGTGCCGGGCCAGGGCATCGGCGGGCGCGTTCACCACGGCCCACAGGCTGCCATAGGTGCGCAGCAGCTCCTTGGCGATGGGTTTGGTGTCGCGCTGGGGGATCACCTGGAACAACAGCAGTTCCAGCAATTCGTAATCCTGCAGCGCTTCCGGCCCGGATTCCAGGAACCGCTTGCGCAGCCGGTCGCGATGGCCATGGTAATGGGGTGTTTCCTCCCCCGCGGGCTCCGGCGGGGGTGCCGCCATGGTGGTGCCGGATGCCTGATCCGGGTCGGGCGGCAGGTCCAGGGGCAGCGGTGCCTCCCCCACGCCGGGCGGCGGCACCTCCGGGCTCCGCCCCTTGCCCGCGCCCTTGCCTGGCGCCTTGCGTGGAGCCTTGCCTGGGCCCTTTGCCCGGGTGGTCGCCGCCGATTTCCCGGCCTTGCGCTGCCCGCCGGCCACCAGCAGGGCCAGTTCGTCATCCCCCGTCCCCGCCATGCGCGCACCCATCCGCCTGCCTGCTCTTGCAGGCAGCATATCAGGGCCGCCGCCGGCTCGCTAGGTTGAGGGGGCGGGTGGGGGCGACCGCCCGGATCCCCTACAGCCAGCCATTGGCCCGGGCTATGCGGGCGGCTTCCACCCGGTTGGCGGCGTCCAGCTTCTGCGCGGCTTCGTGCAGGTAGTTGCGCACCGTCCCGGGGGACAGGCCCAGGGCGTCGCCGATCTCCTTGTTGCTGCGGCCCGCTTCGGCCAGGCGCAACACCTGCCGCTCCCGGTCGTTCAGGGGGTCGGCGGCGTCCCAAGCAGCCTCCATCAGTTCGGCGGCGATGGCGCGCCCGCCGGCGGCCACCTTGCGCACCGCGTCGGCCAGGCGGTCGCTGGGTGTGTCCTTCAGCAGGTAACCCTTCACGCCCGCCTCCATGGCCCGGCGCAGATAGCCCGGACGGCCGAAGGTGGTGACGATCACCGTGCGCGTCCGGCAGCCCAGGTCGCCCAGCCGTGCCGCCAGTTCCAGCCCGGTCATGCCCGGCATTTCGATATCGGTCAGCAGCACATCGGGCTGTTCCCGGCGCACCAAGTCCAGGGCGGCGGTGCCGTTCGGCGCCTGCCCCACCACCTTGATGTCGCCCTCCAGCTCCAGCAGGGCCGACAGCGCCCCCAGCACCAGCGCCTGGTCCTCCGCCACCACCACCCGGATCATGCCGCCACCCCGTCGCCATCCGTTTCCCGCACGCCCACCTCCCGCGCCACCGCTTCCTGCGTGGCCGGGGCGGAAGCCGCCACCCCGGCCACCCCCAGCCCTGACAGGCCGGTGCCGATGGGGATGCGGGCGCGGATGGTCATCCCGGTGCGGCCGTCCAGTTCCAGGCGACCGCGCAGTGACTCCACCCGGTCGCGCATGCCGGACAAGCCGTTGCCGGGCACGATGGCCCCGCCGACGCCGTCATCGGCCATGGTGAACAGCACCTCCCCCTCTGCAACCGTGACGGTGATGGCGCAGCGGCTGCCGCGGGCATGGCGGACCACATTGGTCGCCCCCTCCCGCAGCAGCATGGCCAGCACACCTTCCACCGCGGGGGGCAGGGGCGTGTCCGGGCCCTGGTAGGTCAGGGCCACATCCACCGCGGCCAGGGCGCGGCGGGCCTGGGCAATTTCCGCGCCCAGGGCTGCGCTGCGCATGCCGGTGACAGCAGCGCGGATATCGGCCAGGGCATTGCGGGCGATGGTGCCCATCTCCTCCATCTCCCGCTTGGCACGGGTGGGGTCGCGCTCCACCAGCCGGGCGGCCAGGTCGGATTTCACCGCCACCACGGTCAGGGTGTGGCCCAACAGGTCGTGCAGGTCGCGGGCGATGCGCTCCCGCTCCGCCGCGGCGGCCATCATCCGCACCTCCTCCTGGGAGGCTTCGAGCTGGCGGTTCTTATCCTCCAGCCGGGCGGAGACGATGCAGCCCGCCCCGACCATCGCGGTCAATAGGGCACCCATCACCCAGGCTGTCCAGGGAAGCCCCAGAAGAAGGCCGAACAGCACCAGGCTGCCCGTCACCAGCGCCACAACCCGGCCCGCCAGCCGGGCAGGGCGCAGGTTGCCCGCCTGGGCCCCCGCATAGACCGTGATCGTCGAGAAATTGCCGTGGAAGAAGGCACCGAGCAGAAAGCTGATGGCGACGATGCCCGCAATGAAAGGCAGTCCGCGGCGGTCGGTCCGCCGGCTTCCGATGATGTAGAGGGCAAGGAAAACCGGAAGCGCCACCACCGCGGCCACGATATCCGCCGTACCCGGTGCCTTGAACGCCCACGGCAGCACATAGAAGGGAAGATAGACCAGCCAGAGATAAGGCCCGTCCGGACGTAGCACCCGGCGCAGAGCGCGCCGTAACTGCCCAGCCCCCGGCCTTGGCGACACGGGTTCGGGCGGGCGGACACCCTGTGTGTCAACACCGGGTGCGGGGGGATGGGGGGCGGCAGGGAAAAGCCCGGCCGATGGCCCGGAGCCGGGCGCCATCGTCGCCCCAGACGGCCCCGCGTCCCTGCCCTGTCCTGCTCCAGCCACGTGCCCTCCCCCCCTTTTTGCGCCGTTGATCCTAGCACTGTCGTCCGCCTCACGTCTCCGCCCGGCGCAGCGCGATGGCGGCCAGCACGGTCAGCACCCCGCACCACAGCCCGATCACCGCCAGGTGCAGCCCGATCGACCCCGGCCGGTCGATCCCGACCGCGATCAGGGCGAGTTCCGCCAAGTGGTAGGAGGGGAGGATGGTGCCGATGACACCGATCCAGTCCGGCAGGATATGGATCGGCATCCACAGCCCGCCGAAGATGCACAGGATGAAGAACAGCACATTGGTGACCGCCATGGCCCCCTGGCTGCGCAGGCTGTGGCCGATGACCAGACCCATCAGGGCGAAGGGCGGCACCGCCAGCAGGTGCACGGCAACCATGGCCCCCCATTCCCCCGCCGTCAGCCGCACCCCGCCCGCCAGCACCGCCAGCAGATAGACGCCCAGAAGGCTGGTGAACCCCATGGCAGCGGCGGTCGCCAGCTTGGCCAGGGGATAGGTCAGGGCCGGCAGCGGCGCGATCCGCTTCAGCGCCAGCAGCCCCTGCTCCCGCTCGAAGGCGACGCTGGTGCCGAAGCCGAACAGGGCCGGGCCCAGCATGGCGAAGACACCATATGTCGCCACCATATAGCGCGTCGCCCCCGCCCCGCTGGACAGGGCCAGCCCGAACAGGCCGAAGAACAGGATGGGAAAGACGAAGGTGGGCACGGCGTATTCCGGCGTGCGCAGGGACTTCACCAACTCCGTCCGCGCCTCCCGCAGGATGACCCCGGCCGGATGGGGCATGGGGCGGTCGTTGTTCCGGGCCCGGACGGCGGTGGGCAGCGTCGTGTCGGTCATGGCGGTGTCTCCTGGGTTCGGCATCACGGTTGTCGGCGGCAGGGGTCAGGCGGCGGCGGGCGCACCGGCGGCAGGCGCACCGGTTCCGGTACCGGCCCCGGCGCCACTGGTCAGGGCGACGAAGGCTTCCTCCAACCCGGCACCGGTGACGGTCAGGTCGGCCAGGCCCGGGTCCCGGGCCAGCAGGGGGCGCAGCGTCTCCTCCGCCGCGTCGGTGACCAGCCGCACCTCCCCGCCGGAGACCTGGACATCCCGCACCCCGGGCAGGGCGGACAGATCGGCCGGGGTCAGGCGGGTGCGGCAGCGGATGATCCGACCCGCCACCCGGCTTTTGATGAAGGCGGCACTGCCGTCGGCAATGACCCTGCCGCGGTCGATGACGACGACCCGGTCGGCCAGGGCATCCGCCTCCTCCAGATGGTGGGTGGTCAGCAGCACGGTCGTGCCCGCCGCTGCCAGGTCGCGCACCGTGGCCCAGAAGCCGCGCCGCGCCTCCAGATCCAGGCCCACCGTCGGTTCATCCAGGACCAGCAGGTCTGGCCGGCCGACGATGGCCAGCGCGAACTGCACCCGGCGCTGCTGCCCGCCGGACAGCTTGGTGCAGCGCCGGTCCTCCAGCCCCGACAGCCCGGCCAGGGCCACCGCCTCCGCCACCGGGCGGGGATCGGGGTAATAGCCGGCGAACAGGGCCACCTGTTCCCCCACGGTCAGCTGCTGGGGCAGGGTCGCCGTCTGCAGCATCACCCCCACCCGGGCCCGGGCGGCCACGTCGCGCGGATCGCGCCCGAACAGGCTGACCTGCCCGGCATCGGGCCGCAGCCGCCCCAGCATCAGGTTGATGGCCGTGCTCTTGCCCGCCCCGTTGGGACCCAGCAGCGCCGTGACTCCGCCCGCGGGAATGGCCAGGTCCAGCCCGTCCAGCGCCGTCACCGCGCCATAGCGCTTGCCCACCCCCCGCAAATCCACCGTCATGTCCCGCATCGCCCCCTCCCCGCATCCATGGTCATGGACAACAGCATGGGCCGTTTGCGGATACAGCGTCAGTGTCCGGGGTCAGCCGGGGCGGGTGACAGATGTCATGCGGATGGGGGACGGACCTGACCGCCCCCCCTCAGCCATAGGGCGGCTTGGTGAAGCCCTTGGGCGACAGGGTGAAGATCTCATACCCCGTGGCGGTCACGCCGATGGAGTGTTCGAACTGGGCGGACAGGCTCTTGTCCCGGGTCACGGCGGTCCAGCCGTCGGGCAGGATCTTCACATCGTAGCGGCCGGCATTGATCATCGGTTCGATGGTGAAGAACATGCCCTCCTTCAGCTCGGCCCCCTGCCCCGGCTCCCCGTAATGCAGGACGGACGGGGCGGCGTGGAAGACCTGGCCCAGCCCATGGCCGCAGAAATCACGCACGACGGAAAAGCGGTGGGATTCGGCATAGCGCTGGATCGCGTGCCCCACATCGCCCAGGGTGGCGCCCGGCCGCACCACCTCGATCCCGCGCATCATCGCCTCATAGGTCACGTCGATCAGCTTGCGCGCCTTCACGCCCGCATTGCCGGCGATGTACATGCGGCTGCTGTCGCCGTACCAGCCGTCCAGGATGCAGGTGACATCGATGTTCAGGATGTCCCCGTCCATCAACCGCTTCGGCCCCGGGATGCCGTGGCAGACCACATGGTTGATGGAGATGCAGGAGGACTTGGTATAGCCCTTGTAGCCCAGGGTGGCCGGCACCGCCCCATGGGCGATCATGAAATCATGGCACAGCCGGTCCAGATCCTCCGTCGTCACCCCGGGGCGCACATGCTCTCCGATCATGTCCAGCGTCGCCGCGGCCAGGCGCCCGGCCCGGCGCATGCCCTCGAAATCCGCCGCTTCATGGATGGTGATGGGGCGGTCATCCTCCTGCTGCTGGGCGGGGGGCTGTGCCGGGGACTGGGCCAGGGATTGCGACTGGGCGGCGGCGGCGGTGGCGAAGATCATCGGAAACTCGTGTCTGGACCGGAACGGGATGCGGGCAAGGGGGCGGGGAAAGCAGCGGGGATAACCGGGATCAGGCCGGCAGCACCGGAATCTCCCGGTCCACGACGATCCCGTCCGGGCTGACCTTACACACAAAGCAGCAGGCTT
>JBJOKR010000051.1:0-23594 GCA_046045995.1 Pseudomonadota bacterium | reverse complement strand
ACCGCGCCACCGAACCGCGCATCCGCCCCCAGGCAATCCCCATTCAGATCAACGCTGGTGAATAGGACGGGCTAGGCCCCACAGCCGTCAACCGGTCGTCTGCGTCGCGGCGGTTACCATCAGGGCCGGGTCCTGCCGGGGTTCGACACAGTCGCGCCCCCGGTCCTTGGCGGCGTAAAGCGCTTGGTCCGCCCGGGACATCACCGCCTCGATCCGGTCCCACTCGCCCTGCCAGGCAGTGACACCGATGCTGGCGGTGATCAGGATGGGCGCCCCCTCCACCCGGATCGGGGTTTCGCGGATGCGGCTGCGGATGCGCTCCGCCACCACCAGGGCGTTGTCGAATTCCGTATCCGCCAGCAGCACGGCGAATTCCTCCCCCCCGTGGCGGGCGGCCAGGTCGGGCAGGCGCAGGCCCAGCGCGATGCGCCGCCCTGCCTCCACCAGCACGGCATCGCCGGTCTGATGGCCATAGCTGTCATTGACCGCTTTGAAATGGTCAAGGTCGATCAGCAGCAGGCTGAAGGTGCTGCCCGTGCGGGCACAGCGCGCCCGCTCCTGCTCCAGCCGGTGCATCAGGCCCCGGCGGTTCACCAGACCGGTCAGCGCGTCATGGCTGGCCAGGGTTTCCAGCCGCTGGTTGGCGGCCAGCAACTCGCTCTGCACCCGGCGCAATTCCCGTGCGGCGGACCGTGACCGGGCCGCGATGAAGCGGTTGACCCGGGCAAGGCGGCATTCGTTCACCAGCGTCTCATTGTTCATCAGGGTGCCGATGGTCGTCACGGCCAGGAAGATGATGGCACAGATGGACAGGAGCGCCCCGGTCGGCCCGCCCAGCAGGACGATCCCGCCAATGAAATGGCTGATGGCGATCGGATAGGAAAGGGCGGCCAGCCCCAGGGGCAAGGCGGACAGGTTGTGGGTCGCCGCGGCAACGATGCCGATGGGGATGAAGAAGACCAGGAACAGGTAACCGAACTGGGCCGGATTATAGGGCATCCAGGCCAGCACGGCCCAGGCTATCCCCTGGGCCAGGAAATTCACCTCATTCGTCGCCCCCCAGAATGCCAGCGCCCGCCGGTCCTTCAGGCGTCGGACAATCCAGGCCGAGGAGAACAGGCGGTACAGCGACAGGGCGACGACGGCGATGGTCCAGACGACGAACAGACCCGCATGCTCACTGTCCCAGAACACGTAGCAGGTCAGCAGGGCCACCAGGGACTGGGTGATGCCGCCGCTGATCTGGGCGCGGGCGCAGAAGGCGATGGCGCCTTCCGATTTCGACCGGATGTCCAGGCGGTCCAGGCGCCGCCGCCATCGTGCCATCCCCGCCAGCGCCATCGGGCCTCCCCCGCCCAGTTCCTTCGTTTTTTTCCGGGTCCGCGGTGGCGGCGGCCCCGATCGTCATCGGCGATCCGGCACGCCAGCGTCCGATGCGATGTATATAAGCATGAACTCTATCGCCATTAACCCACCCGTTGCCAGAAAGATCGGGTAGGTTTCTTCGCTGCCTACCCCGGTAGGGCGACAGGCGCCCACAGCACATCCTCCAGTAGTGCCGCCCCGGCGATCAGCATGACCAGCCGGTCGAAGCCCAGCGCGATGCCCGCACTTTCCGGCATCAGCGGCAAGGCGGCCAGGAACGCTTCATCCACCGGGTAACGGGTGCCATACAGCCGCTCCTTCTCCGCCATATCCGCCTCAAAGCGCGATCGTTGCAGAACCGGATCGGTCAGTTCGCCGAACGCATTGGCCAGCTCCACCCCGCAGGCATACAGCTCGAACCGCTCCGCTACCCGTGGATCCTCCGGTTTCGCCCGGGCCAGGGCCGCCATGGAGACGGGGTAGTCGGTCAGCAAGGTCGGCCGCCCGAATCCCAGGTGGGGTTCGATGCGGTCCAAGCTGATCCGGAAGAACAGATCCTCCCAGGTGTCGGTCGGTGCTGTACGGATGCCGATCCGCGTCGCCTCCGCCGCCAGCCGGTCGCGGTCCGGGCGCTGCGGGTCGGGGGCGGTGGCCAGAAGGTCCACCCCGGCATAGGTCAGGAAGGCGTCCTGGATGCTCAGCACCTCCCACTCCGCGAAGGGATCGGCGCTGTGCGGGCCCCGTGTCAGCTGCGTCGCCCCGACCGCCCGGCAGGCGGCCCGGGTCAGGTCGATGCAATCGGCCATCAGGTCGCGGTAGCCCGCCCCGGCCCGGTACCATTCCAGCATGGCGAATTCCGGATGGTGGGTGGGTGACCGCTCCCCGTTGCGGAAGACATGGGCAAGCTGGAAGATCCGCTCCTCCCCCGCCGCCAGCAGCTTCTTCATGGTGAATTCGGGGCTGGTGTGCAGGTACAGGCGCATCCGGTCATCGGGATGCGGCCCAACCAGATCGGTTGCGAAGGCCTGGAGATGCACCTCCAGCCCCGGGGAGATCTGCAACGCCGGTGTCTCCACCTCCACGAATCCCGCACCGTCGAACCAGGCGCGCGCGGCCTTCGTCACGGCCGCACGGGTGCGCAGATGGGGCCGCCGGGCGGCATAACTGTCCGGGTGCCACCAGGGCAGGGTGGGGGAAGCGGTCATGGTATCCTGCAACCAATGGGGGCCGCGCTGGATTCCGGCGGCGAAGCGGGGCATAGTGGAGGAAGAGTACAGCAGGCGGATCCTCCCATGCCACCCGATGCTTCCGCACCGCGGATCGACCACCACCTTGGCTCCCGGCCCGACGCGCTGCCGGTCACGGCGGCCGATGTCCTGCGCATCCGCGACGCGATGGCCGCCTGCGGGGACCTTCTGCGGGACCGCAAGGTCGCATCCCTGCACCTGATCGGACCGTCCGGGGCCGACACCTCCCTTCATCCAGCGGAGCTGGGGCTTCTGGTATCCTTCGATTACGATCGCGCCCCCACCCTGTTCGATCTGACGGCGGTGGAGGAGATGGCCGCGCAGGGGCTGGGGGTTCCGGTCCACGCGGTCTCCGCCGGTGGATATGCCCAGGCGGATCGGACGCGCGTGCTGAAGGACGCCATCCGTGTCTTCTGACGGGGCCGCTATCCGCGGGCGCATCCTGGACATGATCGATTTCATCGATCACGCGACCCGCTATGCCCAGGGGCTGGCGCTGGGCGATTTCCAGCGGGACCGGCGCACCCGGGATGCGGTGGAGCGCAACCTGATCCTGCTGGGTGAAGCATCCCGCCATGTGCCGGAGGCTTTGCAGGCCCATTATCGGGATCACCCCTGGCGCTACCTCGCGGATATGCGCAACCGTCTGGTCCATGATTACCGCCGCATCGACGGGGCCATCGTCTGGGGTGTCGTCACCCTGCATCTGTCCCCGCTGCGCGATGCCCTGTTCTCCATGCTGGCGGATGTGGAAGGGGCGGCGTGATGGGGGGGACAACCGGAGCCCCGGCGGATGGGACGTCTCTGCATGCCCTGCCAACCCTTCGCATCGTCTGGGATGCGGGGACGGTGCCGGAATGGTACCGGCTGCTGGCGCAGGTGCCGCGCAGCACCCTGACCCAGGCCTTCGGCTATTCCATCGCCTTGATGACGACGGAGAAGTGGAAGCCTCGGCTGGGTGTGATCGAGTTGGGGGATACGCCCGTCGGGCTGGTGGTGGTGACGGAGAAGCGGCTGCTGGGCGGATTGATCCGGGTGGTGCGGATGCATCGTGGCCCCCTGATCCGACCGGAGGCGGGGAAGCCCGCCGTGATCGCCGCGACCATGAAGGAACTGCGCAAGGCCTATCCTTCCGGCCCGCTGAATTGGACCGCCATCGTGCCTGAACTCCCGGCGGGGGAGGAGACCGATGCCATCCTGCGCTGGGCCGGGTGGCGGAAGGACGGTGGGCGGCGGGCCGGGCCCGGCTATCGCACCCTGTGGCTGGACCTGACAGGGGCGGAGGCGGATCTGCGCGCCGGCCTCGCGCAGAAATGGCGCAACGCCCTGAACCAGGCGGAACGGGCGGGCCTGGTGGTGGAGGTGGACCGGGACGGGTCCACCCTGCTGCCCTGGCTTCTGGACCGGTACCTGGAGGACAAGGCCGCCAAGGGCTACCGCGGGGCGGGGCGGCCGCTGCTGATGCGCCTGCGCACCGCCATGCACAAGGATGGGGACATCCTGGTCCTGCGCGCCTGCATGGAGGGGGAGCCGGTGGCGGGAATCCTGATGCTGGGGCATGGGGCCGCCGCCACCTATCAGATCGGCTGGACGGGGGAGGGGGGGCGCCGCACTCGCGCCCACAACCTGTTGCTCTGGCGGGCCATGCTGGAGCTGAAGGCCCAGGGGCGGCATTGCCTGGACCTGGGCGGTCTGCTGCCGGACCAGGCACCGGGCGTCACCGCCTTCAAGCGCGGCCTGGGCGGGGAGGAGGTGGAGCTGACAGGGGTCTGGCGTTGAGCGGAGTGTGGCGCCGGTGCTGCCCGCCCGCCGGTCAGGCCACCATCCCTTCCGATCCGCTGCCGTCCCCGCCCATGCCGTGGTTCAGGGCCCAGATGGCCGCCTGGGTCCGGTTGCTGGCGTTGATCTTGCGCAGCAGGGTCTTCAAATGGACCTTCACCGTCGCTTCCGTGATGTTCAGGCTGCCGGCGATGGATTTGTTGCTTTCGCCCGTCACCAGATGGCGGAGGATCTGCATCTCCCGGCGGGACAGGCCGCTGCGGTCGCCCCGGCCGGGGCCGCGGGACAGGCCCCGGTCCCGGTCATCGGGCATGGGGGCGGGCAGGCGCCCGCCGACCAGAAGGCTGGCGAGCCGTGTTGGGAACACCTTCTCCCCCGCCAGGACCAGCCGCATGGATTGGGCCAGTGCCTCCACCGAGATATCCTTCATCAGGATGCCGTCCGCCCCCGCCTGGATGGCGTCGGCCATATCCCGCATCTCCACCTGGTCGGTCAGAAGGACGACATGGGCGCCCGGATGCAGGGTGCGGAGCTGGGGCAGGTCGGTGCCCACATTGCGCAGCACCGCCGCATCCACCAGGATGATACCGATGGCGCCGCTGCCGGGCCCCGCTCCCAGCACCTCATCCAGGGTGGCGGCATGGGCGTGGACGCGGAAATCGCCGGCCCCGAAAATGGCCCGCAGCCCTTCCCGCGACAGGGTATTGCTGTCGATCAGGATGATCGGGGTCGGCGGCCGTGCCGCCGGGGGGGACGCACCGCCCGGGGGCACGTCGCCTTGGGGGCCGCCGCTGGGGGACGCATTGTGGGAGGGGGCGGTCATGGGGTGCACACTCCGGCCACGCTTGGGTGCCTAGAAGATGCGCCACCGACCGCCGGTTGACCATGCGCCCGGATCGGACGGACGACCGGTTTTGTTGACTAATCCGTTCTGGCGCCCACGCCCGGTCGGGCGGGTGGCCTACCCGCTTTGGTGCGGGCCACCGGGGGCCCCCGTCCATGGGCGCTGTGGGTCAACGCCCGCCGGCCACAAGCGCCTCACCCGGGCGCCAGGCGACCCGGTTGCCGTGCTCGTCATTGGACAGGTGCAGCTTGGGCACATCCACCCGGCCGATGACCCGTGCACCCTGGCGGGCCAGGCGGATCACTTCCGCCTCCTCCGTCACCAGGGCGGCTTCCACCCCGGCTGCTCGGGCCAGGCGGGCATGGGCGGTCAGGTGCATCTCCGTCCCGTGGACCGGGATGGCGAAGCGCGGCCGGACCAGGCCGTAGAATTCCCGCAGCTCCCCCGCCCCCGGATGGCCGGAGACATGGACCGGGAAGCCGCCGATGCTTTCGGTACCGGCCAGCACCTCCACCCCCCGGGCGCGGAGCGCGGAGCACAGCTTCTCCACCGCCTCCTCGTTCCCGGGGATGATGCGGGCGGAAAGGACCACCGTGTCCCCGGCCCCGAAGGCCGGCAACCGCCGGTCGCCACGGGCAAGCCTGGCAAGGGCCGCCTTCTCCTCCCCCTGACCGCCGGTGCACATCAGGGCCACCTGCGACCGGTCCAACCCCTTCAGATGGGACGGTTCGGCCAGGAACTCCGGCACCCCGTCCAGAAGGCCCAGGCGCCGCGCCGTTTCCTCCGCGTTGCGCATGGAACGGCCGGCGAGCGCGATGCGCCGCCGGTTCTCCGTCGCCGCGATGGCGGCTGAGGCGATGCGGGCGACGTTGGTGGAGAAGCCGCAGATGGCGATCTGGCCCTTCCGCCCGGCGAACAGGCGGCGGAAGGCCTCCCGCACCTGGGCTTCCGACGTGCGCTCCATCTCCTTGTGGGCGTTGGTGCTGTCGCACAGCAGCGCCAGGACACCAGCATCGCCCACGGCGCGCAGGGCGTCGAAATCCGTCGCGGCGCCGATCATCGGCTCCGGATCGAATTTCCAGTCACCGCTGTGCAGGACCGTCCCCGCCCGTGTCCCGATGGCAAGGGCCACCGGCTCCGGGATCGAGTGTGTCATGCGGATGCTGCGGATGGCGAAGGGCCCGATGTCGAAGCTGCCGCCCACCGGATAGGTGTGGATGGTCACTTCGTCCAGCGTGCCCGTCTCCTCCAGCCGGCGGGAGATGGTGGCGGCGGCAAACGGTGTTGCCCAGATCGGGCAGCCGATGCCGTGGGGCCACAGCCGGTCGATCGCGCCGATGTGGTCTTCATGGGCATGGGTGACGACCAGGGCCAGCAGGCGGTCGCGGATCGGCTTCAGGAAGGTGGGGTCGGGGACAATGGCGTCCACGCCCTCATGATCCTCCGGCGGGAAGGCTATGCCAGCATCCACCAGGATCCAGGCGCCGTCATGGCCGTAAAGGGTCCAGTTCATGCCGATGCGGCCAAGGCCGCCAAGGGGCACGACAAGGACTTCGCTCTTGGCTGGCACAGGCCAGCGGGAGCCGAAGTCGGTATATCTGTGGAAGGGAACGACGGTGGCCGTAGATACGGTCCCATCGTCAGTCATGTCCGCGCCGGCCCGATTGTCGGGCGTCACGGCGGCGTCCCCACGGACGCGGATGCTATCGTTGCTCATCAGTGATTGGCACAATGAGGCATGGGGCCCATCACCGCAAGGACGGAATGCGGGGGGCAGCCCTGCGCCGCCGGGCGGGAACAAGGCGCCCCTGTGTCGTCAGGTGCCTTGCCGCATCCCCGTCAGCGCTTTTCCATGACGGCCGCCGTCGCCCCCTGCCACAGCGGGGCGATGCCGGCATGGGTGGTGAGGAGATCGGGGGGCAGCGGCGTGACGGCGTGCTGGGCCGCCCGGGCCAGCAGCCCGTCCACGCGCGCGCGGGACTGCCTGAGGATCGGCGCCAGGTCCGGATCGTCCATGGCGGCGGCAAGGGCTGCGGCGAAGCCCCGGCACCGCTCCGTATCCGTGTTGGCGGCACAGACCACCAGAAGGTCGCAGCCCGCCGCCACGGTCCGCACCGCCGCGGCCGGATCGTCATACAGGTGGTCCACCGCCTTCATGCCCAGATCATCCGTCACCACCACACCCGTGAACCCCAGTTCCTGCCGCAGCAGGCCGGTGATGAAGCGGGGGGACAGGGTGACCGGCTCCCGCGCGTCAAGGGTCGGGAACAGGATGTGGGAGGTCATGACCAGGGGGATGCCATCGGCGGCCAGGGCGGCGAAGGGCGCCAGTTCCCGGGCCCGCAGGCTGTCCAGATCGTGGTTCAGCACCGGCAGGGCATGGTGGGAATCCACATCCGTATCGCCATGGCCGGGGAAATGCTTGGCACAGGGCAGCACCCCTTGCGCCAGCAGGGCCGCGGCCAGCGCCCGCCCGGCCGCCGTGACCGTGCCCGCATCGGCGCCGAAGGACCGGTCGCCGATCACGGGGTTGGCGGGGTTGCTGTTGATGTCCAGCACAGGGGCGAAATTCAGGTTCACGCCCAGGCTGGCCAGTTCCCGCCCCATGGCCGCGCCCACGGCGGCAGCCTGGCCGGGCCAGCTTGCGGCGGGGGCGAAGCGGGTGATGGGGGCCGGGGTGCGGCAGACCCGCCCCCCTTCATGGTCGATGGCGACCAGGATCCGGTCCCGCCCGATGGCGTCCCGCACATCGGCCAGAAGCCTTGCGTGGCTGTCCAACCAGTCCGCATAGGGTAGATCGTGTCGGAAATTGCCCCGGAACAGCACGATACCCGCCGGGCGCAGATCGGCCAGAAGGGCGCGGTCCGCCGCCGTAAGCACGGGCGACGGGCGCAGCCCGATCAGAAGATGGTGGCCGGCATCGGCAAGGGGGCGGGGCATCGGCGGTTCCCGGTCACTGTCACCCGGTCCTGATAGCAGAGGTGCTGCCCGGGCGGGAAGCACACGCTTGATTTATATGCGGACATCATTATATTCAAAACCATGAATGCACAGATCGCCCATCCTCCCGCCCCGCACAGCGCTACGGCCACCACCACCGCCCCTGCCCCTGTGGCGGAGACGGCCCCGGTCGATGTCGCCACCATGCAGGCCCGCGCCGAACAGGCGGCGGATTTCCTGCGGTCCATGGCCAATCCCCACCGGCTGATGCTGCTGTGCAATCTGCTGGACGGGGAGTTGCCGGTGGGTGAGCTGGCCGCCCGGCTGGAGATCGGGCAGACCGTCGCCTCCCAGCATCTGGCCCGCCTGCGGGCGGAGGGGCTGGTGGCCACACGGCGGGAAGGGACGACGATCCATTACCGCATCGCCAACCCCCGGGCCGCCACCTTCATCCAGGTGATGTACGGCCTGTTCTGTGCCCCCGGTGCCGGCGACGGCACAGGCGCAAGCCGGGAAGCCACGGAGACTGATCCATGACCGAATTCACCCCCTGGGCCGGCCTTCTGGGCGGCATCCTGATCGGCCTGTCCGCCGTGGTGCTGATGGCGGGGCTGGGCCGGATCGCCGGCATTTCCGGCATCGCCGCCGGGGCCATCGACCCGCGGGCACCGGGCCAGGACCGGGATTGGCGCATCGCCTTCCTGGTGGGGATGGTGGCGGCACCGGTGCTGCTGCTGCCCTTCGGCCTTGTCCCGCCGGTGCAGGTGACGGGGGAGGTGCCGATGCTGCTGGCCGCCGGTCTGCTGGTGGGGATCGGGACCCGGATGGGCAGCGGCTGCACCAGCGGCCATGGTGTCTGCGGTCTGGCACGCCTGTCCCCCCGGTCCCTGGCGGCCACCTTGGTTTTCATGGCCGTGGCGCTGGCCACGGTCTTCGTCACCCGCCACCTGTTCTGATCCGGGAGGGCACAGCCATGATCCGCCTTGTCTTCGCCCTGGCCGCCGGTCTGCTGTTCGGTGCCGGCCTCACCCTCTCCGCCATGGTCGATCCGGCCAAGGTGCTGAATTTCCTGGATATCACCGGCACCTGGGACCCCAGCCTGGCCTTCGTCATGGGTGGGGCGGTGGTCACCACCTTCATCGGCTACCGGCTGGTCTGGCGCCGGGGCGGGCCCCTGGCCGCCGCCCGGTTCGAGCTGCCGACATCCCGCGACCTGGACGCACGGCTGATCGGCGGGGCGGTCCTGTTCGGGCTGGGCTGGGGGCTGGTCGGCTATTGCCCCGGGCCGGCTCTGGCGGGTATCGCCATCGGCGGCCCGTCCACCTGGATATTCGTCGCCGCCCTGGTTACCGGCATGCTGGGCTGGCGCCGGATCGCCGCCGGCGGCATCGCCCGGCCCCGGTCGGCGTGATCCGGCCCGCATAAGCCGCCCGGGGTCAGTCCCCCTCCGTCTCCTTCCCGTCCCGGCCCTGCTCCAGCCGGTGCCCGTCGACCAGGCGGGCGCGCTTGGCCGCTTCCATTACCTGGGCCTGGCGTTCCGCCTTGGTGAGGCCATGTTTGGCGCGGTTACTGGCGGCCTGTTTGGCCTTGTCCTGCCGCTGCCGCGCCTTGCGGGCCCGGTTCAGGTTGATGATCTCAGCCATCGTATCGGCCCCATCCTTGACGCCGGTTTGCACCGCACCCGCAGGACGGGTAGTTTAGCGCGTCCCGCCCGTTTCCCCAAGCGGTCCGGCCCCCAAGCGGTCCGGGCATGATCGGGGCGGGACCGGGACGGGCGGCAGGAATGGGACAGCACGGGTGAACAGGCTACTCCTCGGCGGAACGGCGGTGCTGGTGGTGACCGGCGCGGCCCTGCTTGCGGCCCCCGCCCTGATCGACTGGAACCGCTGGCGCGACCCGGTGGCCGCCGCCCTGGAACTGGCGACCGGGCGGGAGGTGACGATCGCCGGCGATCTGGACCTGGCGCTGCTGCCCCGGCCGGGGCTGTCGGCCCGGGATGTGCGCCTGTCCCTGCCGGACGGGACCGTCGTGGGACGGGCGGCAGCGGTGGATCTGTCGGCCCGGATCCTGCCCCTGCTGCGCGGGGCGGTGCAGGTGGATACCCTGCTGCTGGACACGCCCGATTTCCAGGTGACCCTGCGCCGCAACGGGGACGTGGTGCTGCCGGTGGACCCCGCCGCGGCCGGGGGGGCGGTGCGGGTGGAACGGACCAGCCTGCGCGGCGGCACCCTGACCCTGACGGATGAGCGTGGGCCCGATCCCCGCACCGCCACCCTGACCGATATCGTCGGCGCGGTGGAGGCGGGGGGCAGCGACGGCCCCTTCCATTTCGACGGCAGCTTCACCGTCGCCGGCCAGGAACTGCTGCTGGAGGTGACGACTGGCCGGACGGCCGCCGCCGCGGCCCTGCCCCTGCGGGTCACCCTGTCCCTGCCGGACCGGGGGCTGGGCGGGGTGACCGGGGCGGCCGGGGACGGGGGTGCGGGCAGCCTGCGCTTCGCCGGTGTCCTGGACCGCAGCCCCGGCACCGCCATCAGCGGCGAATTGCGCGGCGAGGGGCGCCGCCTGGGCGATCTGACCACCGTACTGGCCGGTCTGACCGGGCGCCCGTTGTCTGACCAAAGCCGGGCGGGGGACACGCGGCCGGCCGACACCCGCCCCAGGACCCCGGCCGGGGACCGGCCATGGACGATAGCCGGGCAGTTCACCTGGGCCGACGGGCGTATCCTGCTGGACGGGATGGAGGCGGCGGTGGGCGACAGCCGCGCCGTCGGCAGTGTGGAAATCCCCCTCCAGGGCCGCGACCGCGGACGAGAGGCCAGCCTTGTCCTGTCCTTCACCGACCTGGACCTGGATGACTGGACGGGCGGGGATGTGCCCGTGCTGCCCGACGGCGGGGCCCTGACCCTGGATTTGCTGGCCGATGCCGTCACCTCCCGCGGGGACACCCTGCGGGAGGTCAGCCTGATCGGCCGCCTGGCCGACGGGTCGCTGATGGTGGAGCGCGCGGCGGCGACCCTGCCCGGCGGGCTGGTGGTGGAGGGGGCGGGCAGCCTGTCCACCCCCGCGGGCGGCCTGGCGCTGGATGCGACCCTGACCGCGCGGACGGAAAATCTGCGCGCCGCCCTGACCTGGGCCGGGATGTGGGCCGGGATGGATGTGGCGGCGGTGCCGCTGGAACGCCTGCGCCGTGCCGCATTGACCACCCGGGTCCAGGCGGCGGCGGGCGAAACCAAGCTGCACGACCTGACGGGGGAGCTGGACGGGGCCAAGCTGACCGGGGCCGCGAGTTGGCGGCGGGCGGGTGGGGGGGATGGCGCGCGCCCCGGCCTGGGCCTGCGCCTGTCCATCGACCGGCTGGACCTGGACGCCTATCTGCCCGGCGGGCTGCCCGCGCCTGCCCAGGTGGCGGAGCGGCTCACGGCCATGGACCTGACCCTGGACCTGACGGCGGGGCAGGTCACGGCGGCGGGGCTGCCGATCACCGATCTGGCCCTGGCGGGGGATGTGGTGGCGGGTGCGTTGACCCTGCGCCGCCTGTCCGTCGCCGATGCCGCGGGGGTCAAGCTGACCGCCGGTGGTTCGGCCGCCGGGATCGCCCCCCTGTCCGGCCTTGACTTGACCTATGCGGTGGAGACGTCGGGGATCGCGCCCCTGTTCCGGGCGCTGAAGACCGCCCCGCCCGTCTCCCCCGAACGGTTGGGGCCGGTGCGGCTGACCGGGCGGCTGGTGGGCAACCCGGAAGATCTGGGGGTGGAGGCGGAACTGGCGGCCCTGGGCGGGACCGTCACCCTGGGCGGGCGCATCGCCGATGCCGATGACAGGCCCGAACCGGCGGTGACCCTGCGCGCCACCCTGCCGGAAGCGGTGGACGCCATCCGCCTGATCCATCCCGACTGGCGTCCCGCCCGCCCCAGCCTGGGGCCCGTAGACCTGTATACCGCCATCGCGGGCGAAGGCGCGCGCTGGACCCTGGCGGAGCTTCAGGGCACGCTTGGCCCCGTCACCCTGCGCGGTGGCACCGTCACCCTGGACCGGGAGGGGGAGCGGCGGGTCACCACGGCCCAGGTCACCACCGGCCCGCTGGACTTGGCGCTGGCGGAGCCCCTGCTGGATGGCGGCGACCTTTCCTGGACCATGGACCAGCGCCTGTCCCTGACCGTGGAGTCGGAACGGCTGACCCTGCCCGATCTGGCGACACCGGTGGAGGGGGCGAGCCTGTCCCTGGTCGCGGCGGACGGGGCCTTGACCCTGGAAAATCTGGCCGGGCGCTGGCGGGGCGGGGAGGTCGCGGCGGAAGGGCGCATCGCCACCGCCGCGGATGAGACGCTGGGCCTGACCGCCGCCCTTACCGTCTCCCTCACCGGGGTGGAACTGCCGCCGCGGGCAGGGGAAGCGGGAGCGGCGGGAATCGGGCTGTCCGGTGGGCGCCTGGACCTGCGCCTCACGGGGGAAGCTGCGGGCACCGATCCCGCCGCCCTGCGCGCCGCCCTGACCGCCCAGGGGGAGGTGTCGGTGGCGGACACCACCCTGACCGGGCTGGACCTTGCCCGGCTGGCCGCCGATCTGCCGGAGATCCAGGGGCGGGAGGAAGCGCGGGCCCTGCTGGCCGGGGTGACCGGCGGCGGCACCACGCCGCTTCCGACCGTGTCGGGCCCCGTCACCCTGGTCGGGACGGATCTGGCCACCACCGGCCTGACCGCCCGGGCCCCGGTGGGGGCACTGACCCTGACGGTACAGGTGGACCTGGACCGGGATCGCATGCAGGGCCGTCTGGCCATCGATCCGGAGGATGACCCCGGCTTCGCCCTGGACCTGGCCGGCCCGGTGGAGCGGCCGGGGCTGGTGGTGCAGGCCGATGCCCTGCTGGACTGGGCCGCGGCCCGGGCCGCCTTGGCCCAACCGCCCGCCGCCATCGCCGCACCGCCGCCCGCATCCTCCTCACAGCCCGCCCCCCAACCCGCCCCCCAACCGGCCCCATCGGCACCCACCGAGCCGAAGCCTGCGGACCCGGCGCCGGCGGAGGAGGGGCGGACGGTGATCCGGGGCATCCTGGACAAGTTGAAGGAAGGTTCAGGTTCCTGACTGGAACCGCGGCATGGCTTGCGCTATTCCTGATGCCATCATGCGACCAGACGGAACCGCCGCCATGTCCATCCTTTCGGCCCCGCCGGGCCGCGCAGCACCACCGGCCCTTCAGGGCCGTACCGGCATCGTCACCGGGTCCACCAGCGGGATCGGGTTGGGTGTTGCCACGGCCCTGGCCCGGGCCGGGGCCGATGTGATGCTGAACGGCTTCGGCGACGCGGCGGAGATCGAGGCGATCCGCCGGCGGCTGGAGACGGAGTTCGGTGTGCGCACGCTGCACAGCAGTGCGGACATGGGCAAGCCGGAGCAGATCGCCGCCATGGTCGCCCAGGCGGAGGAGGCGTTCGGCCGGGTGGACATCCTGGTGAACAATGCCGGCATCCAGCACACCGCGACGGTGGAGGATTTCCCTGCCGCCAAGTGGGAGCAGGTGATCGCCATCAACCTGTCGGCCGTGTTCTACGGAACCCAGGCGGTGCTGCCGGGGATGAAGGCGCGCGGCTGGGGCCGGATCATCAATGTCGCCTCCGTCCATGGGCTGGTGGCCAGTGTGCAGAAGGCGGCCTATGTGGCGGCCAAGCACGGTGTCGTCGGCCTGACCAAGGTGGTGGCGCTGGAATGCGCCGAAACCGCCATCACCTGCAACGCCATCTGCCCCGGCTGGGTGCTGACCCCCCTGGTGCAGAAGCAGATCGACGCCCTGGCGGAGCGCGAGGCCCTTTCCATTCCGGAGGCGGAGGTGCGGCTGCTGTCCGAGAAGCAGCCGTCCATGCGTTTCACGACACCGGAGCAGTTGGGAGAACTGGCCGTGTTCCTCTGCGGGGAAGCGGCGGGCAACATCACCGGCGCCTCCCTGCCGGTCGACGGCGGCTGGATCGCCCGCTGATGCCGACCCGCGATCAGCATCCGGTGGCATCGTGACAAGATCGAAACAGGGGGCATCCCCCGCCGCGGCCCGGGCCGGTGAGCCTGAAAACCGTCAGCCCGTGAACCGTCAGCCCGTGAACCTTCAGTCCGTCAACCGCCTGCCCGTCAATCTGGCCCTTCAGGGCGGGGGCAGCCATGGCGCCTTCACCTGGGGGGTGCTGGACCGCCTGCTGGAGGAGGATTGCTTCGATGCGGAGGGGATCAGCGGCACGTCGGCCGGGGCGGTGAATGGCGCCCTTCTGGCCTATGGCCTGCTTACCGGCGGCCCGGGGGAGGCGCGGGATCTGCTGGAGCGGCTGTGGCGGCGCCTGTCCAAGGCCAATGCCTTCGGCCCCCTTTCCCCCTCCTGGATGTCATCCATGACGGGGAACCCGCATCTGGACAATCACCCGGTCTATGCCGGGTTCGACCTGATGATCCGGATGATGAGCCCCTATCAGTTCAATCCCCTGGGGTTGAACCCCATGCGCGAGGTGCTGCGCGGGCTGATCGATTTCGACGTTCTGCGGCGGGCGGCGGCCCCGCGGCTCTATGTCAGCGCCACCAATGTGACGGAGGGCAAGCTCAAGGTCTTCGCCGGGGCGGAGCTGTCGGCCGATGCCCTGATCGCCAGCGCGTGCCTGCCCTTTGTGTTCCAGGCGGTGGAGATCGACGGAATGCCCTATTGGGACGGCGGCTACATGGGCAATCCGACGATCTATCCCCTGATCCATGACTGCGCGGCCCGGGATGTGATCATCGTCCAGGTGACGCCCATCATCCGCGCTTCCGTCCCCACCACGCCGACGGCCATTGTCGACCGGGTGAATGAGATCAGCTTCAACTCCACCTATTTGCGAGAACTGCGCTCAATCGAGCTGATCAACCGCCTGATCGCGGAGGGGCGCCTGACGGCGGAGGAGGCGGGGATGAAACCCGTCCACCTGCACCGGATCGAGGCGGAGGGGGAGATGTCCAAGCTCGGCGTGTCCAGCAAGCTGAACACCGATTGGGGCTTCCTCACCACCCTACGCGACCTGGGGCGGCAGGCAGCGTCCCGCTGGCTGGAGGACCACCGCTCCGATGTTGGCACCCGGAGCAGCTTCGAGGCCGGGCGGTTGTTCGTGTGAACCGGCGGCGGGTGTCGGATTACGGCGCGGGCTCGCCTGAGCCCACCGACGCGGGGGCCCTTACATCCGCACCCCGTCGAAGGCGTTGCGCAGGATCTCCGCGCTGCGGCGCAACGCCGCGGTTTCGCCGTCGTCCAGGCCGGGGCGCAGGGTCTCCAGCACGCCCGCGGCGCCGACCAGCCGGGGCAGGGACAGGGCGACATCCTCCACCCCGGCCACGTCCGGCGTGACCATGGAACAGGTGGTCAGCGCCCGTTCATCGTCCGCGATCATCTGGGCCAGGCGGGCAAGGCCGGCGCCGATCCCGAACCAGGTCGCCCCCTTGCCCTTGATGATGGCCGCCGCCGCCCGGCGCACCCCGTCATCGATGGCCGCCCGTACCTCCGCCGTCAGGGGGCGGCCCATCTGGGCGGCGGCGTCGGCCACGTCCAGCCCGCCCGCCTTCGCCTCCGACCAGTGCAGCACTTCCGAATCGCCATGTTCGCCCAGCACATGGGCATGCACGGATTTCGGGCTGATGCCCAGGTGGCGGCCCAGCAGGGCGCGGAAGCGGGCCGTGTCCAGGATGGTGCCGGACCCGATCACCCGCGTCGGCCCCACCCCGTGCCGGGCGGCGATCCCGGTGCTGATCTGGGTCATCACATCCACCGGATTGGTCGCCACCAGAAGGATGGCACCGGGGCTGGCAGCCAGGACCCGGGGTATGATCTCCCCGAAGATGGCGGCGTTGCGGGACAGCAGGTCCAGCCGTGATTCCCCCGGCTTCTGGTTCACGCCCGCCGCCAGGACGACGATTCCCGCCCCCTCCAGATCCCCGTAATCGCCGGCGGTGACGGCGACGGGATGGGCGAAGGGGGTGGCGTGCAGGATATCGCGCGCCTGCGCCTCCGCCAGGTCGGTGTTGCGGTCCACGATCACGATCCCGCTGCCCACGCCGCGCAGAACCATGGCATAGGCCGCCGTACTGCCAACGTAGCCAGCACCCACGATACCGATCCGCATGACCTTCCTCCCTGCACCGTATCCCGCGCATGCTAACAGTCCATGCCGGGCGATGGGTTGACCTTGGTCAAGGCGGGGGTCGAAGATCGGGCGGGTTGCGACGCATCGCCCCTTCCGGCGGGCGCGCGCAGACCTTACTTGTTCGCCCAGAACCGCGATGCCCCGCCCTCGTTCCCGTTTCGAAGGGACCCCTGCACCATGGTCGTTCCGCGTATCGTCCGCATCCTGCTAGCCGTTGCCATCGGTCTTCTGATCGCCGCCCTGATCGCGTATTGGAGCGTCAGCCGCGAATTGCAGGAGCGTCAGGCCGAGCGGTCCACAGCGTCTGCCGGTGTCGCCCTTCCTGACGGGATCACCATCGGCGGTCCCTTCACCCTGACCGACCATACGGGTGCGGCGGTCACCGATCAGACCTATGTCGGCAAGTACCGCCTTGTCTTCTTCGGTTTCACGTATTGCCCGGACATCTGCCCGACGGAGCTTCAGGTGATCGCGGCCGCGATGGATGAGCTCGGGGCTGCGGCGGAGCGTGTGCAGCCGCTGTTCATCTCCATCGATCCGGAGCGGGATACGCCGGCCATGTTGGCCCAGTATGTCAGCCTGTTCGATTCCCGCATCACCGGCCTGACAGGCACGACGGATCAGATCGCCGGGGTCGCCCGAGCCTACCGCGCCTTTTACGCCAAGGCGCCCGGCGGTGACGCGGCGACCTATCTGATGGACCATTCGACGTACACCTACCTGATGGGCCCGGCGGGGGAGTTCTTGACGGTCTTCCCCCGCGGCACCACTCCGACCCAGATGGCGGAGGCCATGGCGAAGTTCATGGCCGCCGCCGGTTGAAGGCGCTGGGGCATCGGGGCAGGGATGGGGGGGACGGGCCGGCCGGGGCAGGGGGGCGACCTTCTGTCACCGGTCCATTCCTCCCCGGCATGGGTGCTGCGCCGCAACAAACTGCCACAGGCGCGGCATTATCCGACATTTTTCAAGGGCTTAGCCGCCGGGTTTCGGCACTTGACAGGGGTAGGGCCGGCCCGTATGGTGCCGCCGCTTTCGCGCGGCGTCGAACCTGGCGGCGGAAGGGAGGTGCATCATGACGGATGACCGACCTCCCCCATCGTTGGAGGAGATCGAAACCCGGTTGCAGCAGGCACGGCGCTCCGCCGGTCTTGACCGCCCCCCCTCTCAGGAGGAGCAGGATCAGGGTCGCGCGATGGGGGCCGGTGTGCGTATCGGGGTCGAGCTTGTCGCCGCGCTTCTGGTTGGTGTCGGGGGCGGATTGCTGATCGACAACTGGCTGGGAACCGGGCCCTGGGGATTGATCATCCTGTTCTTCCTGGGGGCCGGGGCTGGGATCCTGAATGTGTACCGCCTCGCCACCGGCGAAGGGTATGCGGTCGGGTACAAAAACGACGAATCCGCAAAGGGCGCCGCCGGGGCGCCCGGGGACAAGGGGCAAGATCGTGGCCGGTCCGCTTGAGCAGTTCGAGGTGAAGCCGATCGTTCCGCTGGAGATCGGTGGTCTGGACCTCTCGTTCAGCAATTCCTCCGCCTTCATGGTGTTGGCGGTTCTCTGCACGACCGTGCTGATGGTGTATGGCATGCGCGGTCGTGCCATGGTGCCGGGCCGGCTGCAGTCCATGGCGGAGATGCTGTACGAATTCGTCGCCACGATGGTGAAGGACAATGCCGGGCCGGATGCCCGCAAGTATTTCCCCTTCGTCTTCTCCCTGTTCACGTTCGTCCTGTTTGGCAACCTGCTGGGACTGATTCCGGGCAGCTTTACCTTCACCAGCCACATCATCGTCACCTTCGTGATGGCGGCGACGGTGTTCCTGTTCGTGACGCTGCTGGCCATCTTCAAGCACGGGCTGCACTTTTTCAGCTTCTTCGTGCCGCCGGGCGTTCCGCCGGTCTTCTACATCATCCTGGTGCCGATCGAGGTTCTGTCGTACCTCTCGCGCCCGGTCAGCCTTGCCGTGCGACTGTTCGCCAACATGCTGGCCGGTCACACCATGCTGAAGGTCTTCGCCGGTTTCACCGTCAGCCTGATGGCCGCCCTTGGCCCGGTCGGGTATGTCCTCGGCATCCTGCCGATCCTGGTGAACGTGGCGCTCTTCGGTCTCGAATTCCTGGTCGCCCTGATCCAGGCCTATGTGTTCTCCGTGCTGACCTGCCTGTACATCCGCGACGCGCTGGAACTGCACTGAGCACCCCCTCCCTCCTACCGTCAGTAGAACCCCAAGAAAGGAAGTACTCCCATGGAAGCTGAAGCCGCCAAGATGATCGGCGCCGGTCTCGCCATGTTCGCCCTCGCTGGCGTTGGCATCGGTATCGGCAACATCTTCTCGACCTGGATTGCGTCCATCGCCCGCAATCCGTCCGCCGCCGGTCCCCTGCGTCAGGTCGGCTTCCTGGGCTTCGCCCTGACGGAAGCGGTCGCCCTGTTCGCGCTCGTCATCGCCTTCCTCATCCTCTTCGCCTGACGTCCGGCGCCGGCGCCCAGCGCTGGCATCCTGGTCCGATAGGAGTGGCGTGTGGCGCCCCCGATCCGTCGGGGGCGTCGCCGTAGATACGAGGAAGCTTCGATGGCAAGCGGAAGGCTCTGGCTCGGTCGAGCCCTCGCCGTGGGTCTGGTCGCCGTGGCCGCCGCAGCCCCGGCTTTCGGTGCCGATACCCCGGCGCCCGACGTCGCCGCGGGCGTTGCCCATGAGACGGCGGAGCATGCCAAGGGCGGTCTGCCGCAGCTGAATTCTGCGACCTACCCGACCCAGATCTTCTGGCTGATCGTCACGTTCAGCCTGCTGCTGATCCTCATGTCCAAGGTGGCGCTTCCCCGCGTCGCCGAGGTGCTGGAGGCCCGGCAGGAGAAGATCACCAATGATCTGGAGAAGGCCACCGCCCTGAAGGGGGAGGCCGAGGGCGTCATCGCCGCCTATGAGCAGGCCCTGGCCGATGCCCGGTCCAATGCCCAGCAGGTGGTGTCCGATTCCGTCGCCGCCGCCGACAGCCTCGCCGCCAAGCGGCAGGGTGAATTGGCGGCCACCCTCGCCGAGCGGGCGCGGGAGGCGGATGCCGGTATCCAGGCCCAGAAGCAGGCGGCCCTGGCCAATATCCGCGGCGTCGCGGCGGAAGCGGCCCAGGCCGCTGTCGCCAAGCTGGCCGGGATCGAGCTGGATGCTGCCCGTGCGGATGCAGCCGTGGACGAAGCCCTGAAGGAGCGCGCGTGATGGACGGATTGTTCGGCAGCACGACCTTCTGGGTCGCCGTCGCGTTCGCGGTCTTCATGTACTTCGCCGGCCGCCCCGCATGGCGTGGCATCGCCGCCGCCCTTGATGACCGGGCTGCGACCATCGCCCGGGACATCGAGCAAGCGCAGAAGCTGCGGGAGGACGCGCAGGCGGCCCTCGCCCAGTTTCAGCGCAAGCAGCGCGATGCCCTGAAGGAGGCGGAGGAGATCCTGGCACATGCCCGGGAGGAAGCCGACCGCATCCGCCGCCGCGCCGCGGAGGAGCTTGAGCTTTCCCTGAAGCGCCGGGAGGCCCAGGCGATGGACAAGATCGCCCAGGCCGAAGCACAGGCGGTGCAGCAGGTGCGGGATCTGGCGGTTGATATCGCCGTCACCGCGACGGAAAAGCTTCTGGTCCAGAACATGGACAAGGCCCGCAACGACGCCCTGGTCGATGCGGCCATCCGGGACCTGCCGGCCAAGCTGCACTGAGCCTAACCGCCCGCGTGATCCGCATGATGAAGGCGCCCCCATTCGGGGCGCCTTTTTTCATGGTCGAGCGGTCGGCACAGAACGGGCGTTCCGGCGATCAGCCGCGCCGTGGGAACCGGTCGGTCGCGCGCAGGTCCAGGGTGCCCAGGGTGCCGGATGTGACATGGCTGCCGCTGCCGGCCATGGCCATGTCCCGCCGGGCGGGGCGGCAGGCGTGGCGCCATTCGCTGTGGCCGACCATGCCGCCGGGGGCACTGCCGGGATCCACGGTCGGCACGGCACAACGCCCGACCATGGCGCGGGCCAGCCGTCCCGAATCAAAGGTGGCGGCCCGGCTTTGGTGCCAGCCCGCCGCGGCGGCCCTGCCTCCGATGCCTGGACGCTGGGGACGGGTGGGTGCGATCGTGTCCTGTGTCATGATCCGTTTCCTGCCCGGGCGTGGGGATGGTCCCGCCAGCACGGCTGTCGGTCACCCCATAACAGGCTGGACAGTGGTTTTGACATCCGCCCCCATCCGTGTAGGAAAGTGCCTGGGTGGAAGGCCCATGTTGAAAGGGGGCGGACGAAAATGGACAGTCCTGTGCTTGTGGCGCGCGACGGGCGCGGTATCGCCACGGTCACCTTGAATCGTCCGGAGGTTCATAACGCCTTCAACGACGGGGTCATCGCCGACCTGCACCGGATCTGGCTGGACCTTGGGGCCGATCCGGCGGTACGGGCCGTGGTGCTTCGGGGCAACGGCCCCAGCTTCAGCGCCGGGGCCGATCTGACCTGGATGAAGCGCATGGCCGGATATTCGCTGGAGCAGAACCGGGAGGATGCACTGGGTCTGGCCCGCATGCTGCGCGCCCTGAACGAACTGCCGAAGCCGACGGTCGCCGTGGTCCACGGCCCCACCTTCGCCGGGGGTACCGGTCTTGTCGCCGCCTGCGACATCGCCTTGGCGGCCGATTCTGCCCTGTTCGCCCTGACGGAGGTGAAGCTGGGCCTGATCCCCGCCACCATCGGCCCCTATGTGGTGGCGGCCATGGGCGCGCGGGCGGCGCGGCGCTATTTCCTGACGGCTGAGCGGTTCAGCGCGGCCGAAGCCCATCGCCTCGGCCTGGTGCATGAGGTGGTGGCAGTTGACGCACTGGAGGCGACGGTGCAACGGATTCTGACCCGTCTGCTGGAAGGGGGCCCAGTCGCCCTGGCAGCGACGAAGGATCTGATCCGCGCTGTCGACCGGCCCCTGGATGATGCCCTTGTTGCCGATACAGCGGACCGGATCGCCGCCGCCCGGGCGGGGGAAGAGGGGCGGGAAGGTGTCTCCAGCTTCCTGGAGAAGCGCAAGCCCGCCTGGATCACCTGAATCGATGCTACCCGGAGCCGCAACCCGGGGCCGCAACCCGGGTCTGCGTCGGTTGCAACTGTTGCCCGCCCGTAACAGGTTCCATCGGCTGATTTCGTATTGATCTATGTCAGAGGCAAGTCCCCACGTCCGGCATAAAGCTCTCCTCACTTCTCAAGAACAACAGCGTGCAAATCACAGATCCTTCGGTGACTGCACGATTAAGGAGAGCCAATATGTCTCGTCTTGCTTCGCTTGCGACCGCCGCCTGCGCTCTTGCCGTACTGTCCGCTGCCGTGCCGTCGGCGGTCTCCGCGAAGGAGGCGGGGGATATCCTGGTGCGTGTTCGCGGCATCTACATCACCCCCGACGAGTCCAGCAGCTTGCGTGTCGGCACGGCCACCGTCTCCGGTGAGGCCGCGGTGGACGACCAGTTCGTGCCGGAGGTGGATTTCTCCTATTTCCTGACCGACAACGTGGCCCTGGAACTGATCGCCGCCACCGCCCCCCATGATGTGGCCGCCGTGGGCAGCCCGCTGGGCGCCAATGTGGACCTGGGCGATGTCTGGCTGCTGCCGCCGACCCTGACCCTGCAGTACCATTTCAACCCGAAGGGCCAGGTCAGCCCCTATGTCGGCGCCGGCATCAACTACACGATCTTCTACAGCGAGGATCCGGGTGCCGCCCAGGACATCGAATACGATGACGGCTTCGGCTACGCGCTGCAGGCCGGTGTGGACATCGCCCTCCAGGGTGACTGGTTCCTGAACGTGGACGTGAAGAAGCTGTGGCTCAGCACCGATGCCACCATTCGCGTGAATGCCACCACCACGGTGCTGGCCGATGTTGATATCGATCCGTGGATCATCGGTGTGGGCTTTGGCTACCGCTTCTGATCGATCATCTGACTGATTGGGACGGGGTGCGGTCATAGAGGTGGCCGCACCCCTTCTCTTTTCGGGGCGTCATGGCGGGGTCCGGCAAATGGGCCTTGGATCGGCGGGCCCCGGGGGTTACATAGCAGCGGCGACAATCCGTCGTTCATCCGACTGTCATCTGTATCGAGGGAGCCGCCCATGCGGGCCGAGACACAAGCGGTCGTCGAGGCTGTTCAGCAGTCCTTGACGCTGCTGAGGAGGCATCTTTGACTGGGAGAAATCCCTTTACCGCCTCGACGAACTGAACGCCCTGGCCGAGGATCCGAATCTCTGGAACGATTCGGACCGCGCCCAGAAGATCATGAAGGAGCGCAACGCGCTCGACAGCGCCATCAGCGGCTACCGGTCGCTGGAGCAGGAGCTGAAGGACAATGTCGAGCTGATCGAGTTGGCGGAGGCCGATGGCGATCAGGACATGGTGGTGGAGGCCGAGAAGGCCCTGGCCGCCGTCAAGGACCGCGCAGCCAAGCAGGAGCTGGAAAGCCTCCTGTCCGGGGAGGCCGATGCCAATGACTGCTTCGTCGAGGTGAATTCCGGCGCGGGCGGCACCGAGTCCCAGGATTGGGCGCTGATGCTGATGCGCATGTACACCCGCTGGGCGGAGCAGCACGGCTTCAAGGTGGACCTGCTGGACGAGACAGGCGGCGAAGAGGCCGGGATCAAGTCCGCCACGATCCAGGTGAAGGGCCACAACGCCTATGGCTGGCTGAAGACGGAGTTCGGGGTGCACCGGCTGGTGCGCATCAGCCCCTTCGATAGCCAAGCGCGGCGCCACACATCCTTCGCCTCTGTGTCGGTGACACCCGTGATCGACGACAAGATCAATGTGGAGATCCTGGAAAAGGATGTGCGGACGGACACGTACCGGGCGTCCGGTGCCGGCGGCCAGCACGTCAACAAGACGGATTCGGCCGTCCGCCTGACCCATATCCCGACGGGCATCGTCGCCGCCTGCCAGCAGGAACGGTCCCAGCACAAGAACCGGGCCAAGGCCTGGGACATGCTGCGCGCCCGCATCTATGAGATGGAACTGCGCAAGCGGGAAGAGGCTGCGGCGGCGCTGGAGGCGACCAAG
Organism: Pseudomonadota bacterium; assembly: GCA_046045995.1. GTDB lineage: Bacteria > Pseudomonadota > Alphaproteobacteria > Azospirillales > Azospirillaceae > Indioceanicola. The sequence continues at coordinate 229 of JBJOKR010000051.1, read as the reverse complement.
ACCGATATCGGCTGGGGCCACCAGATCCGCTCCTACGTGCTTCAGCCCTACCAGATGGTGAAGGATCTGCGTACCGGCGTCGAAACCTCTGACAGCCAAGGCGTGCTGGACGGGGATATCGACCGCTTCCTGGAAGCGGCCCTTGCCAGCCGCATCAAGGGCAACAGCGACGAAGTCGCAGCCTGACGCTGTGTGCATGCCGAAAAGGGGGAGGCGGGGGGGGGCGACC
>JBJOKR010000050.1:0-23643 GCA_046045995.1 Pseudomonadota bacterium | reverse complement strand
GTCAAGGCCTTGATGCGGGTCGGCCCGGGGATGCTGCCCTTCGCCGATGCGGCCACGCCGGAGCTGCCGCTGGCCCGGCTGCTGCGGCTTGCCCTGTTCCAGGTGGCGGTGGGCATGGCGGTGGTGCTGCTGAACGGCACGCTGAACCGGGTGATGATCGTGGAACTGGGGGTGCCGGCCTGGCTGGTGGCCCTGATGGTGTCGCTGCCCCTGGTCTTCGCGCCCTTGCGCGCCCTGATCGGCTTCCGTTCCGACACCCACCGCTCCGTCCTCGGCTGGCGGCGGGTACCCTATATCTGGTTCGGCAGCCTGATGCAGTTCGGCGGCTTCGCCATCATGCCCTTCGCCCTGATCATCCTGTCGGGCGACACCACCGCCCCCGCCTGGGTGGCCCAGGCGGCGGCCGCACTGGCCTTCCTGCTGGTGGGCGCGGGCCTGCACACGACCCAGACGGCGGGACTGGCGCTTGCGACCGACCTCGCCCCCGACAGTGCCCGGCCCCGGGTGGTGGCGCTGCTCTATGTCATGCTGCTGGTCGGCATGGTGGCGAGCGCGCTGGTTTTCGGGGCGCTGCTGGCGGAATTCAGCCAGATCCGCCTGATCCAGGTGGTCCAGGGGGCGGCCGCCCTCACCATGGTGCTGAATGTCGTGGCGCTGTGGAAGCAGGAGGTGCGCAACCCGGCCCTGACTGCCCGCGACCGGGTCCATCCCACCTTCGCGGAGGCCTGGGCCAGGTTCCGCAGCATTGGCCGCACCGGCCGCATCCTGACCGCCGTCGGCCTGGGCACGGCCGGGTTCAGCATGCAGGACATCCTGCTTGAACCCTATGGCGGGCAGGTGCTGAACCTGTCCGTCGGCCAGACCACGATGCTGACCGCCATCCTGGCGGGCGGCACCCTGGTCGGCTTCGCCCTGGCTGCCCGGCAACTCGCCCGCGGGAGCGATCCGTTCCGGCTTGCCGCCTTGGGCGCGTTGGCCGGGATCGCCGCCTTCTCCGCCGTCGTCTTCGCTGGACCATTGCATTCCGTCGCCCTGTTCCGCGCAGGCACAGCGCTGATCGGGTTCGGCGGCGGGTTGTTCGCCGTCGGCACCCTGACCGCCGCCATGGATCTGGCCCGGGATGGGACCAGCGGTCTTGCCCTCGGTGCCTGGGGGGCGGTCCAGGCCACATCGGCCGGCCTTGCCATCGCGGCGGGCGGGGCGATCCGGGATCTGGTCCAGGGTTTGGTGGCGGCGGGCAGTCTCGGCCCCGGCTTCTCCGACCCGGCCATCGCACCCTCCGTCGGCTATGCCGTCGTCTACCACATCGAAATCGCGCTTCTGTTCGCAACCCTGATCGCCATCGGCCCCCTTGTCCGCGTGCGCAGCGGATCGGGTCGGCCGCAGTCCCGATTCGGCCTGGCCGAATTCCCCGGCTGAGCCCGGGCATTGTTGGAGGTACCCATGGAAACCGGCGCCATCACCCAGTACATCGACGTGGCCCAACTGGCCCTCTACGGCTTCTGGATCTTCTTCCTCTTCCTGGTCCTGTATCTCCTGAAGGAGAACAAGCGGGAAGGCTATCCGCTGGTGGCGGAGGATCGCCGCAACAACCGCGTGATGGTCCAGGGCTTCCCGGCCATCCCCGATCCCAAGACCTTCCGCCTGTTCCATGGCGGTACCTACACGGCCCCCCCGGGCAACATCGACACGCGGGAGATCGCGGCCGTTCCGGCCGGCAATTTCCCTGGCGCGCCGTTGGAACCGACGGGCAATCCCATGATCGACGGCATCGGTACGGCCGCCTGGGCCATGCGCCAGGACGTGCCGGACACGACGGCGGAAGGGGCGAACCGCATCGTTCCGAACCGGGTCGATCCCCACCACTTCGTCGTGCCGGAAGATCCGAACCCCGTCGGCATGAACGTGATCGCCGCCGACCGCAAGGTCGCGGGCGTGGTGCGGGAGATCTGGATCGACCGGTCCGAACCCCGCATCACCTATCTGGAGGTGGAGGTGCCGTTGGCCGGTGGGCGCAGCCGCATGGTCCTGCTGCCCCAGACCATGGCCGTGATCGACCGCCGTGCCCGCCTTGTCCGCACCGGGTCCATCCTTGCCAGCCAGTTCGCCGACGTCCCGGTCCTGAAGAACCCGGATGAGGTGACGAAGCTGGAGGAGGATCAGATCTGCGCCTACTTCGCCGGCGGCTACCTCTATGCCACCCCCGACCGGAAGGAGCCCCTGATATGATCGAGGTATCCAACCTGATGGAGCACGGGGGGGAGCCGGTCCGCGGTCTTCCCGGTCCGCTCCCGGCGGGGGAACGGCTGCTGTGGCAGGGCCGGCCCGGCTGGTGGTCGCTCGCGGTCCATGCCTTCCGGGTGCGGGCGATCGCCCTCTACTTCGCCATCCTGATGGTCTGGCGCGGGGCCGATGTGGCCGCTGGCGGTGCCTCCTTGGGGGAGGCGGTCACGGCCGCCCTCTGGCTCTCCCCGCTGGCCGGGGCCTGTCTCGGCATCCTGCTGCTGCTGGCCTTCCTGGCGGCGCGGGCCACGGTCTACACCATCACCAGCCGCCGGCTGGTGATCCGCGGCGGTATCGCGCTGCAGGTGGCGCTGAACGTGCCCTTCAAGCTGGTGGGGTCCGCCGCCCTGCGCAGCTACCGCGACGGGTCGGGTGACATCCCGCTGCAAATCCTGGGGGACAGCCGCATCTCCTATCTGGTGATGTGGCCCCATGTGCGCCCCTGGCGGATGGGCCGGCCGGAGCCGACGCTGCGTTGCGTGCCCGATGCCGCCCATGTGGCGGCAACCCTGGCCCATGCGCTGGCCGACTGTGTCTCCGCCGAGGTGCCGGATGCGAAGGTGGAAACGACCCTGTCCGGCCCCGCCATGGCGCCCAGCCTGGCTTCCGCCGGTGACCGCCGGCCCCGGCTGGTCAGCGTGATGGGGAGTGCCCGGGCATGACCGCACCGACCGCCGACAGCATCCTGCCGCGCGGCGCCCTGATCGGGGCCGCCGCCGTGATCGCCCTGTCGATCCTGGCCGCCCTGGCGGGGCGGGTCGGCGGGCCGGTGGAGTTGGTTGAACAGGCGCCGGTGGTTCAATCTCGCCTGCTGAATTTCCAGGATGGTGACGACGGGTCCATCGCCGTCACCGATGCCGCCAGCGGGGCGCTTCTGGCCCGGCTGGCGGTGGGGGAGGGTGGGTTCATCCGCGGGTCCATGCGCGGCCTGGCCCGTGACCGTGGCCGTCGCGGCATCGGGGCGGAGGTGCCGTTCCGGCTGGAAAAGCTGGCCGACGGCAAGATGATCCTGACCGATCCCGCGCTCGACCGCACCATCGACCTGGCCGCCTTCGGCCATACCAACATGACCGCCTATGCACGGCTGCTGGACAGCCGGGGGGAGACGCCATGATCGGAGTTCTTGCCAAGCCCTATGCCGCCGATGCCGGCGACCGGGCGGAAGCCCGGCCCATCGCCGGACTTGCCACCATCCCCTGCACCGTCGAGATCGAGAACAGTGCGGAAAGCCTGCACGCCCATGTCGACCTGCATGGGGTGGAGCCCGGGCCGGGGGACACGGTGATCGTCTACGGCGCGCCCCAGGGTATCGATTTCGGCCGCAGCGCCCGCTTCGACTGTCGGGCCCAGATCATCCGCGCCGGCTGGCTGGAACGCCAGTGGGTCTACCTGACGGCCTATCTCGGCCTGACCGAACTTTACGAAGTCAGCTTCTCCGATGGGAGTGTGTGAGCCATGACCGCAATCACCGACGATCTGCACGGGTCCGACCTGCATGGGGCCGACGACCACGGGCATGAGGAGACGGCGCGGTTCGCCAGCGTCGACACCACCCGCATGGCCCAGGAGAACACCCTGCTGAGCCCGCGCTTCTACACCACCGATTACGACGCGCTGGACCGGGTGGACGTCTCGCCCGTCCGCGCCGAATGGGACGGCATCCTGGCGGAGCTGGAGCGGGATGAGAACCGCACCCATTTCAAGTGCACGGCCGATTTCGACAACACCCTCGACCGGCTTCCGGCCGATCTGCGGGCGGAGTTCACGGATTTCCTGGTCAGCTCGCTCACGGCCGAATTCTCCGGCTGCGTCCTCTATGCGGAGGCGAAGAAGCGGGTGAAGAACCCGGACATCAAGAAGCTGTTCGCCTATATGGCGCGCGATGAATCCCGCCATGCCGGCTTCATAAATGAAACGCTGAAGGATTTCGGCATCGGCGTCGACATGTCCTTCCTGACCAAGGCCAAGAAATACACGTACTTCCAGCCGAAGTTCATCTTCTACGCCACCTACCTGTCAGAAAAGATCGGCTACGCGCGCTACATCACCATCTTCCGCCATCTGGAACGGAACCCGGATCAGCGCTTCCACCCGATCTTCAAATGGTTCGAGCAGTGGTGCAATGACGAGTTCCGCCATGGGGAGGCCTTCGCCCTGCTGATGCGGGCGAACCCGGCGCTGTTGTCGGGCCGGAACAAGCTGTGGATCAAGTTCTTCCAGCTGGCTGTCTTCGCCACGATGTATGTGCGCGACCACGACCGCCCGGCCTTCCACGCCGCCTTGGGCCTGGACCCGACCCATTACGACATGGCCGTGTTCCGGACCACGTCGGAGATCGTGAAACAGGTCTTCCCCATGACCCTGGATTTCGAGAATCCGGCCTTCCAGGCGGGGTTGAACCGGCTGTCCCTGATCGCCGTCGCCCAGCAGGCGGCCCGGGCGCAGGGCGGGGTGCGGGGCACGCTGGCGCGCTGGGGCTTGACCCTGTCGGCCGCTGTCACCTTCGCCCGGCTCTATGCCATCCCCGCCATCCCCAACGCCCTGCCGAGCCGGATCCGTCTGGCTCCGGCCTGGTAAGCAGCGCAAGGGAGGGTCCGGCCCGTGGCGGAATTCGTGCTGCCCATCCTTTTCACCGTCCTGCTGTGGTGGGCCAGCACGGGGCTGATCGCGCTGCTGGACGGGCTGCCCCAGCGCACCTTCGTCTGGAGCATGGCCGGGGCCACGCTCGCGGGCCTGGCCGGCATCGCCGCCGTACACTGGGGGGCCGGACAGGACACGGGAACCGGCGTCTTCGCCGGATTCATCGGAGCCATCCTGGTCTGGGGCTGGATCGAGATGGCGTTCCTTCTGGGTTTCGTCACCGGACCGGTGCGCAGCCCCTGCCCGCCCGGGGCAGGCCCCTGGCGCCGCTTCCGCCTGGCGGTTCAGGTTATCCTCTGGCATGAGCTGGCGATCCTGGCCGCGGCGCTGGTGCTGATGCGGGTCACCGACGGCGCGGCCGTGCCGGTCGGGCTCTGGACCTTTCTTCTGCTCTGGGGCATGCGGGTCAGCGCCAAGCTGAACATCTTCCTGGGCGTGCCCAATCTGGGGGAGGAATTCCTGCCCCCCCATCTGGCCTACATGGCCAGCTATTTCCGACGCCGGCCCATGAACCTGCTGTTCCCCCTGTCGATCACCGGCTGCACGCTTGCGGTCGTGCTGTTCGGGCAGGCGGCCCTGGCCGCCGCGACGGGCGGGGCAGGGGAGGGCGGGGGCGCCACCGCCACCGCCATGGCCCTGCTGGCGGCACTTTCCTTCCTGGCCCTGCTGGAACACTGGCTGATGGTCCTGCCCGTTCCGTCGGCCAATCTCTGGTCCGTTTATCTGGGGGACCGCGCCCGCCGCACCCCCGTTGCTCCGCCTGTTCCCCCCGACCCGACCGTGCGCACCGATCTGGCACCGTCCACCCTCTGGAGGCGTTCATGAATTACGAGTCATTCTTCACACAGGAACTGGACGGTCTCCGGCAGGAGGGGAACTACCGGGTCTTCGCGGATCTCGAGCGGCAGCGGGGCCGGTTCCCGCGCGCGACCCATTTCCGCGACGGCATCCCCCATGAGGTGACGGTCTGGTGTTCCAACGATTACCTGGGGATGGGCCAGCATCCCTCCGTACTGGCGGCGATGCATGAGGCGCTGGATCGCTGCGGTGCGGGGGCCGGCGGCACCCGCAACATCTCCGGCACCAACCATTACCATGTGCTGCTGGAACAAGAGCTGGCGGATCTGCACGGGAAGGAGGCAGCCCTGCTCTTCACGTCCGGCTATGTCTCCAACTGGGCGGCCCTCAGCACGCTCGCCGCCCGGCTGCCGGGATGCATGGTCCTGTCGGATGAGAAGAACCATGCCTCCATGATCGAGGGTATCCGCCATTCCCGGGCGGAGCGGACGCTTTTCGCCCATAACGATCCGGAGGATCTGGACCGCAAGCTCGCCGGTCTGGACCCCGACCGGCCGAAGCTGGTGGCTTTCGAAAGCGTCTATTCCATGGATGGCGATGTCTGCCCGATGGCGGAGATCGTGGAGGTGGCGGAGAAATACAACGCCATGACCTATCTGGATGAAGTGCATGCGGTCGGCCTCTATGGGCCTCACGGCGGCGGCATTTCCGAACGCGAGGGGCTGGCCGACCGGATCACCGTGATCGAGGGAACGCTGGGCAAAGCCTTCGGCGTGGTCGGCGGCTATATCACCGGGTCGGCCGCGGTCTGCGATTTCGTGCGCAGCTTCGCCTCCGGCTTCATCTTCACCACGTCGCTGCCGCCGGCGGTTGCAGCGGGGGCGGCGGCCAGCATCCGCCACCTGAAGGACAGCACCTGGGAACGGCTGCGCCACCAGAACCGGGTGGCCACCCTGCGCCGTCGGCTGGACCAGGCGGGCATCCCCCACATGGACAATCCCAGCCACATCGTGCCGGTGATGGTGGGCAATCCCGTCTGCTGCAAGATCATCAGCGACCGCCTGCTGGAGCAGTACGGCATCTATGTCCAGCCCATCAACTACCCGACCGTGCCGAAGAAGACGGAGCGGCTGCGGATCACCCCGTCGCCCTACCACACCGATGCGGATATCGACCTGCTGATGGGTGCCCTGTCCGACATCTGGGGGGAGGTGGGGCTGCTGCGGACGGACACGATGGCCGTGGCCTGACCTGCCCGTCCCAGTCAGCACCGACAGAAAAGCAAAAGCGGCGCCGGGAACGATCCCGGCGCCGTTTCGCTGTCCAGCCACCTGGCTGGCCTGTTTGGGAAGCTGTCGGCGCATGCCGCCGGGTGGGGGCGACCCGCTCCAGGCCCGGGAGGTTACCGGGAGCTCAGGAGTTTACTGGGAAAAGGTCTGCAGATAGGCGATCACGTCCTTCCGGTCCTTCTCCGCCGCCAGGCGGAAGGCCATCTTGGTGCGACCAGACGGGGTCTGCCCCTGTTCCTTCAGGTAGCTCTCCAGGAAGGCCTGGGGATCGGGCAGATAGGCGGCGATGGCCTCCGGCGTCCAGGTCAGGCCGGCAGTCCCGGCGGCCTTGTTGATCTCGGAATAGGCGAAGCCTTCCACCGTCCCCGCCTTGCGCCCTACGACCCCGGTCAGGATCGGGCCGACGCGGTTCTTCGCGTCCGGCCCCACCATGTGGCAGGCCTTGCAGCGGTTGAACACCTTCTCCCCGGCGGCCGCATCCCCGTCCTGGGCCTGGGCAGCCCCGCCGGTGGCAAGTCCGGCCAGAAGCAGGATGGCGAAGACGCCGGTACCAGACACACCCCTCATGATGATCCTCCTTGTCTTGCGGGCGGTCGTGGATGGTGCGGCCGCCGGCTATCCTTCCATAACACCCGGCAGATCCAGGCGTCCGATTCTGATCCGCCCTCACAGGCGGATCCAGTCCCCCACCCCGGCGTCCCACCCCGGCGGCAGGACGACACGGTGCCCGGCGGTCCCGACAGCGCACCCGCCGGGGTCCCTGTCCCTGCGCCGGGATCGCCGGCGGTGCAGGCAGGGATCCGGTCCCCCGGCTGGGCTAAGCGCAGGCGCGGGAATGACCGCATGGATAATAAGGTCGTTCGGTGCCCTCCCAGGTCAACCCGTCCAAACGCATAGGCGCATGGTCATGCGTCCCGGCCATGGACCATGAGGCATGAGCCACTATGGGGACGCGGGACAGGGGAAGGGCGCAATTCCTTTTCCCCGAACGCTCCCTTCTACCGATCCCGTCACAAAGATAGGCCCGCAGCACCAGGTGCCGCGGGCCTCAGGTCTCCGGGGGGAGACTCCCGGAAGGGGTAAGGAACAGAACTACGGAAGAGAGAGGAACGACGGAACATCCCCTAGGGAAGGCGGGTCGGCGGAACGATCCGCCGACCCGCGCCATCCCTACTGACCACCACCGGCCGGTTCGGCCGGGGGCTCTCCCGCCGGGGGGGCGGCGGGTGTTTCGGCTGGCGTTTCCGCCGGTGCATCGGAAGCGGCGGGAGCCTCGGCCGGGGTTTCGGCCGGGACATCCGCCGCCTGGGGCGGGGCCGCCATGGTCACCCGGTCCAACGCCGGCCAATCGGCCACCGCCGGTGCCCCGTAGAGCGGCTTGTAGGCCCCCTGGTGGCAGGTGCTGCAATAGGCCTTGGGCGCATCGCCCGCGGGGCCCAACCGATGGGGCGGATATGTGGCCCCCAGCGGCACCAGGTAATCGGCGTTCAGGTTGCGTACCATCCGGATGCCGTACCAAGCCGTTGCGCGCTGCGGCGGGCTCTGGTCCCACTGGGCGAAGCTGCGGCTGTTGTGGCAGAAGGTGCAGTTGACCCCCAGCCCTTCGGACATGTGGACCATCAGGGCATAGGTCCATTCCGCCTGCTTGATGGAGGCGGTGTTGCCGTGGGGCAGCGCCCTCTCCCCGATCACGCGGATGTCGATCGGCGGTTCCCCGACCAGGAAGGTGGTGTAGGGATCGGCGGGCAGGGAGGTCAGGCCCACATCCGGCGACGCCACATTCTGGCCGCCCCGGCTGGCCAGAAGACCGCCCGTATCGGGCATGGCATCCTGGAACCAGATGTTCCGCGGCACCGGCTGGCCGCGGTGGCAGGTGTAGCAGTTGACCCCGGACTGGCCCACATGGCTTTCCCAGGCGGTGTTGATCGTCTGGGTCATCTGGATCATGCGGCGGGCGACAACCTTGGTGTACAGGCTGTCGGAGGACAGATCCTCCCCATCCGCGTGGCAATAGGCGCAGCCCTGCTCGGGCGACACCCATTCGGTGATGGCCGTCATCAGGCCCAGGAACTCCGTCTCCGGCACATCGCCCAGGACCTGGACATTCTGGTAGACCTGCCCCGCCGGCGCCCCTTCGGACGGCAGCGGATCGACGGCGGGGAACTGGTTCGCCGGGATCTGGGCCGCCACCCGCTCGGGGCTGTAGACCTGTTCCATGGCGGTGCCGCGATATCCCACCTGGACCACATCCACCGGCGGGTATTCGAAGGTGAACAGGAGGCCGACGCCAAAGACGACGGCGACCCCCGCCAGCAAGCGCATCGTGAAGGTCATGGCAGCACCCCCTGGATCAGTGCGGGGTCGACCAAGGCCGGATAGACGGCGGGATAGGCCGGGGCGACCCCGTGCTTGACGGCCCAGAGGTACCAGTTGTCCACGACCGTGCCGGTCAACAGGATGCCGATGCCGCCGGTCAGCGGGCACAGCACCGCGAACCACCAGGCCCAGCGGTGGATGCTTTCCGCCGTGGCGTTCCAGCCCATGGTCCAGCGCCAGAACAGGCCGCCCCGCTCGAAGGCGGTGCCGCGGTCGATGATCTGCTCCACCTCCCGCTCGGCCCCGAACCGGCCGGTGGCCAGCACGGTCGCCCCGTGCATGGCGAACAGCAGGGTCGAGCCGTAGAGGAAGACGATGGAGAGGGCGTGGAACGGGTTGTAGAACAGGTTCCCGTAGCGGATGGAGAAGGCGGCCGTCCAGTCCAGGTGCGGGAAGATGCCGAAGGGCACCGCCTCACCCCAGCTGCCCATCAGCAGCGGGCGGATGAAGCCCAGGACCAGGTACAACCAGATGGCGGCGGCAAAGGCCCATGCCACATGGGTGCCCATGCCCAGCATCCGCGCCCGGCGATAGGTCCGGGCCCACCAGAGCAGGACGGACAGGGTCAGGAAGAACCCCGCCAGCAGCCACCATCCGCCCTGGTCGAGGGGCGGCAGCGACAGCCCGTAGCCCGGTGGCGGTGGTTCAAGCGCCAGCCAGGGAAGCTGGCGGACGAATTCGATCGGGTCCCACCCCACCGAGGCCCACATGTTGAGCCCGATGATCTCGAACGCGACCACGCCGCAGACAATCGAAAGCCAGCCCAGCCAGCCGATGTAGACGGGACCGATCTGGCTGTCGCCGATCAGGCCTGCCCAGTAGCTGAAACCGGGCTTCACGGACCGGACCCAGTCTCCGGCCGGCAGCGGCACGCCTTCATAGGCGGGGCCGCGGATCTGTACCTGGGTGAAGATGTTCTGATATTCCGCCATGTCCGCCTCCCTCACTTCGGCCAGATCGGCAGTTCAAGCCACCAGCTCCACCATTCCGGCCAGCCGCGGGTCCAGAAGGGGCCACTGATGACGATGCAGACGGCACTCCAGAACCCGGCCGACAGTGCCAGGAACAGGCCCAGCCGATGGATGCCCAGCGTGCCGATGGAATAGCCGATGGTGTCGCGGAAGAAGGTGTTCTCATGCTCCGCGGTCTTCACGATGTCCGGCACGCCCTTGGCGTCCTTGGGCGGGTTCACCGCCGACAGGACAAGGGCACCGTGCAGGGACAAGGCGAAAGTGGTCGCAAAGAAGAACGACACCGCGATCATGTGCGCCGGGTTGTAATGGAAGTGCAGGTACTGGTACCCGACATTCGACACCCAGTCCAAATGGCTGAAGATGCCGTACGGGAACCCGTGCCCCCAAGCCCCCATGAGGACCGGGCGGATCACCACCAGGGTGAAATAGGCGAAGATCGCGACGGAAAAGGCGATGGGCACATGATAACCCATGCCGAGCTTGCGGCTGATCTCCGCTTGCCGCGCCGCCCAGGACCCGAAAGCCCCCAGGGCGCAGATCGTGATCAGCTGCCATAGTCCCCCTTCCTTCAGGGGGGCCATGCCCAGGCCGTATTTCAGGTCGGGCGGGGCGATGTTGATCTGCCAGATGTTCCAGGTCGGCCCCAGGGCCGCCCCGTACAGAATCAGCGCCGTGCCGAGGAAGGAGAAGAACAGGGTGGTGACTCCGAAGAAGCCGACATAGAACGGCCCCACCCAGAAGTCGAAGAGATCCCCCCCGATCAGCGTCCCGCCCCGGACGCGGTACTTCTTTTCGAAGTTGAGCATGGCCATGGTCGGTTCCCCCAATTCAGGCGGCCAGTCAGGCGGCCCGAAGCACGCACGCGGATCGGCGATCGTGAACGGGTCGGGTCGAAACGGCCGGCGACAGGCAGGGATCGGGGGCGAACCCCCGGTCCCGAGCCGCCGCCGGCCGGACGTCGCCGCAGGCGGTTACTTGCCCGCCGGCAGCGGCGAGTACTGGGCGACCGCAGCGCTCTTCGCGCTGGGGCCTTCCAGCCAGTTGAAGCGATCCGTGCTCAGCAGGATGAAGTGGATCAGGATCGCCAACCCGAACAGGAAAGTGGCCAGAGCCACCAGAACCCGACGCGGATCGAACAAAAGCCAGAGACGCCACATAACGACCTCCTAACCAAGCAGGGTGGTGAATGGGGCGAGAGCGACCGATACGTCGTTCATCAACGACGCATAGCCGTTCGGCCCCGGGATCCACGGACGCCACGACCACACCAGGAAGTGTGCGACGATGGCGATCAGCGTGAAGCCGATGAAGCTCATGATGAAGATCTTGTGGAACTCCTGAGCTTCGTTCTCTGTCAAACCAGACAGAGAGGAGTCGCGGTCAGCCATTTAACTCCTCCTCACTTGCGGCCTTTCGGCCAAGGTGCGGGGATTGCTTTCGCATCCCCTTCATCATGGCATACTGCGCCATGACTGGGTGTTCGCGGGCAGATGCCGGCGCGAATTCTTGAATTTCTGTGCGGCGGCGGTGGTGCTGCATCATGCCGGCACCCCCTCACGCAGGGTGGTGCGGCCGGCGGCCACATGGGCGATGCCCACGCGCGCGTCTCCGGCCCGGCGGGCCTCCCGCTCCGCGGCATCGCGCAGGCGCTTGGCAGCGGAGATGCGGACCAGCACCGGCTGGGCGTCCACCAACTCGTCCAGCGCCTGGCGGGCGTCGGCGTCCCAGGGCAGCTCCCGGTGGCTGCGGGTCGGTGTCGCCTCCACCGTATCCAGCTGGGTCGCAAGCGGAAGGATGTGGAACAGCGCATCGAACAGCGCGTTGCACACCTCCTGGATCAGGTAGACGGCACCGGCATAGCCCATGAAGGGTGTGCCCGTGTGCCGACGGATCAGGGCGCCGGGGAAGCTCGCGGGGATGAACATGGCCCGCCCCCCGGCCTCCGCCAGGTACATGCGTTCGTTGTAGCTGCCGAATAGGACCAGCGGCGTCTTCGTCCGGACCATGTCCCGCACCCCGTCATTGTCGGGCTTCACCCCCGGCTTGCGGGCCACGGCGAAGGTGCAGGGAAGGCCCATCTCCTCCTCCAGGAAATGGCGGACACCGCGGGCATAGGTCTCATTGGCGACGATGGCGAAGCTGGCCGTGCCGAAGAAGTCCTGGGTCACCGACCGCCACAGGTCCCAGATCGGCTTGATGGTCGTGTGCTTTTCCCGCTCGATGAACGGCTCCGGGTCCAGGCCCAGCAGCCCACCCAGGGTGCGCAGGAATTTAGTCGTCGAATGCAGGCCGACCGGCGCCTGCAGATAGGGCTTGTCCAGCGCCTCGCACAGCAGGCGGCCGAATTCCCGGTACAGGCAGATGTTCACGTCGCCATCCACCAGCCGGGGCACATCCATCAGATGGCTGCCCAGCGGGAAGACCATGTTCACCTCCGCCCCGATGCCTTCCACCAGACGGCGGATCTCATGCAGGTCGGACGGAGTGTTGAAGGTGCCGTAGATGGGGCCGATGATGTTGACCCGCGGCTTGTCGCCGTCCTTGCGGGGGCGGGGCTTGGGCATGCGGCCCTTGGGCGCGCCGTATTCGGTCCACAGCCACATCATGGCGCGGTTGGCCGATTGCCACTGGTCCTCATCGATGGTGCGGGGCAGGAAGCGCTGGATATTGGTGCCTTCCGGCGTGACCCCGCCGCCGATCATCTCCGCGATCGACCCGGTGACGACGACGCTGGGCAGGGCGGGGTCCAGGGTCCGATGGGCCCGCTTCATCGCCCCTTCGGTGCCGTGGCGACCCAGTTCCTCCTCCGCCAGGCCCGTCACCACGATGGGCAGCTCATGGGGCGGCAGGGCGTCGGTGTAATGCAGGACGGACGTGACGGGCAGGTTCTCACACCCCACCGGCCCGTCGATGATGACCTGCAGCCCCTTGATCGCCGTGAAGACGTAGACGGAACCCCAATAGCCCCCGGCGCGGTCCATATCCTGGATCAGCATGGTGCATCCTCCGCCACGGAGGTCTTTTCCTTGGCCGCCTTGGCAGCCAGGGCGGCGCTGCGCTTGCGGAATTCGGGCCGGTCGCGCGGCACCTCCTCCCACACGCCGGCGGCATGGCCGGTGCCCACCCCCTCGAAGAAGCTGCGCATGGTGTCGAACCGGGCGCGGTTGCCCAGGGCGGCGTTCACCACCTGGGCCAGGCTGCCTGCTCCCGCCGGGCCCATCAGCGGCCGGGCGGAGATCAGATTGGTGAAATAGAGGGCGGGGATCGCCATCTCCTTCGCCTTCTGCACCACGGGTGTGGTGCCGATGGCCAGGTCCGGCTTCCATTCCACCATCGCGGCCAGATCCTGCTCCAGGCTGGCGCGGAACTGCACATGCACCCCCCGCGCCTCCAGCCATTGCTGGTCGGCGTCGCTGAAGCGGGTGCGGGGGCAGGCGGTGCCGACATAGCGCACATCGGCCCCGCTTTCGATCAGCAGCCGGGCTACCAGGAGTTCCGACCCCTCATAGCCCGACAGGGTGATGCGGCCGGTCACCGGCTTGGCCGCCAGGGCGGCGCGGATGGCCGGCAGGAACCGGTTCTGGGCGGCGGCCACACGGTCGGCGGCGATGCCGCAGGCCTCCCCGATGGCGGCCAGCCAGTCGGCCGTGCCGTCATGCCCGACGGGGGCGGAGCCGATAACCGTCCGTCCCGCCGCCTCGAACTCCCGCACGCTTGCGGTGTAGAAGGGGTGGATGGCGGCGACGGCGGCACAGTCCAGGGCGGCATACAGCTCCCGCCATTCCCGGGTCGGCACCACAGGCCCTGCCGCCAGACCCATGGGTTCCAGCATCATGCCGATGCCCACGGGATCGGCCGGGAACATCTCCCCCAGCAGGGTGATGGTCGGCCGGTCGCTGATACCGGTACGCGGGGCGGCCACAGGCCCGGCCTCCGCCTCATTCCGGGCATAGGCCAGCATGGCCCCGGCCAGCACGTCCTTCGCTTCCGCATGGGTCGGCACACCGAAGCCCGGCACATCGATGCCGATGATGCGGACCCCGTTGATCTCCTTCGGCAACAGCCGCAGGGGCACGCCGGAGGCGGTGGGGACACACAGGTTGGTGATGACGATGGTATCGTACTTGTCCGGGTCGGCCAGGGCGAAGACCGCGTCGCGGATATCCTCGAACAGCTTGCCGGTGACCAGCGTCTCCGAATTGAACGGCACATAGCCGACCGACCGGCGCGCCCCGTAGAAATGGCTGGTGAAGGTCAGGCCGTAGACGCAGCAGGCCGATCCGGACAGGATCGTCGCCGTGCGGCGCATGCGCAGGCCGACGCGCAGGGAGCCGAAGGCCGGGCACATGCTCTGCGGCTGGTCATGGGGCCCCTGGGGATAATCCGCGGCATAGCGGTCCATCACCTCCGACAGGCCGGCCTGGGCTGCGGCGGCCTTCATGCCCGCCTTGTTGTGGCAGCCCTGGCCGTCAACGGCGACTGTCGGCGTATCGGCCGCCCCCTCGCCCCGGGAGGGTGGGGAGGACGGACTTGCGACCGGTACCGGGCCTGCGGGTCCCATGCCCGCCGCATCCGGATCGGCCAGCGCGATGCGTCCGGCGGTGTCGTACACCACCTCTCCCCGCGCGGCGGGGCCGGTGGGCGGTGCGGGGCGATCGGGATCGGGCTGGTCGAGGTCCATCATGGCGGTATCCCTCAGACCGTGTCGTAGATGACTTCGAGGGACGGCTTCTCCACCAACTCCCTGCCGCACATGTCGGCCATGGTGGCGGGGGTCAGCACCACATCGCGCCCCACCGTCTCGCCGGAGAAGAGGCCGAGCAGACCATCCTGGGTCAGCGGGGTCGGCCGCTGCGGCGGGGCATCGGCCACGTTGCGGGCCAGTTCCTCGAACAGGGAGGCCCAGGGGCTGCCGGGGCGGCCGATAATCTCGTAATTCGCGGATTTCCGGCGGATGTCGTCATGGGCGGGGATGCTGGCCAGCACCGGGATCCCGGCCGCATCGGCGAAGGCCTGGGCCTCACCGGTGCCGTCATCTTTGTTCACCACCAGGCCCGCCACCCCGACATTCCCGCCCAGCTTGCGGAAATACTCCACCGCCGAGCACACATTGTTGGCGACATACAGGCTCTGCAGGTCGTTGGAGCCGACGACGATCACCTTCTGGCACATGTCGCGGGCGATCGGCAGGCCGAAGCCGCCGCAGACCACATCGCCCAGGAAATCCAGCAGGACGAAGTCGAAGCCCCAATCGTGGAAGCCCAGCTTCTCCAGCGTCTCGAACCCATGGATGATCCCGCGTCCGCCGCAGCCGCGCCCCACCTCCGGCCCGCCCAGCTCCATGGCGAAGACGCCGTCGCGGATGAAGCAGACATCGCCGATCTTCACCTCCTCCCCCGCCAGTTTCTTGCGGGTGGAGGTTTCGATGATGGTGGGGCAGGCCTTGCCGCCGAACAGCAGGCTGGTCGTATCGCTCTTGGGATCGCAGCCGATCAGAAGGACCTTCAGGCCCTGCTGCGCCATCATGTAGGACAGGTTGGCCAGGGTGAAGGATTTGCCGATCCCGCCCTTGCCGTAGATGGCGATGATCTGGGTCTTCTTGGTCACCGGCCCCGTGGACACGGCGTCAGGCTCCTGCGTCGCCTCCTGGCGGAGGCGTTCCCGCAGTGCCTCCCGTGCTGCCTGTGCCCGGGTCGGGTCCTTCGGTCCAAGCGGCGCGTTCATGCGTGTCCCCTCCAGTCCAGGATCATCTTCAGGCAGGCCGGGTCGCCGAAGGCGGTGCGGTAGGCGCTGTCCGCCTCCGCCGCCGCGTGGCGGTGGGTGATCAGGCCGGCCAGCGACAGGCGGCCGGTGTCGATCAGGTCGCGGGTGGCCAGCAGGTCCAGTTCGCGCCATTCGGCGGCGATGCGGATCCGCGCCTCCCGCATGAAGGCGGGCGGGAAGGTGAAGCTCAGCGGGTCGTGGTAGAAGCCGGCCAGCACCACCTCACCCCCCTTGGCAAGGCGGGCGATCAAGCTGTCCAGCAGTGTCGCATCCCCGCTGACGTCATAGATGGATCGGTAGTCCCGCCGCGGGTCGGCACCGGGATCCAGCACGGTATAGCCCGCCGCCCCGCCGTGCCGGGCGGGATTGGTCTCCCACACGGTGGGCGGGGGGGCGCCGACAGCCAGCGCGATCCGCGCCAACAGCCGCCCCAGCACCCCGTGGCCGACGATCAGGTCCGGATGACGGCCCCCGGCGATGGCGTGATAGGCGGTGGCGGCCAGGGCCAGCAGCACCCCTTCCTCCCCCAGGCGGTCGCCGACGGGAACCACCTTCGCCCCCGGAACGACCACCCGGCCGGCGGCGCCGCCGAACAGGCCGCGCACATCGCCGTAACAGCGCGCCCCGGGCACGAAGACCCGGTCGCCGACGCGGACCCCGGCGTCCTGGCCCGCGGAACTGACCCGGCCCACCGATTCGTAGCCGGGCACCAGCGGATACCCCAGGCCGGGGAAGGGCGGCATGCGACCGGACCAGAGCAGGCGTTCGGTGCCCGTGCTGATCCCGCTCCATTCGATATCGACGACGACATCCCCCGCATCCGGCGCCGTCAGGTTCAGACGGCGCAGGGACAGACGCTCCGGTGCTTCAAGTACAACCGCCAACGTGTCCATGGGGACCTCCCCGCACCTGTCAAGCCGGTGCTCATTAACTAGATGTCATCCTAACCTGACGCTCCAGAGTGTC
Organism: Pseudomonadota bacterium; assembly: GCA_046045995.1. Classification (GTDB taxonomy): domain Bacteria; phylum Pseudomonadota; class Alphaproteobacteria; order Azospirillales; family Azospirillaceae; genus Indioceanicola. The sequence continues at coordinate 6,554 of JBJOKR010000050.1, read as the reverse complement.
AAGTCTGGTTTACGTCAATTTCGTTGCGGAGATTCGGTGCGCAGACCGCCCGTCGTCATTTCCCGGTCGGCCCAGGCCGGGCGGACAGCAGTCCGGCGATCATCGGGGTGGCTGTGGGATGGCGGCGGATGGCGGTGAAACCCGCCTGGGACAACAGGCCGGTCAGTTCGTCCGCCGTGCGTGGGCGGCCCCGGCCCATGGCCAGCAGGTAGAAGCCGAAATAGGCATCCCCCGTCGCCTCCGCCCCCGCTGCGGCTGCCATCGGCTCCGCGACCAGCAGGGTTCCGTGATCCGGAATGGCCTGGCGCACCCGGCGCAGCAGGGCGACCACGTCCGAGTCGTCATGGTCGTGCAGCACCCGCACCAGGGTGATCAGGTCCGCCCCGGTGGGCAGCGGATCGTGATGGAAACTGCCGCCGACGCAGCGGGTGCGGCCTGCCAGTCCCGTCTCCCGGAACCGCTCCGCCGCCGTCGCCGCCACCGCGGGCAGATCGAACAGCACCAGCTCCAGGCGGGGCGCACGGGCGGCGGCGGCGCGCAGGAAGCTGCCATCCCCCCCGCCGACATCCAGCAGGGTGCGGTGGCGGTGCAGGGGCCAGGCGTCCAGCACCTCCGCCGCCACCATCGGCTGGCTTGCCGCCATCAGGGCGGTATAGGCCCGCACCTGCCCGTCGGTCAGGGCATCGGGCCGGTCCACCCCGCCATAGGGCCAATAGCCGCCAAGCGCCGTATCGGTCCGCCGCCGGCGCAGCAGGGCGACCGGGTCGGCCAGATCGGCATAAAGCATACGGTGATGGGCCACCATGGCGGCGATGCCGGGATTGCCGGGGATCGGCGCGCCCAGGGGCCCCAGTCCAAAGCGGTCGCCACCCAAGCGGTCGCCACCCAAGCGGTCGCCGCCGCGGCGGGCGAACAGGCGCAGGGCCGTCCCCGCCCGCAGGATCCGTTCCGCCGCCGCCGGTTCCAGCCCGGTGCGCCGCGCCACCTCCGCCACGGTCAGGGGACCGCCGGACAGCAGGGTGAACAGGTCCAGGTCCACCGCGGCGGCCAGGATCTGGGAATAGACGAAGCCGGCGCACAGGTCGAACAGGGCCTGGGCCCGGCGCCGGGCGATTGGCCGGGTCAGGGGGAAGCGGGCGGCCCAGCGCTGGAACCGCGGGCTGGCCAGCAGCCGGTCCGCCAGCCCGTGCAGCCGGTCGGACAGGGACCGCGCCCCCGGGGAATGGCCCGGTCGGCCCCCCCCCGGTTCATCGGAAAGGTGGTCGGTCGCCATCATGCCGCGGTCCCCCTGCTGACTACGCGCTGCCTGCCCTCATGCCGCTGCGCCGCCGCCCTTACGCCGCGGTCAGGGCCAGCTCCGCCGGAAGGAAGCGCCGCGCCTCCAGCCGGACCAGGTCCTTCAGCGGGCGGGCGCCGGGGCAGGGGGGGACGGCGGCGACAGCCGCATCGGCCAGCCGGTCCAGCCGTTCCAGCGCCCCCCCCAGGCCTAGTTCCCGCACAGCACTGGCCCGGGCATGGGCCAGATCCTGGCCCACGGGCTTGCCGATCAGGTCGGCGGTGGCGGCCATGTCGCTGATATCGTCGGCCACCTGGTATGCTTCGCCCAGGGTGGCACCGAAGATGCGCCAGGGGGCCGGATCGAAGCCGGCGGCGGCGGCCCCGCACATGGCGGCGGCGGCGAACAGCACCCCGGTCTTGGCCCGGTGGTACTCCGACAGGTCGACCGCCGGTTCCGATTCCCAGGCCTGCCCCGCCGTGATCCCCGCCGGCATGCCGACGGCGGCAGTGATGGTCAGCAGCAGCGGGGCCAAGCGGGCGGGATCGGCCGCCGTTCCCCGCGCCAGCGCTTCGAACGCCAGCACGATCAGGGCATCGCCGCACAGCACGGCCAGCTCCTCCCCGAAGGCGATATGCACCGTGGGCTTGCCCCGGCGCAGGGCGGCATCGTCGAAGCAGGGCAGATCGTCATGCACCAGGCTGGCACAATGCAGCAGCTCGATCGCCGCCGCCGCCGCATCCGCTGCCGCCGGGTCCCCGTCACCGCAAGCCCGGGCCACGGCCAGGCACAGCCGCGGACGGATGCGGTGGCCGGGCGGAAAGACGGCATGGCGCAGGGCGGCGGCCAGCCGCGGCGGGGCCTGGGCGCCAGTCGCCCCGGCCATGGCCGTTTCCAGCGCCTGCTCGATCCGGGTCATCACATCCATCGGATTTCTCCCATCGGATTTCACCATCGGACGTCCCCATCCCCGTTCCCGGTGCCATCCGGCCCAGGTCGCAGGTCCCAAGGCCATCCGGCCCAAAGGCATCCGCGGTGAATGTCAGCGCTTGTTGTCAGCAAGCAATGTCAGATATTGTTGACACTGTTCCGGGGGGCACGCAACGACATTCCGCCGGGCGGCGGCACCGGGAAGCCGGGGCCCTGAATCCGAAGCGACACACCTGGACAGGGGGGGCGGGGGCATGGCGGCGGGCGTGGTCATCATCGGGGCGGGGATCGGTGGGCTGTCGGCCGCCGCCGTCCTGGCCGCGCGCGGCGTCCCGGTCACCCTGCTGGAGAAGGAGGCGGCGCCCGGCGGAAAGGCGCGGCAGGTGGCGGTGGATGGCCGCCTGATCGACGGGGGGCCGACCGTGCTGACCCTGCAGCGCCATCTGGCCGCCGTCTTCACCGCCGCGGGCGCCCGGATGCAGGACCATGTGACCTTGACTCCGGCCCAGATCCTTGCCCGCCACGCCTGGACCGATGGCGGGCGGCTGGACCTGCATGCCGATCCCGGGCGGTCGGCCGATGCCATCGCCGCCTTCGCCGGGGCGGGGGAGGCGGCGGGGTTCCGCCGTTTCATCACCGATGCGGCGCGCGTCTTCCGCACCCTGGACCGGTCCTTCATGCAGGCCGACCGGCCAGGCATGGCCCGGCTGATCGCATCGGCGGGGCCGTTTGGCCTGCCGGACCTGCTGGCCATCCGTCCCTTCACCAGCCTTTGGGCCGCCCTGGGCGGCTATTTCAAGGATCCGCGCCTGCGCCAGCTGTTCGGGCGCTATGCCACCTATTGCGGGTCCAGCCCCTTCCTGTCGCCCGCCACCCTGATGCTGGTCGCCCATGCCGAGCAGGAGGGGGTGTGGCAGGTGCAGGGGGGCATGCACCGGGTCGCCGCCGCCCTGGCCGACCTGGCGACGGAGCGGGGGGCGGAGATCCGGTACTGCAGCCCCGTGCGCCGCATCCGCATCACCGGCGGCAGGGCCACGGGTGTGGACCTGGCCGATGGCAGCGCCCTGGACGCCGATGCCGTGCTGGTCAATGCCGACGTGGCCGCCCTGGCCGGTGGGCTGCTGGGGCCGGAGGCGGGGCGGGCGGTCGCCCGTCCGGGCGGGACGGGGAACCGGTCGCTCTCCGCCGTCACCTGGTGCCTGGCGGCGCGGACGGCCGGGTTTCCCCTTTCCCACCACACGGTGTTCTTCAGTGACGATTATCCGGCGGAGTTCACGGATATCCTGGTCCATCGCCGCCTGCCCCGGCAGCCCACGGTTTATGTCTGCGCCCAGGACCGCACTTTCGGCCCGGAGCAGAGGGTGGTGGACGGGGTGGAACGGTTGCTGGTCCTGGTCAACGCGCCGGCGGATGGGGATGGCGACAGCCCCGCGCTGGCACAAGGGGAGATCGCGGCATGCGCGGAACGGACCTTCGGGCTGCTGGCCCGCTGCGGCTTGACGGTGCAGGGAGCGCCAGGGCAGAAGGCGCCGGGCCCGGAGTCGCTGGGGGAGGGGGCGCCGGTGGTGGTGACGACCCCGCGGGATTTCCACCGCCTGTTCCCGGGCACGGGCGGGGCGCTGTACGGCCGGGCCTCCCACGGGTGGCAGGCATCGTTTCAGCGGCCGGGGGTGGTGGGGCGGATCCCGGGCCTGTACCTGGCGGGGGGCAGCGCCCATCCGGGGCCGGGGGTGCCGATGGCGGCCCTGTCGGGGCGGATGGCGGCGGAACGCATCATCCGCGACCGTTGCTAGATCCCGCCGTCCACGGCCCCCTGGGTTTCGCCCGGCCGGTGCCGCGCGACGGCTATGCCTGGTGGTATGTGGATGCGATCAGCGATGACGGGCGCTACGGCCTGACGATCATCGGCTTCATCGGGTCGGTCTTTTCCCCGTATTACGCCCGGGCGCGGCGGCGGGGACGGGGGGACCCGGCCAACCATGTGGCCATGAACGTGGTGCTGACGGGGCCCCGGGGTGGGCGCTGGTGCATGACGGAACGCCGCACCGCCGCCTTGGCCGTCACCCCCGACACCCTGGCCATCGGCCCCAGCGCGATGACCTGGGACGGGCAGGGCCTGACGGTGGAGATCGCGGAATGGGCCGTCCCCCTGCCGCGTCGGGTATGCGGCACCGTGCGGGTCCGCCCCGCCGCCATCACCGCCGCCAGCCCGGTGCTGGACCGCGATGGTCGGCACCGCTGGTGGCCCATAGCACCCTTGTCGCGGGTGGAGGTGGAATTGACGGAACCGGCGCTGCGCTGGTCCGGGACCGGTTACCTGGACAGCAACCACGGGGCCGAGCCGATGGAACGGGCCTTTACCCATTGGGACTGGTGCCGGGGTGTTCTGCCGGGGACCGGATCAGGTGCGCGGGGGGACAGGGCGGTGATCCTCTATAACCCGTCCTGGCGCGGCGCCGGGGAGAGGGCGGATGGCGGGCACGATGGTACCGGGCGGGCCATTGCCCTGACCGTGGACGCCCAGGGCAGGGTGGACCCGGTGGACCCGCCACCCCGCGCCGGCTTGCCGCCCTGCTTCTGGTGGCGCGTGGCGCGGGAGACACGGTGTGACGCGGATGCCGGTTCCAGCAACGGGGCCCGGGTGCGGGAAACACTGGTGGATGCACCCTTCTACGCCCGCAGCGTCATCGACACCTGGCTTCTGGGCCAGCCGGTCACCGCCATGCATGAAAGCCTGGACCTGGACCGGTTCGATACCGCCTGGGTCCAGGCCCTGCTGCCCTTCCGCATGCCGCGGGTGTGATCGGGGCGCCCGCGTCCGGTACGATCAGCGGTACGAACAGCGGTCCGATCAGCGGTTCGATCAGCGGTTCGTCCGCGGATCGGGATCGGCCGCCGGGGCCACCCGCGGCTCCTCCACCTGGACGACGCGCCGCCGGTCCGTCTGGCTGCGCGCCGCGGCGGCGCTGTCCTCCGCCTTGTGGTCCAGGATGGAACGGTCGGTGGCCGTCGCGTGCCCGCTTGCCGCCGCGCCCTCGGTGGTTTGGCGCTGGGCGGTTTGGCGCTGGGCGGTTTGCCGCTGGGCACGGCGCACCTTTGCCAGTTGCCACACCGCCGCCAGCAGGACCAGCAGCAGGGTTACAACGGCCAGGGTGATGATCAGATCGCTGGTGAAAAGGTCCATGGCAGGATTTCCGGATGGGGATGGTCTCCCCCCTCAACCGGCCGATGGGGCAGCCGTTCCAGTCCTGCTGATCCAACCGATCATCGTCCAGGCCACGGAGTGGCCGCCCGGCGACCGGGGAAGCCATTCCGCCTTTGATCGGTCACGATGAAAGGCGACTGGCATGGGACAGCCACCCTGGAAAGCAACCGGGTCCCCCTCACTCGATGATGATCTTCGGCGCGGTGCGCCGGCTGGTGCGGGTGCCGACCTTGTCCCAGACGGTGCGGGCGATGGCGCGGTAGGCTCGGGCGTGCTCGCCGGTCGGGTCGGCGATGACGATCGGGGTGCCGCCGTCGCCGGTTTCGCGGATGGCGATGTGCAGCGGGATCTCCCCCAGGAAGTCCACGCCCAGCCGCTCCGCCTCCGCCCGGGCGCCGCCATGGCCGAAGATATCGGCCCGGTGCCCGCAGTTCGGGCAACAATAGTAGGACATGTTCTCCACGATCCCCAGCACGGGCACATCCACCCGGCGGAACATGTTCAGGCCCTTGCGCGCGTCCAGCAGGGCGATGTCCTGGGGGGTGGAGACGATGACGGCCCCGGCCAGGGGCACCTGCTGGGCCATGGTCAGCTGGGCGTCACCCGTGCCCGGCGGCATGTCCACCACCAGCACATCCAACTCCCCCCATTCCACATCCCGAAGCATCTGCAGCAAGGCCGACTGCACCATCGGCCCGCGCCAGATCATCGGCGTATCCTCCGCCACCAGGAACCCCATGGACATGACGGCGATCCCATGGGCGGTCATCGGCGCCAGGCGCTTGCCGTCCGGGCTCTGCGGCTTGCCGGCGATGCCCATCATCCGGGGCATGGACGGGCCGTAGATATCGGCGTCCAGCAGGCCCACGCTCTGCCCGTTGGCGGCCAGGGCCAGGGCCAGGTTGGCGGCGGTGGTGGATTTGCCGACCCCGCCCTTGCCGCTGGCGACGGCGACGATGGCCTTCACCCCCGGGGCCAGGGCGCGGGGGGCTGCGGCGGGGCCCTGGGCCGGGCCCTGGCCATGACCGTGGCTGTGGCCGTGATCCTGCCCCTGGCCGTGGGCGCGCGACCCGCCGCGGGGGGGCAGGGCGGGGCCGGACCGGTGGGCGGTCAGCACCGCGGTGACGGACAGGACGCCCGGCA
>JBJOKR010000049.1:0-23701 GCA_046045995.1 Pseudomonadota bacterium | reverse complement strand
TCCTTGTAGCGGTCGGCGATCACAGTGAACAGCTTGGACACCATGTCGTTGTCGCGCAGATGGGCATAGGCCAGACGACGGTTGGCAAGGCCACCCTTCTTGCCCAGGGTGATCAGCCGCTCTACCACCGGGCGCAGATCCTTCGCCTTCGGCAGGGTGGTCTTGATCTGCTCATGCTTGATCAGCGCATTGGCCATGTTGGAGAACATGGCAAGGCGGTGGGAGGTGGTACGGCTGAACTTACGCCCGGAAACACCGTGACGCATGGTTGCTCTCCTTCATGGCCTGGGGTCCCAGGGGGTCCCCGATGGTGATCCCCGCACGCCCTGACACAGCGGTCTGCACGGCGGGGGTGGGCCCGAACGGCCCGGGAAGTGATGCCGCAGCGTCGGATTACGAACGCCAGGGCGTTCTAATCCGACCTACGACCCGATCAGAGGGAACGTCCTCGTAGATCGAATTAGCGAAGCGTAATCCGACACGACGGAAGACGATCTCACAAGGCTCAGTACGGCTCTTCCAGACGCTTGGCCAGATCCTCGATGTTCTCGGGCGGCCAGTTCGGGATTTCCATGCCGAGGTGCAGACCCATCTGGGCCAGCACTTCCTTGATCTCGTTCAGCGACTTGCGGCCGAAGTTCGGGGTGCGGAGCATTTCCGCCTCCGTCTTCTGAACCAGATCGCCGATATAGACGATGTTGTCGTTCTTCAAGCAGTTGGCCGAGCGGACGGACAGCTCCAGTTCGTCCACCTTGCGCAGCAGGTTCTTGTTGAACGGGATCTCTTCCTTGGTCGCCTCGGCCACGGCGGCCTGCGGCTCCTCGAAATTGATGAACATCTGCAGCTGGTCCTGCAGGATGCGGGCGGCGATGGCAACCGCATCCTCAGGCGTGACCGCCCCATTCGTCTCCACCGTCAGCGACAGCTTGTCGTAGTCGGTGATCTGCTCGACGCGGGTGTTCTCGACCTTGTAGGCCACCTTCTTGACGGGCGAAAAGATGCTGTCGACGGGGATCAACCCGATCGGCGCATCTTCCGGCCGGTTCATCGAGGCGGCGACATAGCCCTTACCGGTCGCAACCGTCAGTTCCATGTTCAGTCGCGCACCGGCATCCAGGGTGCAGATCACATGATCCGGATCCAGCACCTCGATGTCGGACACGGTCTCGATCATGCCGGACGTGACCTCGCACGGACCCTCCGCCCGCAGGCGCAGGCGCTTCGGACCGTCACCGCCCATCTTCAGCGCCATCGCCTTGATGTTCAGCACGATGTCCGTCACGTCCTCACGGACGCCGGGGATGGAAGAGAACTCATGCAGCACGCCATCGATATGGATCGAGGTGACCGCCGCCCCCTGGAGGGAGGACAGCAGCACGCGGCGCAGCGCGTTGCCCAGGGTCAGACCGAAGCCCCGCTCCAGCGGACCAGCGACGATCGTCGCCTCCCGCTTCGGATCGTTGCCGGGAATGATGTCGAGCTTGCTCGGCTTCTCAAGAGCCGTCCAGTTCTTCTGGATCACGGATGTACCCTCATGCCATCAGGGATGCAACGACCGCACGGACCAACCGCCATCCCAATGCGTGACCGGCCGCGATGGCTGGCGGCCGGCTTTCCCGGGATGACGGCGATCCGAGCGGAACGACCGGAAATCAGACGCGACGCTTCTTGGGCGGACGGACACCGTTGTGCGGGATCGGCGTGACGTCGCGGATCGACGTGATCTGGAACCCGATGGACTGGAGGGCGCGCAGCGCCGACTCGCGCCCGGAACCGGGGCCCTTCACCTCGACCTCAAGGGTCTTCATGCCGTGCTCCTGGGCCTTGCGGCCCGCGTCCTCGGCCGCGACCTGGGCGGCATAGGGCGTGGATTTACGGGAACCCTTGAAGCCCATCATGCCCGAGGAAGACCAGGCAATGGTGTTGCCCTGGGCGTCGGTGATGGTGATCATGGTGTTGTTGAAGCTGGCGTTCACATGCGCGACGCCGGCAGTGATGTTCTTGCGCTCGCGGCGACGAAGGCGAGCGGCGGAAGCGGACGGCTTGGCCATGGCTTCTGATCCTTACTTCTTCTTGCCGGCGATCGGCTTGGCCGGACCCTTGCGGGTACGGGCGTTGGTGTGGGTGCGCTGACCGCGAACCGGCAGGTTCTTACGGTGGCGCAGGCCACGGTAGCAGGCCATGTCCATGAGACGCTTGATGTTCATCGCGACGGAGCGACGGAGGTCACCTTCGACCCGGTAGTCGGCGTCGATGACCTCACGGATGCGCAGCACCTCGTCGTCGGTCAGCTGGTGAACACGGCGCTCAGCCGGAATGCCGACCTTGCCGCAGATCTCGGTCGCGAACTTCGCACCGATGCCATGGATGTACTGAAGGGCGATCACCACGCGCTTCTGCGTGGGGATGTTGACGCCAGCGATACGCGCCACGCGCTGTCTCCTCGTTTCAATGCGTCCCGGTCTCCGCTTGTGCGGCCGGGACGGATCTACGTCCACGCCCCGCCTGACCAATCACCGCCGGAGAGGACGGCAGAAAGGCCTTCGGGACATCTCATCCGTAGGAAAACCCCGAGAGGGAAATCCAAACGCGACACGCCCGACACCATGCCCAACCCCGGAAACCGGAGGGACACGATGGCGACCGTGCCATGTTCGCCCGCCCTGTGGATATCTCCACAAGAAGAACGAAGGTTGCGCACTATACACAGGGCGGCAGCCGCGTCAATGCCCATCCACAGGCGTCGTCCCCGCGGTTTGGCCCGCGGTTTGGCCCGCGGATTGGCCCGCGGATTGGCCCGCGGATTGGCCCGCGGATTGGACGGCAGGCCGCCGTCCCTGCTATGCCGCACATAGTCCCAGGGGAGGACAGGATCATGACCACCACGCCGAAGCGTATCATCTATGACGAGTCGGGCCAACCGACGGAAGCCGTCGTCAACTACGCCGACTGGCGGCGGATCGGGGCGCAGCTGGATCCAGAACTTCATGATCCGGTAGAGTGGCCAACCCTCACCCGGTCTGCCGATGCCTATAGTCCCAAGGTCAGCTTCGAAGAGTTCGAGCGTCTTGCCGAGGAACTCAGGGGAACCTGGTCGGGCGTTGACGAACTGGAGTTCCAGCGGGCCCTCAAGGCCGAGCAGGATGAGATCGCACGGTATGACCGGCTGTTCCAGGACGTCCCTCTCATCCCCATCGAACCGCCGATCGGACGATGGGCGGACAGCCTCCGCCGGGAGTTCGGATTGCAGCTTCCCGACTTCCAGGCCGCTGTCGCCCTGGGATACGGCCTGATCCTGGCCACTCGGAACACCAAGGATTTCACCCCGGCCCGGCACCCTTTCGTCACCGTGCCTTATACCCTACCCCATGCTCCCCCACTCCCTGCTCCGCCCGCGGGCCCATGAAAAAAGCCGGCCCCCGGGGATGCCCACGGGCGACCGGCTTATGGTCAGGGCCAGAAGGACCACCCCCAGGCCTCAGCCCTGGATGATCGCGTCGATCTGGCGGGCGACCTCATCGATGTCCGCCATGCCGTCCACCTGCTTCAGCACGCCGCGACCGGCATAGTAGGGCAGGATCGGCGCGGTCTGCTTGTGATAGGCGACCAGGCGCTTGCCCACGGTCTCCGCATTGTCATCGGCTCGGCGGGTGAATTCCGTGGAGCCGCAGACATCGCAGGTTCCGTCCACCGCCGGACGCTTGAAGGTATCGTGATAACCAGCACCACACTTGGCACAGGTGAACCGGCCAGTGATCCGTTCGGTCAGGGCGGCATCGTCCACCACCATCTCGATCACGTGATGGAGCTTCAAGCCCTTGCTCTCCAGCATCCCGTCCAGCGCCTCCGCCTGAACGACAGTGCGGGGAAAACCATCCAGGATGAAACCGCTGGTGCAATCCGGCTGGCCGATCCGGTCGGAGATCATTTCGATCATGATCTCATCCGACACAAGCTGCCCTGCTTTCATCACGGCATCGGCCCGCTGCCCCAGGGCAGAGCCGCTTTTCACCAGGGCGCGCAGCATGTCGCCGGTGGACAGTTGCACCATACCGTGGCTTGCCTGGAGGAGCTGCGCCTGCGTCCCCTTACCGGCACCCGGCGGGCCCAGCAATATCAGATTCATCCCCGTCTCCCCCGAAGTTTAGCCTTCTTGATAAGGCCTTCGTATTGGTGCGCCAAGAGGTGAGAGTGGATCTGCGCAACCGTGTCCAGGGTCACGGTCACGATGATCAACAGGCTTGTCCCGCCGAACGTGAACAGGAACGGGAAATCCTTGATCAGGAATTCCGGGATCAGGCAGACCACGGTCAGATAGGCGGCGCCGACGACCGTAAGACGGGTGAGCACGAAATCCAGGTAATCGGCCGTGTTCTTGCCGGGACGGATGCCGGGGATGAAGCCGCCGTACTTCTTCAGGTTCTCGGCCGTGTCCGTCGGATTGAAGACGATCGCCGTGTAGAAGAAGCAGAAGAAGACGATCAGGGCGGCATACAGGACCATGTAAAGCGGCTGCCCGTGCTGGAGATAGGCAGCCACCTGGCTGAGCCAGCCCGTCTGCTGGCCGGCGAACTGCGCGAATGTCAGCGGCAGAAGCAGCAGGGAGGAGGCGAAGATCGGCGGAATGACACCCGACGTGTTGAGCTTCAGCGGCAGGTGGGTAGACTCCCCCCCCGTCATCTTGTTGCCCATCTGCCGCTTCGGATACTGGACCAGCAGCTTACGCTGGGCCCGTTCCATGAAGACGATGAAGGCGACAACGACGACAGCCATCACCAGGATGAACAGCATGAAGGCGACGCTGATGCTGCCCTCGTATCCGAGGGAGAAAAGCTGGGCCAGGGCGCCTGGCAGCGCCGCGACGATGCCGGCGAAAATGATCAGGGAAATGCCGTTGCCCACACCCCGGGCCGTGATCTGCTCACCCAGCCACATCAGGAACATGGTGCCGCCCACCATGGTGATGACGGTGGAAGCGATGAACATCGGCCCCGGATCCAGCACGACACTGCCGCCACCGCTGCCCATGCCCTGCAGCCCGATGGCGAGCGCATAGGATTGGACCACGGCAAGCAGCACCGTCAGGTAACGGGTGTACTGGTTGAGCTTCTTGCGTCCCGACTCGCCTTCCTTCTTCAGCTGTTCCAGCGTCGGGGAGACGGCGGTCATCAGCTGCACGATAATGGAGGCGGAGATATAGGGCATGATGTTGAGCGCGAAGATGCTCATGCGCTCGACCGCACCGCCCGCGAACATGTTGAACATGCCCAGGATGCCGCCCGCCTGGCTCTGGAAGATCTGCGCGAAGGCCGCGGCGTCGATCCCCGGCAAGGGCACATAGGTGCCAAGACGGTAAACGATGAGTGCGCCCAGGGTGAACCAGATGCGCTTCTTCAGTTCGGTTGCCTTGGCGAAGGCCCCGAAATTGATGTTTGCGGCAAGCTGCTCGGCGGCGGATGCCATTCTCACGTCCTTGAATTCAGAGTGCCCGATAAGAGCGCGGGCGACAGTAGCCGCCCCAACGCCGGGAAACAACAGCCAAGCTCCATACCGCAACCGGCCGCCGGCCGCTGGCCGACGCCGGATCGACGGAGCACGCCCGCATATGGCCGGTGCCATGGCAGCGATCAAGCAGCCACGTGGAACCAGGGACCGGTGCGACAACCCCGGGGAATGGCACGCCCTGGGGAATTGGCGGTACTATCCGGAAACAGAAACGCCCCCGGCCACCGTCACCGGCCGCCGCGGGCGCAAAATCGAAAGGCCGGCATCCCATCGGGGATACCGGCCATCCGGTTACTCGGCAGCGGCCTCGACCGTGGGGGCGGTCAGGGTAACCTTGCCGCCTGCCTTTTCCACCGCGGCGATCGCGGCAGCGGACGCACCCGCCACCTCGAACGTGACGGCAGCGGTGAGCGTACCCTTGCCCAGGAGGCGCAGACCATCGCGGGACTCGCGGACGAGACCGGCCTGGTTCAGCACTTCGTGGGTCACGGTGACACCGGCCGGCAGACGGCCGTCGTCGATCGCCTTCTGGACGGAGCCGAGGTTCACCACGGCATAATCCTTGGCGAAGATGTTCCGGAAGCCGCGCTTCGGCAGACGGCGATGCAGGGGCATCTGACCGCCTTCGAAGCCCTTGATCGACACACCGGTACGGGACTTCTGGCCCTTCACGCCCCGGCCGCCGGTCTTGCCCTTACCGGAACCGATGCCGCGGCCGACACGGGTGCGCTCCTTGCGGGCGCCCGCGTTATCACGGATTTCGTTGAGCTTCATGATCGTCTTCCTTCAAGCCGTATCGGGAAGGCCTCTTACGAGGCCTCCTCGACGCGCACGAGGTGATGCACCTTGTTGATCATCCCGCGGACAGCCGGAGTATCCTCCAGTTCGCGGGTGCGGTGCAGCTTGTTGAGACCGAGGCCGATCAGCGTCGCACGCTGGTCGGACCTGCGACCGATCGGCGAACCGATCTGGGTCACGATGATGGTGTTCTTGTCGCTCATGCCGCAGCTCCTTCCTTCTCACCCTCGCGCTTGCCGAGGATGTCGGAGACCCGACGACCGCGGCGGGCCGCGACGGCGCGCGGGCTGACGCAGTGGCCGAGCGCATCGAAGGTCGCCTTGATCATGTTGTGCGGGTTGGAGGTGCCGATGGACTTCGTCACCACATCCTGCACACCGAGCGCTTCGAAAATGGCGCGCATCGGGCCGCCGGCGATGATGCCGGTACCGGCCGGTGCGGCCCGCAGCACGACACGGCCGGCACCGAAATGCCCGGCGACGTCGTGATGCAGGGTCCGGCCCTCACGGAGCGGGACCCGGATCATGGAGCGCTTGGCCTGATCGGTGGCCTTGCGGATGGCCTCCGGGACCTCACGCGCCTTGCCGGAGCCGACACCGACCCGGCCCTTCGCGTCGCCGACGACAACGATGGCGGCGAAGCCGAAGCGACGGCCACCCTTCACCACCTTGGCGACGCGGTTGATACCAACGAGCTTTTCGACCAGCTCGCTCTCCTCGCGGTCCCGCGGGGTGCGATCACGATCCCGATCGCGACCGCCGCGCTCGGAGCCGCCGTCCCTCTCATTCCGTGCCATATCTGTCACCCCTTAGAACTGCAGGCCGGCTTCGCGCGCGGCGTCGGCCAGGGCCTTGACCCGGCCGTGGAAAATGTACGCACCGCGATCGAAGACGACAGCTGTGACGCCCTTGGCGGTGGCGCGTTCGGCAATCAGCTTGCCGACGGCCTTCGCCGCATCGATGTCCGCCCCGGTCTTCAAGGCCCCCTTCAGGTCCTTGTCGAGGGTGGAAGCCGCCGCCAGCGTATGGCCGGCGACGTCATCGATGATCTGGGCATAAATGTGCTTGCTGGACCGGAAGACGGAGAGACGCGGGCGACCCCCGGCGAACTTCCGGATCCGGGCGCGGACGCGCTGCTTGCGCCGCTCGTTGAGATCCATCTGCTTGGTCATGGTGGCCGCCTTACTTCTTCTTGCCTTCTTTGCGGATGATCACCTCGTTCTCGTACTTGACGCCCTTGCCCTTGTAGGGCTCGGGGCCACGGAACGAGCGGATCTCCGCCGCGATTTGTCCGACCTTCTGCTTGTCGGCGCCGAAGATCGACACCGTGGTCGGCTTGTCGCACTTCATGGTGATCCCCTCGGGGATCGGGTAACGGATATCGTGGCTGTAACCGAGGTTCAGCACGAGTTCCTTCCCCTGCACGGCCGCCTTGTAACCGACGCCGTTGATCTCGAGGTTACGGGTGAAGCCGTCGGCCACACCCTTCACCAGGTTCGCGACATTGGTCCGGGCGGTTGCCCAGTTCTGCCGAGCGCGGACGGTCTCGTTGCGCGGCTGGACAACGACCTTGCCATCCTCCAGCGTTGCCAGGATCTCGTCGATAAGGACAAGGCTGAGTTCCCCCAGCTTGCCCTTCGCCGTAACCGTCTGACCGGTGACCGTGATGGTCACTCCGGCCGGGACGGGCACCGGATGCTTGCCGATACGCGACATGGCCGCACTCCTTAGAACACTTTGCAGAGAACCTCGCCGCCGACATTGGCAGCGCGGGCCTCCGCATCGGACATGACGCCGCGGGGCGTCGACAGGATCGCGATGCCCAGCCCGTTGTAGTAACGGGTCAGGTCCGCGATCTTGGAATAGACGCGGCGGCCCGGCTTGGAAACCCGGTGGATCTCCTTAATGACCGGCTCGCCCTCGTGGTACTTCAGCTCGATGCGCAGATTGCGCACGCCGGGACGCACGTCGTCGACAGTGTAGCCGCGGATATAACCCTCACGCTTCAGCACCTCCAGAACATTGGTGCGAAGCTTGGAGGCCGGGCTCACGACCGCCTGCATACGGGCCTTCTGACCGTTACGGATACGGGTCAGCATATCGCCCAGGGGATCGCTCAGAGACATTACCCCGATCCTCCAATTACCAGCTGGACTTGGTCATGCCCGGGATCTGACCCATATGGGCCAGATCGCGCAGGATGACGCGGGAGAGGCGGAACTTGCGGTAGACCGCCCGCGGGCGTCCGGTCAGCTCGCAGCGATTGCGAACGCGGACCTTGGAGCCGTTGCGGGGCAGTTGGGCAAGCTTGAGAACAGCGGCGAAACGCTCTTCCGGCGGCAGGGCGCGATTGCGGGCGATGGCCTTGAGGGCCTCCCGCTTCGGCGCCTGCTGCGCAGCCATCTTGGCGCGGCGCTTGTTCTTCTCGACAGAACTCGTCTTAGCCATGGTCGTGACCTCCAACCACTCAGCCGGCGAACGGCATGTCGAAGCCCTTGAGAAGGCTCTTGGCCTCCTTGTCAGTCTTCGCGGTGGTGACGAAAATGATATCCATGCCCCGGATCTGGTCGACCTTGTCGTAGTCGATCTCGGGGAAGATGATCTGCTCCTTGAGACCCATGGCGTAGTTGCCACGGCCGTCGAAGCTGTTGCCCGGGATGCCGCGGAAGTCGCGGACACGCGGCAGGGCAATCGTCACCAGACGGTCGAGGAACTCGTACATGCGGTCGCGGCGCAGGGTCACCTTGCAGCCGATCGGCATGCCTTCGCGCAGCTTGAACTGGGCGATGGACTTGCGGGCCTTCGTCACAACCGGCTTCTGACCGGTGATGGCGGAAAGTTCGGCGACCGCAGCCTGGATCTTCTTGCTGTCACCAACGGCCTCACCGACGCCGATGTTGATGACGATCTTCTCCAGACGCGGCACCTGCATGTCGTTGGCGTAGCCGAACTCTTCCTTCAGCTTCGCACGGACGATGGTGTCGTAATGCTCTTTCAGTCGGGCAGCCATGGCGCGCCTCACAGATCGATCACTTCGCCGGACGCCTTGGCGAAACGCACCTTGCGGCCGTCCTCCAGGGTCCGGAAGCCGACGCGGGTCGGCTTGTTGGTCTTGGGATCGATGTGCGCCACGTTGGACACGTGGAGCGCCGCCTCGATCTCGACGATGCCGCCCTGCTGGAACTGGGACTGACGCTGGTGCTTCTTCACCAGGTTGATCCCACGCACCTTCACGCGGTTCTCCATCGGCAGGACTTCGATGACCTCACCGGTCTTGCCCTTGTCCTTGCCGGTCAGAACGGCGACCTTGTCGCCCTTGCGGATCTTCGCGGCCATCAGAGCACCTCCGGCGCCAGGCTGACGATCTTCATGTACTTCTTGGCACGCAGCTCGCGGGTGACGGGCCCGAAGATACGGGTCCCGATCGGCTCGCCCTGCTTGTTGATCAGGACGGCGGCATTGCGGTCGAAGCGGATGGAGGTGCCGTCGGTGCGGCGGATCTCCTTGGCGGTGCGGACGATGACGGCGCGATGCACGTCACCCTTCTTCACACGGCCGCGGGGAATCGCTTCCTTGACGGAGACGACAATGATGTCGCCCACCGATGCGAAGCGGCGCCCGGCGCCGCCCAGCACCTTGATGCACTGCACCCGGCGCGCGCCGCTGTTGTCCGCGACCTCCAGGTTGGTTTGCATCTGGATCATGTGATGCTTTCCTTATTCAGCGGGAGCCGCCGGAGCGGCATCGGACAAGACAGCCCACCGCTTCCGCTTGGAGATCGGCGCGCACTCGATGATCTGGACGGTGTCCCCCACCTTGTGCACGTTCCCCTCGTCGTGGGCGGCGTACTTCTTGGACTGCTTGATGAACTTCTTGTACACGGGGTGCATGACGCGGCGCTCGACCAAGACGATGACCGTCTTGTCGCCCTTGTCACTCACCACCGTGCCCTGCATAACGCGACGGGGCATTAGTGCTTCCCCCTATCAGGACGCGGGCTGAGCGGTCGCCCGCTCGCCCAGGATGGTCTTGATGCGCGCGATGTCGCGACGCACCTCCCGGACCCGCGCCGTATTCTCCAGCTGGCCGGAAGCCTTCTGGAAGCGCAGGTTGAACTGCTCCTTCTTGAGCTGGAGGAGCTGATCGTTCAGCTCATCCTGGCTCTTGGCGCGGAAGTCGGTCGACTTCGTCATGCCTCACCCCCTTCACCCAGACGGGTGACCATACGGACCTTGATCGGCAGCTTGGCGGCCGCCAGTTCGAACGCGCGCTTGGCGAGCTCCACCGGAACGCCGTCCAGCTCGAACATGATGCGGCCGGGGTGGACGCGGGCCGCCCAGAACTCGGGCGAGCCCTTACCAGACCCCATTCGCACTTCCGCCGGCTTCGAGGAGACCGGCACATCCGGGAAAATCCGGATCCAGACGCGGCCCTGACGCTTCAGGTGGCGGGTGATGGTACGACGCGCTGCTTCGATCTGACGCGCGGTGATGCGCGCCGGCTCGACGGCCTTGAGGCCGAACGCACCGAAATTGAGAGACGTTCCGCCCTTCGCAGCGCCGTGGATACGGCCCTTGTGCTGCTTGCGGAACTTTGTACGCTTCGGACTCAGCATGGCGAACTGCCTTTCTAATCCCTGCTAGTATCCGACGACACTCAGCTACGGGCCGGAGCCTGATCCATGGCGCGCTTGTCCTGCGCCATGGGGTCGTGCGCCAGCACCTCGCCCTTGAACACCCAGACCTTCACGCCGCAGGTGCCATACGTCGTCTTGGCGGTGGCCGTGGCGTAATCGATATCCGCACGCAGCGTGTGCAGCGGAACGCGACCCTCACGGTACCACTCCAGACGGGCGATCTCGGCCCCGCCCAGACGGCCGCCGCAATTGATGCGGATGCCCTGGGCGCCGAGGCGCATCGCGGACTGCACGGCGCGCTTCATGGCGCGCCGGAAGGCCACGCGGCGCTCCAGCTGGCTGGCGATGTTCTCGGCGATCAGACGAGCGTCGAGTTCCGGCTTGCGGATCTCGACGATGTTCAGGCTCACCTCACCGCCGGCCATGGTGGACAGCGTGCCGCGCAGCTTCTCGATGTCCGCACCCTTCTTGCCGATCACCACACCCGGACGGGCCGTGTGGATGGTGACGCGGGCCTTCTTGGCCGGACGTTCGATGATGATGCGGCTGACGCCGGCCGCCTGCAGCTTCTTCTGCAGGAAGTCGCGCAGCTTCAGGTCCTGATGCAGCAGCTTGGCGTAGTCGCGGTCGGCGAACCAGCGGCTGTCCCAGGTCCGATTGATGCCGAGCCGGAGCCCGACAGGATTGATTTTCTGACCCATTACGCCTCGACCCCCTCGGCCACGTCCTCACCGCGCTCGCGCACGATCACCGTCAGGTTGCTGTAGAACTTCTCCACCCGGGCGCCGCGACCGCGGGCCCGAGCATGGAAACGCTTCATGACGAGGGCCTTCCCCACGGTCGCATGCGACACGTAGAGACGATCCACGTCCAGCTGGTGGTTGTTTTCCGCGTTCGCGATGGCCGACTGAAGGACCTTCTTGACGTCACCGGCGATGCGGCGCTTGGAGAATGTCAGAAGGGCCAGCGCCTCACCAGCGGACTTTCCGCGGATCAGCTGTGCGACCAGGTTGAGCTTGCGCGGGCTGGACTTAACGAGGCCGGCAAACGCCTTGGCCTCGGTCTCGGACAGACGGCGCTCTGCCGCAGGCTTGCCCATGTTACTTCCTCTTCGCCTTCTTGTCGGCCGCATGGCCGTAGAACGTGCGGGTCGGCGAGAATTCCCCGAACTTGTGACCGATCATGTTCTCGGTCACCAGCACCGGCAGGAACTTCTGACCGTTGTACACGCCAAAGGTCAGACCGACGAACTGCGGCAGGATGGTGGAGCGGCGGGACCAGATCTTGATGATCTCATTCCGGCCCGACGCCCGCGCCTTATCTGCCTTCTTCAACAGGTAGCCGTCAACGAACGGCCCCTTCCAGACGGAACGCGTCACGGTGCCACTCCTTACTTCTTGCCGCGGCGACGCAGGATGAACCGGTCGGTCGCCTTGTTGCTGCGAGTCTTCTTGCCCTTGGTCGGCTTGCCCCACGGGGTGACCGGGTGACGACCACCGGAGGACCGACCTTCACCACCACCATGCGGGTGGTCGATCGGGTTCATGGCCACACCGCGGACCGACGGGCGGATGCCCAGCCAGCGGTTACGGCCGGCCTTGGCGATCACCACGTTGGCCTGGTCCGGGTTGGACACGGCGCCAATGGTGGCAAAGCACTCGCCGCGGACGATGCGAAGCTCACCCGACGGCAGCTTCAGCTGGGCATAGCCCTGGTCGCGACCGACCAGCTGCAGGTAGGTACCGGCAGCGCGGGCAAGTTGACCACCCTTGCCGGGCTTCATCTCCACATTGTGGACGATGGTGCCGACCGGGATGTTTTTCAGCGCCATGGCGTTGCCGGGCTTCACGTCCACCCGCTCACCGGCGACGACAACGTCGCCGGCCTTCAACCGCTGGGGAGCCAGGATGTAGGACAGGGTCCCATCCTCGTACTTCACCAGCGCGATGAAGGCGGTTCGGTTCGGATCGTATTCCAGCCGCTCGACGGTGGCCGGCATGTCCAGCTTGGCGCGACGCTTGAAGTCGACCAGGCGATAGACCTGCTTGTGACCACCACCCATGCGGCGGGCGGTGACGCGGCCGGTGTTGTTGCGGCCGCCGGAACCGGACTTGCCCTCGGTCAGGGTCTTGACCGGCTTGCCCTTCCACAGCTCGGAGCGGTCCACCAGCACCAGCTGGCGGAGGCTCGGCGTGATGGGACGGAACGTCTTCAATGCCATCGTTCTACCCTCACACGCCCGTGGTCACGTCGATCGTGCTGCCCTCGGCGAGGGTCACCACGGCCTTCTTGTAGTCCGACCGGCGACCGATCGTGCCGCGGAAGCGCTTCGTCTTGCCCTTGACGACCACCGTGTTCACGGCCTTGACGTCCACCTTGAACAGGTGTTCGACTGCGGCCTTGATCTCCGGCTTCTTCGCATCCATGGCCACCTTGAAGGTGACCTGGTTGTGCTCGGAGCCCATGGTGGACTTCTCGGTGATGACGGGAGCGAGGATCAGATCGTACATCCGCTCCCGGCTCACCTGGCTCTTGGTGGTCTTGCTCATTTCAGGCGAGCCTCCAGCTGCTCGACCGCGTTGCGGGTGAGGACAAGGACGTCCTTCCGCAGGATGTCGTACACATTGGCGCCCTGCTCCGGCAGCACGTCGATGTGCGGAATGTTCCGCACCGCGCGGCAGAAGACCTCGTTCAGGTTCGCGCCGTCGATGATCAGCGCGGACGAGATGCCGAGGGCCTTCAGGCTGGCCGCCATCTCCTTGGTCTTGTGGCTGTCGGAGGCGGCCTGATCGAGGACGATCAGCTTGCCTTCGGCGGCCTTGGCCGACAGGGCCGTCTTCAGCGCCAGCTTGCGGACCTTCTTGTTCAGGTCGTGCTCATGGCTGCGGACGACCGGCCCGAAGATCACCGCACCGCCGCGGAATTGCGGGGAGCGCAGCGAACCCTGACGGGCGTTGCCGGTGCCCTTCTGCTTGTACGGCTTCTTGCCGGTGCCGGAGATCTCGGACACGCCCTTGGTCTTGTGCGTGCCGGCGCGGCGCTTGGCGAGCTGCCAGTTGACCATGCGGGCCAGGATGTCGGCACGCAGCGGCAGGCCGAAGACCTCGTCGGAGAGTTCGATCTCACCGACCTGCTCGTTCTTCAGATTGATGACGTTCGTCTTCATGGTCTCAGCCCTCCTGCGCCGCAGGAGTTTCGGCCGGGGCGGCGCCCGGAGCCTTGAAGGAGCCCGGGAACGGCACGCCGTCGGGGAGCTTCTTCTTGACGGCGTCGCGCACCATCACCCAGGCCCCTTCGTGACCCGGGATGGCGCCCTTCACCAGGATCAGCCCGCGGTCGGCATCGACCTGCACGACCTTCAGGTTCTGGACGGTCACCTTCTCCACACCGTACTGGCCGGGCATCTTCTTGTTCTTGAAGGTGCGACCCGGATCCTGACGGCCACCGGTCGACCCGATGGAGCGATGGGAGACGGACACGCCGTGGGTGGCGCGCAGACCGCCGAAGTTCCAGCGGCGCATACCGCCGGAGAAACCACGGCCGATAGTGGTGCCCGTCACATCGACGAACTGACCGGGAACGAAATGGTCGGCCGTGATTTCGGCGCCCACCTCGATCAGGTTGGCCGGGTCGACGCGGAATTCGACCAGCTTCTTCTTCGGCTCCACCTTCGCCGTGGCGAACTGGACCCGCTGGGCCTTGGCGACGTTCTTCACCTTGGCCTTGCCGGCGCCGAGCTGGAGGGCGGTGTAACCGTCCTTGCCCTCGGTCCGCTGGGCAACCACCTGGACGTTGTCCAATTTCAGCACAGTCACCGGAACATGCTCGCCTTCACCCGTGAAGACGCGGGTCATGCCCAGCTTCTGCGCGATCAATCCGGATCGCATATCTCTATCTCCTCACTCGGGACATCCTCAGAGGGAGAGGTCCCGTACTACCTGATCACTCAGAGCTTGATCTCGACGTCGACACCGGCGGCCAAATCGAGCTTCATCAGCGCGTCCACGGTCTGCGGCGTCGGATCGACGATATCCAGCAGACGCTTGTGCGTGCGAATCTCGAACTGCTCGCGCGACTTCTTGTCGATGTGCGGGGAGCGGTTGACCGTGAACTTCTCGATCTGAGTCGGAAGCGGGATCGGGCCGCGTACCCGGGCCCCGGTCCGCTTGGCGGTGTTCACGATCTCGGACGTGCTCTGGTCGAGCACGCGGTGATCGAACGCCTTCAGGCGGATCCGGATGTTCTGGCTGTCCATGTTCCTGAACCCGTAGTTGGGAAAGGTCAAGGCCCCCGAGCGCATTCCCGGGGGCCGGGACCTTCCGAATGTCTAGCGATCGTTACTTGACGATCTTGGAGACGACGCCGGCGCCGACGGTGCGGCCGCCCTCGCGGATGGCGAAGCGCAGGCCTTCGTCCATGGCGATCGGGGCGATCAGGGTCACCTTCAGGCGGATGTTGTCGCCCGGCATCACCATCTCGGTGCCTTCCGGCAGAACCACCGTGCCCGTCACGTCGGTCGTGCGGAAGTAGAACTGCGGACGGTAGTTCGCGAAGAACGGCGTGTGACGGCCGCCCTCTTCCTTCGTCAGGATGTAGGTCTCCGCCTCGAACTCCGTGTGCGGGGTGATCGAGCCGGGCTTGGCCAGAACCTGGCCGCGCTCCACATCCTCACGCTTCGTGCCGCGCAGCAACGCTCCGATGTTGTCGCCAGCCTCGCCCTGGTCGAGCAGCTTGCGGAACATCTCCACACCCGTCACGGTCGTCTTGACCGTCGCCTTGATGCCGACGATCTCGATTTCCTCGCCCACCTTGACGATGCCGCGCTCGACGCGACCGGTCACCACCGTGCCGCGGCCGGAGATCGAGAACACGTCCTCGATCGGCATCAGGAACGGCTTGTCCTTCGGACGCTCGGGCTGCGGGATGTACCGGTCAACCTCGGCCATCAGCGCCAGGATGGCGTTCTTGCCCAGCTCGACATTGCTGTCTTCCAGCGCCGCCAGGGCCGAACCCTTCACCACCGGAATGTCGTCGCCCGGGAACCCGTAGGAGGACAGCAGCTCACGAACCTCAAGCTCCACCAGCTCGACCAGGTCCGGATCCGCCATGTCCATCTTGTTCAGGAACACCACCAGCGCCGGAACACCAACCTGGCGGGCCAGCAGGATGTGCTCGCGCGTCTGCGGCATCGGGCCGTCGGCGGCCGAGCACACCAGGATCGCGCCGTCCATCTGCGCCGCGCCCGTGATCATGTTCTTCACGTAGTCGGCGTGGCCAGGGCAGTCCACATGGGCGTAGTGGCGGTTCGCCGTCTCATACTCCACGTGCGCCGTGGAGATCGTGATGCCGCGCGCCTTCTCCTCAGGCGCCTTGTCGATCTGGTCGTACGCCGTGAAGGTCGCACCACCCGACTCCGCCAGCACCTTCGTGATCGCCGCCGTCAGCGACGTCTTGCCGTGGTCAACGTGGCCGATCGTGCCAACGTTGCAGTGCGGCTTGTTGCGCTCGAATTTCGCCTTCGCCATGGCTTCCTCGTCCTTCTTTACCTACAGGGTCCGTTCAGCCCAGCGTCGCGCGCAGCGTGGCGACGATGGAGTGGGGGACCGGGTCGTAATGGTCAAACTGCATGGTGTACTGAGCACGGCCCTGGCTCATGGAGCGCAGGGAATTCACATATCCGAACATGCTGGCCAGCGGCACCCGGGCGTTCACCACCCGGGCATTGCCCCGCTGATCCATACCGGAGATCCGGCCGCGGCGGCTGTTCAGGTCGCCGATGATATCGCCCAGATACTCATCCGGGGTGGTCACTTCCACGGTCATGACCGGTTCCAGCAGAACCGGCTGGGCCTTCGACACAGCCTCCGCCAGGGCGGCCCGAACGGCGGCGATGAAGGCCGGAACGGAGCTGTCGACGTCGTGGGCGGTTGCCGCCGTCACGTCGATTCGCACATCCACCAGCGGATAGCCCGCCACCGCCCCGTTCACGCCATCCCGCAGCACCGCCAGAGCGCCGGCGCCACAATCCCGCGGCAGATCCTTCTCGAACCTGAGCGCAAGACCCCGCCCCCGCTCCAACGGCGTGACCGCCAGCCGAACCCGGGCAAACTGGGCCATCTCCCCCATCTGGCGGCGGTGGGTATAGTCCACCTCCGCCGGCTGGGCGACCGTTTCCCTGTAGGCGACCTGCGGCCGCCCGACACGGGTCTGGACCTTGTGCTCCCGGCGCAGCCGATCGACCACGATCTCCAGGTGCAACTCCCCCATGCCGCGGATCAGGGTCTGGCCCGTCTCCGCATCCTGGCCGACTCGGAAGGACGGATCCTCCTTCGCCAGGGCCCGCAGGGCGGCGGCGATCCGCTCCCCGTCAGCCGCCGTCTCCGGCTCCACCATCACCTCCATCACCGGCTCCGGCGAGCGGATCGGTTCCAGGATGATGCTATGGCCGGCGTCGCAGAGCGTGTCGCCGGTGGTGGTCTGCTCCAACCCCGCGAAGGCGACAATGTCGCCCGCGGCGCAGAACTCTATATCCTCACGGCTGTTGGCATGCATCAGCAGGATGCGCCCCAGCTTCTCCTGCTCACCGGTGCGCGGGTTGAGCGCGAACTCCCCCGCCCGCCGGGTACCGGAATACACACGGCAGAACGTCAGCGGGCCGATGACCGGATCGGTCATGACCTTGAACGCAAGCGCCGCGAACGGCTCCGCATCGCCGACCACCCGGCTGATCGCCTCACCGTCGGTGCCGATGCCGACGACCGCCGCCCCGCCCTTCGGCGAGGGCAGGTAATCCACAACGGCGTCCAGCATCGGCTGGATGCCCTTGTTCTTGAACGCCGACCCGCACAGCACCGGAACCAGCCGCCGGGAACAGGTACCCAGCCGCAGCAGAGCGCGCAGGCTGGCCTCGTCCGGCTCCTGGCCGTTCAGATAGGCCTCGGTCGCCCCCTCATCCATGTCCACCGCCTGCTCAACCAAGCGGGAGCGCCATTCGGCGGCGGCGGCGACCATGTCGGCGGGAATTTCCCGCTCGAAGAATTCGGCCCCCAGCTTGTCCTCGGTCCAGACCACGGCGGTCATGCGGAGCAAGTCGATGACGCCGACGAAGCCGGCCTCCGACACCAAAGGAAGCTGCAGAACGGCCGGGGTCGCCCCCAGCCGGTCGCGGATCATTTCGACCGTGCGGAAGAAATCCGCCCCGGCCCGGTCCATCTTGTTGACGAAGGCGATACGCGGCACGCTGTACCGGTCCGCCTGACGCCACACCGTCTCCGACTGGGGCTCGACGCCCGCCACGCCGTCGAAGAGGGCGACGACACCATCGAGCACGCGCAGGCTGCGCTCCACCTCGATGGTGAAGTCGACATGGCCCGGTGTGTCGATGATGTTGATGCGATGACCCCGCCAGAAGCAGGTGGTCGCAGCGGAGGTGATGGTGATCCCCCGCTCCTGCTCCTGCTCCATCCAGTCCATCGTCGCGGTGCCCTCATGCACCTCACCGATGCGGTAGGACTTCCCCGTATAGAACAGGACGCGCTCGGTCGTCGTCGTCTTGCCCGCATCGATATGCGCGGCAATGCCGATGTTCCGATAGCTGTCGAGGGGGTGGGTCCGGTGCATGATGGCGATCCGCGACAGCCGCCCGGGGGCGGCCTTTGCGATGGTCCCTTCTTACCAGCGGTAGTGGGAGAAGGCCTTGTTGGCCTCCGCCATACGGTGGGTGTCTTCGCGCTTCTTCACCGCGGTGCCGCGCTGATTGGCGGCGTCCAGCAGTTCGCCGGCCAGACGCTCGGTCATGGTGTCCTCGGACCGACCGCGGGCGGCGGCGATGATCCAACGGATCGCCAGGGCCTGGGCGCGCTCGGAGCGCACTTCGACCGGCACCTGGTAGGTCGCGCCGCCGACACGGCGGGAGCGGACTTCCAGGTAGGGACGCACATTGTTCAGCGCGTCATGGAACAGCTGCAGGCTGTCGGCCTTGGCCTTTTCCTGGATGCGATCCATGGCCCCGTACACGATGGACTCGGCGACCGACTTCTTGCCGTCATACATGAGGCAGTTCATGAACTTGGTCAGCACAACGTCACCGAACTTCGCATCCGGCAGAACTTCCCGCTTCTCGGCCTTACGACGACGAGACATCTCAAACTCTCCTAGGTTCTGTCCTGTGCTACTCCCGAGACAGCCCGAACGACGAAATCACCCATGGGCGAAGCCGCCAGTGCCTCGCGTGGGGTGATCGTCGAACGCCGTCCGAACAGGGCCTCGGGTGCGGCTATTTCACTTCCGGGGGGTTCCGCGCTTGCATGCCACCGGCCTTGGCCGGGGATGGTCACTGGGGCAGCGTCTAGTCCACACGAAGGCAGACTACAGCCTGCCCCCCGAAAACGGTCGGGGGACTATATGGATGGTCGATGTCGGCGTCAAGCGGCCAGCTGCGCGGTTTGCGCAGCCTCAACCCCGCATCCGTGCAGGGCGGGCCGAGCCGCAGTTCGAAGTGCCGGTGACCGCCGTGCCGGTGATTGACCCGACGGGGGTGTCTTCCCACTTCCTGCGCATCGCATCCTAGGGGGAAAGCACCATCATGCGCCAGCGTTCTGTTCTTGCCGTCGCCCTGTCCACCGCGCTCAGCCTTGCCGGGGCCGCGGCGATCGCCCAGCCGGCGGAGCAGGCGGCCCCCGCCCTGCCGGAGCCGGCGATCCGGATGGTGCCGAAGGCGGAGAATGTGGCTGGGTTCCTGGACTGCATCGTCGACCAGAAGGCCACCATCGTCTCCGCCCATCGCGGCGGGCCGAAGCCCGGCTTCCCGGAGAACGCGATCGAGACCTTTGCCTATACCCTGTCCAAGATCCCGGCGATCATCGAGCTGGATATCGTCAAGGCCAAGGACGGCTATGTCCTGATGCATGACAGCGACCTGAACCGCACCACGACCGGCAGCGGCCCGGTGGCGGAGAAGACGGTGGCGGAGCTGAAGGAACTGGCGCTGCGGGACCAGACTGGATTCGCCCCCCGCCCGCCCATGCGCATCGCCACCCTGGAGGAGACGCTGGCCTGGGCGAAGGGCCAGGCGATCATCCAGCTGGACCTGAAGCGCGGGGTGGACACGGCGGAGATCGTTGCCATCGTCCAGAAGGCGGGGGCGCAGCGCTACACCGCCATTATCGTGGACAACGCCGCCGAAGCCGCCATCGTCGCCAAGGCCGACCCCACCATCTCCATGTCCTATGGCGTCACCAAGCTGGAGGCGCTGGAGGAGCTGGCCGCCGCCGGCGTGCCGGAGGACCGGATCTATGCCTTCACCGGCGTGAACCGGGAGAACAAGGAGCTGTGGGACGAGCTGGAACGCCGCGGCATCCCCGCCATCTTCGCCACCCTCTGGTCCGGCGACCGGGAGATCGCGGCGACCAATGACGAAGCCAAATACGCCCGCCTCTCCGCCGACGGCGTCGACATCATGGTCACCGACCGCCACTTCGACGCCTATTGGGCCATGGAGGAACGCCAGGACATCGAAGCGGCGGTGAAGGCCTGCGTGCAGGGGTAATGGCGAAAAAGCCCATCTCCCCTTGAGGGAGAGGGAGGGGCCCAGGCGCAGTATGGGAGGGTGAGGGGTCCGCAAGGGCAGTGCATGGGACTTACCCCTCACCCTCCCTCCCTGTCCCTCAAGGGGAGAGGGGTTTTCGGCACCTCCACCGCTATTCTTTTCCCGCCATCCTTCCACAAACGAAACGGCCGCCCGGTGACCCGGGCGGCCGTTTGTCGTTCCGGGGTCGGAACAAGGCTTACTCGGCGGCGGTCGCCGTGCTGCCGTCGGCGGGCAGGGCCGGGGTGTCGGCATTCGCGTCGGCAAGCTGCAGGGCACGGTCGCGCTCGGCGGCGATGGCCTTCAGGCGGTTGACGACGGAACCGGTACCGGCCGGGATCAGGCGACCGACGATCACGTTCTCCTTCAGGCCTTCCAGGTTGTCCACCTTGCCCTGGACCGCGGCTTCGGTCAGGACGCGGGTGGTCTCCTGGAACGACGCGGCGGAGATGAAGGACCGGGTCTGGAGCGAGGCCTTGGTGATGCCCTGGAGGACCGGCTTGGCCTGGGCGAAGCGGAGATCCTGCTCCCCTTCGGCCAGACGGCGCTTCACCTGCTCGTTCTCGGTCTCATACTCCACCCGATCGACCTGCTCACCCGTCAGGAAGGTGGTGTCGCCCGGATCCGTGATCTCGACCTTCTGCAGCATCTGGCGGACGATCACCTCGATGTGCTTGTCGTTGATCTTCACGCCCTGGAGCCGGTAGACGTCCTGGATCTCGTTGATGAGGTAGTTGGCCAGCGCCTCCACCCCCATCACCGACAGGATGTCGTGCGGCACCGGGTTGCCGTCCATCAGCAGGTCGCCCTTCTGGACATAGTCACCCTCCTGCACGGAGATGTGCTTGCCCTTCGGGATCAGGTATTCCTGCTCCTGGCCGGTTTCCTCGTTGCGGACAACGATGCGGCGCTTGGTCTTGTAGTCCTTGCCGAACTCCACCCGGCCGTCCAGGTCGGAGATGATGGCGAAGTCCTTCGGACGGCGGGCCTCGAACAGCTCGGCCACACGGGGCAGACCGCCAGTGATGTCGCGGGTCTTGGAGCCTTCGCGCGGAATGCGTGCCAGCACGTCGCCGGCCCGCACCTTGGCCCCGTTCTCCACCGACAGGATGGCGTCCACGCTCATGTAGTAGCGGGCCTCCAGACCGTTGGCGAGCTTCACCACCTCCCCCGTCTCATCCCGCAGGGTGACGCGGGGACGCAGGTCGGCACCACGCGGCTGCTGGCGCCAGTCGGTCACCACCTTGGCGCTGATGCCCGTCGCCTCATCCGTCACCTCGCGGTAGGAGATGCCTTCGACCAGGTCGACATAGGTGACGGTACCCTCACGCTCGGTCAGGATCGGCAGGGTGTACGGGTCCCACTCGGCCAGACGGTCGCCCTTCTTCACCAGGCCGCCATCCTCGATCAGGGCCTTGTGCAGCTTGGCGCCGTAGGGAACGCGGTGACGGGCGCGCTCGCGACCCAGCGCGTCCAGCAGGGCCAGCTCGCAGTTCCGGCCCATGACGACAGGAACGCCCTCGGAGTTCATGACGAGGTTGCGGTTCTTCACCATCACCTTGGCGTCCAGGGTCGCCTCGATGAAGGACTGCTCCGCACCGCGCTGTGCCGCGCCGCCGATGTGGAAGGTACGCATGGTCAACTGGGTGCCCGGCTCACCGATGGACTGGGCGGCGATGACGCCGACCGCTTCGCCCATGTTCACCCGCGTGCCGCGGGCAAGGTCACGGCCGTAGCAGTTGGCACAGACACCGTCCTTGGTCTCACAGGTCAGGACGGAGCGGATGCCCACTTCGTCGATCCCGGCGCGGTCGATCTCTTCGACCTCCTTCTCGGTGATCAGCCCGTTGCGGGGCACGATCACGTGGCCGGTCAGCGGATGGACGATGTCCTTGGTCGCGGTGCGACCCAGGACGCGCTCACCCAGCGGGACCACCACCTCACCACCATCCATCACCGCCTTCACGGTCAGGCCGTTGAGGGTGCCGCAATCGTCCTCGACGATGATGGCATCCTGGGCGACATCGACCAGACGGCGGGTCAGGTAACCGGAATTGGCGGTCTTGAGCGCCGTGTCCGCCAGACCCTTGCGGGCGCCGTGCGTGGAGTTGAAGTACTCCAGCACGGTCAGGCCTTCCTTGAAGTTCGAGATGATCGGCGTTTCGATGATCTCGCCCGACGGCTTGGCCATGAGGCCGCGCATACCGGCCAGCTGCTTGATCTGGGCGGCGGAGCCACGGGCACCGGAATGGGCCATCATGTAGACGGAGTTGACGCCGACACCCGGCTTCGGCCGCTCGATGACCTTCATCATCGCCGCCGCAACCTTCTCGGTCGTTTCCGACCAGACGTCGACCACCTTGTTGTACTTCTCACCCTGGGTGATCAGACCGTCCAGGTATTGCTGCTCGAATTCCTTCACCCGCTCCTGGGCGTCTCGGATCAGGGCTTCCTTCTCGGCGGGGATGACCATGTCATCCTTGCCGAAGGAGATGCCGGCCTTGAAGGCGTTGGTGAAGCCGAGCTTCATCAGCCGGTCGGCGAAGATCACCGTCTCCTTCTGGCCGCAATGGCGGTAGACGGTGTCGATCACGTTCTGCACGTCCTTCTTCGTCAGAAGGCGGTTGATCGTCTCGAACTTGATGGCCTTGTGGCGCGGCAGGATCTCGGACAGCAGCATGCGGCCCGGGGTCGTGGTCACGCGCAGGGTGACCGGCTTGCCCTGGTCGTCCACGGTCTTGTACCGGCACTGGACCTTGGCATGCAGGCTGACCGCCTTGGCCGCCAGCGCATGCTCGATCTCCCCGATGGAGCCGAAGGCCATGCCCTCGCCCACCATGCCGGGCAGTTCCATCGTGATGTAATAGATGCCCAGGACGATGTCCTGGCTGGGCACGATGATCGGCTTGCCGTTGGCGGGCGAGAGGATGTTGTTGGTGGACATCATCAGCACGCGCGCTTCCAACTGGGCCTCAAGGCTCAGCGGGACGTGGACGGCCATCTGGTCGCCGTCGAAATCGGCGTTGAAGGCGGTGCAGACCAGCGGGTGCAGCTGGATGGCCTTGCCCTCGATCAGGGTCGGCTCGAAGGCCTGGATGCCCAGGCGGTGCAGCGTCGGCGCCCGGTTCAGCATGACCGGATGCTCGCGGATCACCTCTTCCAGGATGTCCCAGACCT
>JBJOKR010000048.1:0-24295 GCA_046045995.1 Pseudomonadota bacterium | reverse complement strand
GACGGCGGGTGCGGGCACCGATGTGGTCGGCTTCGTCGCCGCACGGAACACCACGCTGTCCGTGACCGCTGTGGAAACGCTGATCGGCGGCAGCGGGTCCGATACGGCCATCCTGGCCAACACCGGCAACACCGTCACCGTCTCCCTGATCGAAAGCCTGGCGGGTGGTGCCGGGACCGACATCGCGGCGGTGGCGGCGGGCAGCACCTTCGCCCTGTCCCTCTTCGAGACTGTCACGGGCAGTGGCGGTATCGATGCCATTCTCGGGACCGGTACGGCCGGATCGACCCTGTCCGTCCTGGCCGTCGAAACCCTGATCGGCGATGCCGGCACCGACATCGTCAGCTTGGCCGACAGCAGCGCCACTGTTGTCGTGGCCATGCTGGAGACACTGACGGCCGGCAGCGGCACGCATGTCCTTCGTCTCACCACCCTTGGCGGCACGCTTGCCCTCTCCGGTGTTGAAACGCTGATAGGCAACAGCGGTTCCGATAGCGTCACGCTGACGGATTTCGGCAGCACCGTGTCGATCAGACTGATGGAGACGCTGACGGCCGGCAGCGGACTTGATGTCGTGGCCTTCACCGCGTCGGGCGGGACGACGGCCATTTCCCTGGTGGAGACGCTGGTCGGTGCTTCCGGCCTGGACGTTGCCGTGCTGTCCAGCAATGGCAACAGCCTGACCTTCACGGCGGTGGACACCCTGATCGGCAGTGGCAGCGGTGTCGACGTGCTGACGGTCGGGGCGGCGGCGACCTTCTCCATCGCCCAGATCGAAACCCTGATCGGCAGTGCCGGAACGAATGTGGTCACCACCACCGGCACCCATGGCACCACGCTGCTGGTGAGCGCTGTCGAGTCCTTGACCGGGGGTACGGGCACTGACATCGTCAGCCTGTCCACCAGCAGCACTATCAGCATTTCACAAGTGGAGACGCTGACCGCCAGTGCGGGCAACGACGTCGTGACCCTGTTGGCGGGCGGCAACACGACGACGGTCACCAATGTCGAAACGCTGATCGCCGGGTCGGGAACCGACTTTTTGACCTTGGGCAGCAGCGGCAATACCCTCCAGGTCTTCAGGCTGGAGACGCTGCTGGGTGGGATCGGCGTGGATGCCGTGTCGCTGACGTCGGCCACACACGGAATAACGGCATTCATCGGCGCGCTGGAAACCCTGATCGGCGGATCCAACACGGATCTCGTCACGGGCAACACCGCTGACGGCATCACGCTGGCTGTGTCGGGTATCGAAACCTATATCGCCGGTAGCGGCACGGATGTGCTGGTCCAGCTTGGCGACGCCAGCACCACGGTGGTCATCTCGTTGGTGGAAACCCTGGTCGGAACGACCGGCGTCAACGTCATGCGGTTGGGCAATCTCGGCAGCCAGATCCTGGTCACCAGTATCGAAACCATGATCGGCGGTTCCGGGGTCGACCTTGTCACCACCAGCAGCAGCACGGGCGTGACGGTCAATGTCAGCGCGGTCGAAACACTGATCGGTGGCGTCGGCTTCGACGTGGCGGCCCTGTCCGCATCGGCGGACACCATCAGTCTGGTCAACTACGACAGCATCGATGCGGGTGCCGGCACCGACCAGGTGGTGATCTCCGGGACCGGGGGTGGCACCCTGACCGTGAGCCTGCTTGAAACCCTGACGGGGGGCACCGGCACCGACATTGTCGCCCTGGGGGGTACGGGCGGCACCATCCAGGTCGAAGCCCTGGAGACGCTGGTGGGGACCAGCGGGCTTGACAACGTGACCCTTTCCAGCGCCGCGACGGGGGGCAACACCACGACCGTTGGCCTGTTGGAAACGTTGATCGGCGGCGCCGGCAAAGAGGTGGTCACCCTCCTGGAGACGATCCGGGAGCAGGAAACCGGCGACTTCACCTTGGACACGGATACTGGCCAGACCGTCGCCGTGACGTTGCGGGAATCGCTGGTGACCAGTGTCACCGTGACAGGCATCGAAACCCTGATCGGTGGAAACGGGGTCGACCGGGTTGTTCTGGGGGCCGGCACCGGCAACACGCTGAGTGCGAGAGGCCTTGAATCCGTGATCGGCGGTGCGGGTGAGGATGTCGTCACCTTCACGGACACCGGCGCCACCATCGTCGTGGAGGGGCTTGAGACCGTTTACACGCCGACGGAGACATTGTCCCTGGGTGGCGCGCTGACGACGGTCACCATCTTCGTCCCCGCGACGATCCTGTATCTGCCCTCCATCGGCGCCACCGTCAGCGTGGACGCTTTCCAGACGATCATCGGTGAAGTCGGCAAGGACGTCGTCACCCTGTCCAACACCCGGGGATCCAGCGTCGCGGTCGAACTGCTGGAAACCCTCACCGGAAGCAACGCCGTCGAAGCCGCCACGCTGGCAAGCACGGTCGGGTCCTCCCTGTTCGTGTCCTTGCTGGAGACGCTGATCGGCAATACCGGTCAGGAGATCGTCCAGATCGGTGCCGGCGGAACCAGCATGGCGATCTCCTTGCTGGAAGCCGTCACCGGTGGCAGTGGCACGGACGTCATCACGTCTGTCGGAACCGCCGGCTTCACGATGGCGGTCTCCCAGCTTGAAACCCTGGTGGGCAATGCCGGCACCAACATCGTCACAGGGACCGGCACCGGCGGGTCCACCATGCTGGTCGCGCAGTTGGAAACGCTGGTCGGCGGCGCCGGGCTGGACCGGGTGTCCCTGGCGACGGGCGGCAACACCCTGACCACCTGGCTGATCGAAACCCTGACGGCCGGCACCGGGTCCGACGTGATCCAGGTGGCGTCGGCCGGGGCAGGAATCTTCATCGCGTCCGGTGTCACGGATGTCCATCTGGACGGCGGGTCCGGCAGCGACACGCTCATCGGCGGTGCGGGCAACGACACCCTGATCGGCGGTGATGGCAGCGACCGCCTGACCGGCGGGGCCGGCATCGATGCGTTCGACATCACCAATGGCGATACGATCACGGATATCGCGGAAACGGAGACTATCCGGATCAGCGGCACGGTCGTCGCCGAAAACAACATGTCGATCAGCAACAGTGGTGGCGATGCCGTCCTGACCATCGGCGGCACGACCACCGTGACGCTGACAGGTCGCGCAGGCCTGACGCTGGACAATCTGCTGGTCACGGAAAGCAGCGGATCCACCATCATCAAGGTGGACACGACCGCGCCCACCATCGCGTCGTCGGCGCTGTCATCGGCATCCAACCAGGCAGCCAACACGGTGACCTTCGGTGTCACCTTCGCCGAGGCGGTGACCGGCGTGGATGCCGCCGACTTCATCCTGACGAACACGACCAACCCGCCGCGCACGCTGTCGGGTCAGGTCCTCAGTGTGACAGGGACGGGCACCACCTATACGGTGACGGTCCAGGGTATCGCCGGGGAAGCCGATCTTCGGTTGGATTTTGCGGGCGCTGGAACCGGGGTCCGTGACCTTGCGGGCAACCCGATCGCCGCCGCGGTGGTCGCTGGCGGTACCCACCGGGTCGATACCATCGCCCCGGCCTCCCTTGCCGGCACCCTGACCGTTGCCGAAGGTGCGGTGAACGGTTCGGCGGTCGGAATCGTGACGGCGCAGGATTTCAGCACCCTGACCTACACCCTGACGGATGACGCGGGCGGCCGGTTCCAGATCAACGGGTCGACCGGACAGGTGACGGTCCGCGACGGGTCCCTGCTGGATTTCGAAACGGCGACGAGCCACAGCATCACGGTCAAGGCCGATGACGGCGTCCTGTCAACCAGCCAAGCCTTGACCGTCACGGTGACCAATGTCGCGCCGCCGGTCCCGGTCGATGCCGATGGGGCGACGAACACCGTGCTGGAGGGGGCGGCCGCCGGTACAGCCGTCGGGATCACGGTGTCCGCCCCCGATCCCAGCGGAGCGGCCCTGATTTACAGCCTCACCCAGGATGCCGGGGGGCGGTTCGCCATCGACGGCAAGACCGGTGTGGTGACGGTCGCCGATGCCGGGAAGCTGGATTTCGAAACCGCCACCAGCCACAGCATCACCGCCCAGGCCAGCGACGGCAAGGGGGGTGTCAGCACGCAGACCTTCACCATCGCCGTCACCAACGCCCTGCCAACGACGCCGACGGATACGGACGCCACGGCCAACAGTGTGGTCGAAGGGGCCGCGGCCGGAACCCTGGTCGGGCTGACCGCCGCGGCCACCGATCCCAACGGGCCGGCGGTGACCTATCTTTTGACCGATGATGCGGGGGGCCGGTTCAGCATCGACGCGACCACCGGTGTGGTCAGCGTCAAGGACGGCACCAAACTCGACTTCGAAGCGGCGGAGAGCCTTTCCGTCACCGTGCAGGCGAGCGACGGCAGGGGCGGTGTCAGCACCCAGACCTTCGCCATCGCCGTCACCAACCGCAATCCATCGACCCCCGCGGACGGCGACGGTACCGCCGACAGCGTGGCCGAAGGGGCGGAAACCGGAACCGCGGTGGGGATCACCGCCACCTCCAGCGATCCGGGCGGGACGCAGCCCATCTTCAGCCTGACCGACGATGCGGGCGGCCGGTTCAGCATCGACGCCAAGACCGGGGTGATCCTGGTCGCCGACGGCAGCAAGCTTGATTTCGAGGCATCGGCCAGCCACCGGGTGACCGTGCAGGCCAGCGACGGCAAGGGCGGCACCAGCACCCAAGGTTTCACGATCGCCGTCACGAATGCGGCACCGCTGGCGCCCACCGACAGCGACGGGGCAAGCAATGCGGTTGTTGAGGGGGCTGCGGCCGGGACCGCCGTCGGCCTGACGGTTTCGGCGCGCGATCCCGGCGCGTCACCCCTGACCTTCGCCCTGACGGACAATGCCGGGGGGCGGTTCGCCATCGACGGCAAGACCGGTGTGGTGACGGTCGCGGATCCAGGGAAGCTGGATTTCGAAACCGGGACCAGCCACACCATCACGGCCGAGGCCAGTGACGGCAAGGGCGGTGTCAGCACCCAGACCTTCACCATCGCCGTCACCAACGCCCCGCCGTCCGCGGTCACGGATACCGACGCGACGGCCAACAGCGTGGTCGAAGGGGCCGCGGGCGGAACACCGGTCGGGTTGACCGCCGCCGCGGTCGACATCAACGGCCCGGCGGTCGTCTACAGCCTTCTTGATGACGCGGGCGGCATTGTCACGATCGATGCGGCGACAGGCGTCGTCAGTGTCGCCAACACCGTCAAATGGTCTCCTGCCACCGTCGGCGACCGGTCGATCATCGTCCAGGCCGGTGATGGCAAGGGCGGCGTCAGCCAGCAGCGGTTCGATTTGAGCATCGTCGCGCTGCCGCCCCCGCCGGCCCCCACTTCTCCCGTGCTCAGCGCCGCCAGCGATGCCGGCGCGTCTGCGACGGACGGCATCACCAATGCGGGGCAGTTGGTGCTGACGGGGACGGCGCAGGCCGGATCCACGGTCGCCCTGCTGATCGACGGAACCCCATCGGGTCTGACCGCCCTTGCCGACCCGACCGGGGCCTACCGGTTCACGGTCGACGCCACCGGTCTGTCCGGGGTGCGGGCGTTCAGCGCGACGGCCACCGGCCCGACCGGCCGGATCAGTGCCGCCAGCGCCGCCAGCCCGGTCACGATCGACCGGACCGGCCCCGTGGCGGCTGCGGTCACCCTGCTTGGAACGCCCCTGCCGACCGCGGCGAGCCTGACCTGGCGGGTCGCCTTCAGTGAGGCGGTGAGCGGGGTCACCCCGGCCCGGTTCGGCCTGACCACCACCGGCACCGGGGCCGGCAGGATCGGCAATGTCACCGCCGTGGATGACAGGACATACGATGTCACGGTCGTCGACATCGTCGGCGGCGGCACCGTCGCCCTGACCCTGGGTGCTGCCGGCATCATCGATACCGCGGGCAATGCGTTGACCGGCGGGCTGAGCGCTGAAGCCTTCATCATCGGCATTCCCCGGATCGTTGCCACCGGCCTGTCCCGGTCCGTGACCTTCGTGGAGGATGCGGGTGCCGTATCCCTGTCCGGAACCACCCTGACAGAGGCACCCGCCGCGGCCACGCTGACGGCCACGCTCCAGTTGGCCGATCCCCAACTGGGCGCCATTGTCGGCGGCGGCGCCTATGACGCCGGCACCGGCATCTGGACGGCCACCGGGACCATGGCGGACATCAACGCCGCCCTGGCGACCGCCAGCTTCCTGGCCGCACGCGATGCCGACCGGTCCACACGCATCACCCTGACGATCAGCGACAACATCGCGGGCAATGCCCCGGTGGCCGGTACGATCGTCCTGGCGGCAACGCCGGTGAACGACGCCCCGCGCGCGGTCACCGGCATCGGCGCCCAGACCGCGACCGAAGGCCTGCCCTTCGCCTTCGGTCTGCCCGCCACGGCCCTTGTCGATGTGGATGCCGGCGACACGCTGACCTTCACGGCTGCGCGGGCCGATGGATCGGCCCTTCCGGCCTGGCTCAGCTTCGATGGGGCGACGCGCCGGTTCGCGGGCACGCCCGGTTTCCTGGATGCCGGTGCCCTGGAGATCAGCGTCACCGCCACCGACAAGGCCGGGCTCAGCGCCACCCAGACCTTCGCCCTTGGTATCACCGACGTCAACCAGGCGCCGTCGGCCCG
The DNA here is from genome assembly GCA_046045995.1 of Pseudomonadota bacterium. Taxonomy (GTDB): domain Bacteria; phylum Pseudomonadota; class Alphaproteobacteria; order Azospirillales; family Azospirillaceae; genus Indioceanicola. The sequence goes on along the minus strand of JBJOKR010000048.1, from coordinate 17,689 downwards.
GGACGATGCCGGCCGCATCCGGGAAACGGGGATCCTCACGGTTTCCGGGCCCGGCCTGCTGGCCAACGACACGGACATCGATCCGGGCGACACGCGCACCGTCGTCGGCGTCAACGGCACGGCCTCGGTCGGTCAGGTCGTCACCCTGTCGTCGGGCGCCCGGGTCCAGGTGAATGCCGACGGCTCCTACACCTATGACACCAACGGCGCCTTCACGGCGTTGCGGAACGGGGCGACCGGGCAGGACAGCTTCACCTACACCGTCGCCGACAAGGCGGGGCTCACCGCCACCGCGACGGTCACCGTCACCATCGACGGGGAGAACAACAATCCGATCGTCCAGGCCCCAAAGCTTGTCACCATCGCCAAGAACTCCGGCCCGATCGGGCTGTCGATCGATATCCCGGCCGATCCGGACGGCAATCCGCTGGCGGTGACCATCGGCGCGCTGCCGGGCAATGGTGTCCTGCTGCGGGCCGACGGGGGAGTGGTCTCCTCCGGCGATCTGATCTCATCGGCGGATCTGGCGGGCCTGTCATTCAGGGTCGATCCCGGCTTCTCCGGTGCGGCCGGTCAATTGACCTACACGGTTTCGGACGGACAGGATGCCGTCATCGGCATCGTCGACATCACGATCGCCGAGGAACAGCTGATCGGCATCGCCGTCGCGGGGGGCTCCGCCTCGGTCCAGGCGGAACCGACGGCCGGATCGGGCGGTATGGTCGCCTATACCTTCGTCATCAGCCGTACCGCGGGGCAGAGCCCGGCGACCGACGGCACCGTCAGCATCGGTTGGCGGGTCGACGGGGGTGGCGGGATCGATCGGACCGATTTTGCCGGCGATGTGCTGCCATCGGGCACCGTGACCCTGAACCCGGGCCAGTCCAGCCAAGAGATCACCATCCTCGTCCGCGGGGATTCCCTGGTCGAAGGGGATGAGAGCTTCACCGTCCGGCTTGAAGGCTTGACCGCGTCCGGCCTGCTGCTGGCCCCGCGGATCAATTCCCCGGCGGTGGCGACGGGGGTCATCCTGGATGCCACCCGCGAACGCCTGCCGCCCCAGGTCACGGCCGTCGCCGCACCCGCCGCCGGCACCTATTTCCCCGGCGATGCCCTGGACATTGCCGTCACCTTCAGCGAGGCGGTGACCGTCACCGGGGCACCGGTGCTGGATCTGCTGATCGGCACGGCCGCCCGGCAGGCGACGTATGTCGGCGGGTCCGGCGGCACTGTGCTGACCTTCCGCTATGTCGTCGGCCCGGGCGACGCCGACCGGGACGGCATCTCCATCGCCGGTCAGTTCTCCGGCGCGTCGGCCGCGCTCATCACCGATGCGGCGGGGAACAGCGCCGTGCCCGGCTTTGCCGCAGGTGCCGCCGATCTGGGCGGGGTGCTGGTCAATTTCGTCCGCGGCAAGTCCGTCGATGGCTACATCAGCGGCGCCACCGTCTTCGCCGACGCCAACGGCAACGGCCTGCTGGATACAGGTGAGGTCCGATCCATCACCGATGTCGCGGGCAATTATGAGATCGCGGGCGGCAGCGGCCCCTATGTCATGATCGGGGGCAGGGACATATCGACCGGTCTGTCCTTCGACGGCGTCTACCAGGCGCCGGAGCGGGCAACGGTCATCAACCCGTTGACGAGCATCATCGTGGGGCTGGCCGGCCGGCAGGCCGGCAATGCCGCCAATCTGGCCGCCTCCAGCCAGTTGAAGACGGCGCTGGGGATCGCCGCCGGGTTCGACCTTCTGACGACCGATCCGCTGCGGGCGGCGACCACCGCCGGGGCCGCTGCGCCCACCGTCACGGCCGCGGTCCGTGCCCAGGCCGAAGCCGTGAAGCTGGCCAATCTGTTCGTCCAGGGATCCGCCGTGCTGACCGGTGCCGCCACGGCGGCGATCCCGGTCGGCGTCATCGGTCAGGCCGTCATCGACAGCGTGGCCGATGCCATCCGCGCCCTTCCGCCGGGCACCAGGCTTGACCTGGCGAACAGCACCGTGCTTGCCGACATCCTGCGGCGGGCGGCTGCCAAACTGCCCCTGGTCGATGCCGCCCGTGTCGACAACCTGTCCGCCGCGGCCGGGTCCATCATCGCGTCCAGCAACGGCAAGGTCGACATCGTCGCGGCCAATCCGGATCCGCTGATCGCCCTGACGGAGGTTGCGCGGACGCAGGTGGTCGCCCAAGGCTCCGCCGCGGACGCGCTGCGCAGCGGTGTGCGGGCTGGCAACCTGGATGCGGCCCTGGCCGCCTTCACCGGCACCAACCTGGACAGCGCGGTGGCCGGGGCCACGGTCGGCACCGTCATTCCCGAACGCCTGTCGATCACGGCCCTGGATGCGGTCAGGTCGGAGGGGGACAGCGGCACGACCCTGCTCACCTTCCAGGTCTCCCGTACCGGGAACGGGTCGGGCACCGCCAGCGCCACCTATACCGTCAGCGGCAATTCCGGCCTGGACGCCGCCGATTTCGGCGGCACGCTGCCCAGCGGAACGGTCAGCTTCGCCGCAGGCGAGACGGTCAAGACCATCACCATCCAGGTCACCGGCGACAACGCCATCGAGGGGGATGAGCGCTTCACCGTCACGCTCGGCAATCCGTCCACGGGCGTCGACCTTCTGGTTCCCCAGGCAAGCGGCACCATCCTGAACGATGATCCGGCCGCACCGCGCCTGATCGTGCCGACCGATGCCAGCGTCCTGTCCGGCCGGTCCGGCATCGTCACGGGCATCGGCGTGGCCGCCTTCGGGTCCGGGACGATCCGTGTCACGCTGTCGGCCACCGGGGGCAGCATCGCGCTGATCGGCCCGGCGTCGCAAACCACGGCCAATGGCGCCGTCACGCTCACCGGGACATTGGCGGATGTGAACGCCACCCTGGCTGGCCTGTACTTCACGCCGAATAGCGGTGCCACCGGCGGTTCGCTCCGGATCGTCGTTGGAAACGCCACCACGCCGGAGACCGATGCCCGGACGGTCGCCCTGCGGGTCGCCGCGGCGCCGGAAAACATCCTGCCGGTCAATCCCATCGTCGTCGCCGGCATCGCCGGGGAGATCATCGGTGTCGGTGTGATCGATACCGACAGCCCGACCCTGACGGTCACCCTGACGCCCACCCATGGGGCGGTCGATCTCACCCGGTTCGGCGATGTCACGATCACCCCCCTGGGCCAGGGCGTCTTGCAGGTGGCGGGGTCCACGGCGGCTGTGAGGCAGTCGCTGGCGACCATCAACTTCACCGGCCTGGCGGGCCAGCCGGCCGCCACGCTGCGGATCGAGACCGACGATCGCGATGCGACCACGCCGAACGACAGCGACCTGATCACGATCCAGGTCCTGCAGCCGCCGGTCACGACGGTTCCGTCCGACGTCATCGTCCAGCGCGGTGTCGCCACGGCGGTCCGGGGCATCACCGTGTCCGATGTGGACAGCGGAACCCTGTCCGTCACCCTGACGCCGACAGCCGGGACGGTCTCTGTCACGGCCGTCGGCGCCGCGGTCCTGACGCAGGTCAGCGATACGGTCATCCGGATCACCGGCCCGACGGCCGATGTCAACGCATCGCTGGATTCGCTGTTCTTCAGGGCAACAGCGGCCACGGGGACGTTGGCGGTCCAGACATCGGATCTGGACCCGCGCACGCCCAACAGCGAAAGGGTGCTGACCCTGCGCAGTCCGCTTGCCATCCCCACGGACAGGGACGCCGCCGTGAACACCGTGGCGGAGGGTGCCGCCACCGGCACCCTGGTCGGTCTGACCGTGTCCGCCGCCGACCTCAGCGGCAGTACCATCACCTACAGCCTGATCGACGACGCCGGCGGCCGCTTCGCCATCGATGCCGCGACCGGCGTGGTCCGGGTGGCCGACGGGTCCAGGCTGAACGCCGAGACCGCCGCAAGCCATGCCGTGACGGTGCGTGCCACCGATGCCGGCGGGGCCCGCAGCGAGCAGACCTTCACCATCGCCGTCACCCGGGCCATCCTGTTCCTGCCGGCCGCGGGCGCCACGGTCAGCGTCGACGCCTTTGCCAGCGTCGTCGGCAACGTGGGCACCGACGTGGTCACCCTGTCCCGCAGCCAGGGCAACACCATGGCGGTCTCCCTGCTGGAGACGCTGATCGGCAGTGGCGCCCTGGATGTGGTGACCAGCACGGGGGCCGCGGGGTCCACGACGCAGGTCTCCCTGGTGGAAAGCCTGGTGGGCGACGGCGGCCGCGACGTGGTGATCTTCGGCGCCTTCGGCAACACCCTATGGCTGTCCGGCGTGGAATCGGTGCTGGGCAGCGGGGGCAGCGACAGGATCACCCTGGGCAATGGCGGCAACAACATCGCCGTCTCGGCCCTGGAGACACTGACCGGCGGGACCGGCCTGGACATCGCGACCCTGGCCGGATCGGGTGCCACGACCGCGATCGCCGGGATCGAAAGCCTTGTCGGCGGGCAGGGGACAGACCTGATCTTCCTGGGCGCCGGCGGCATCACCGTGATGGCCCAGGGCATCGACATCCTTGTCGGCGGGGCCGGGTCCGATACCGTCAGGCTGGGCGATACGGGCAACAGCATCCTGGTCCGGGGGCTGGAGACACTGCAAGGTGGGGCCGGCATCGATATCGTGACCACCGGCAACAGTGGCGCCACGATGCATGTCACCGGCATCGAAACCCTGATGGGGGGCGCGTCGCGCGATGTCATCACCCTGGGCAGCGGTGGTGTCACCATCCTGGCAAGCGGGATCGAAACCCTGATCGGCGGCAGCGGCGCGGACATGGTCGCGGTCACGGGCACAAGATCCATCCGTTTCACCGGGGGACCCGGGGCGGATCGGATCGCCCTGTCGACCGCCACGGCCGCCGACCAGATCGTGTTCGACCAGCCGGGGGACGGTGCGGCGGCGGGGGCGGTTTCGGGCTTCGACCGTATCGACAACTTCCAGGCCGGTTCCGACCAGATCCTGATCACCGGTCCCCTGCGGACACTGCTGGACCGGAACGGCAACGGCCTTGCCGATGGGGCGTCGCGCGGCACCGGGGAGATCGATCTGGCCACGGATGAGGTCGTGCGGCTGACCACCAGCATCGCCACGCTGGACGATGCCGGTCTGGCAGGCATCCGGGCAGCCATCGGCACCTTGCGCAACCCGCAGGCCGGCGGCAGTCTGCTGGTCCTGGCCGGCAACGCCACCGATACCGGTCTCTACATGGTCAGCAAGACCAATGACAGTGCCGGGGTGGCGGCGACGGAGATCAGGCTGTTGAGCATCTTCAGCAACAGCAGTCCCAACCCGAACAATGTCCTGTTCGGATCATAGTCCGGGACGCGGACGCGGGAGGTATGGTGGCAAGGAAAGGTGGCGGTGCGTAACCTGGCTTTGACGTGGCAGCTGACGGAGATCCATGGCTGGGGGCTGGTCGGCGTCCACACCGCCCTGTGCCTTGTCGACCGCGGCAGGCCACCGCTGTTGCTGGAGAAGCCCGGGCTGGTCACGCTCCGGCCGGAGAACCGGGCCAAGCTGGAAGGGCTGATGGATGGCTACAACCAGATCACGGCCCTGTCGGCCCGGTATCAGGGGAAGGCGCTGATGCTGCACGACTGCACGGTCCTGCACGCCCTGGGGAATGGGTTCGAGCCTGGCCCCCCGTCATCGCTTTACCGGGGAGCCCGCAACATCGGTGTCATCGCGTTCGAGAATACGGGCTTCGGTGCGGCGGTGATGGACCGGGCGCGGCAGTATGACCGGCTGGTCGTGCATTCGACCTATAACCGCGATCTGTTGCTGGAGGAGGGGTTCACCGAGATCGGGCTGGCGTTCCAGGGCGTGGACCCGACGGAAATGCCGCTGCTGGCCCCGACGGGCCTGTTCGGCGACCGCTTCGTCGTCTTCTCCGGCGGAAAGATGGAATTCCGCAAGGCACAGGACGTCGTTCTGGTCGCCTTCCGGGAATTCCACGCCCGGCATCCCGATGCGCTGCTGGTCACCGCCTGGCACAATGCCTGGCCGCACACCTCCGCCGACATCGCCGAATCCCCGTTGACGCCGATCGCCCCGCGCATCGACGCGACGCATCACCGGCTGCTGATCACCGACTGGGCCGTGGCGCATGGGGTTCCGGCGGATGCCTTCATCGACTTAGGATTCCTGGCCCGGCCGCAGATCGCCCCGATCCTGGCCGAATGCCATGCCGCGGTCTTTCCCAACCGGTGCGAAGGGGCGACCAATCTGGTGGCGATGGAGGCGATGGCGTGTGGCGTTCCCGTGATCCTGTCGGCCAATACCGGGCATCTTGATCTGATCCGCGACGGCAATTGCCTGCCGCTGCGGCAGCAGACACCGGTCGCCGACCCATCGGGCCACCGTCGTGGCTGGAGCCATTCCACCGTCGAGGAGGTGGTGGCGCATCTGGAGACCCTCTACACCGACCGCGCCGCGGCCCGGGCCTGTGCCGCGCGCGCCCGTGACTTCATCCGCGGCGAGCGCACCTGGCGGGCCTTTGCCGAGAGCTTCATCGAAGCGGTCGGCGGTTGAGCCGTGGACGATGCGTATCACCAGGCGGTCGCCCACCACCGGGCCGGCCGGATGGCGGCGGCGGCGGCGGCGGCCGAACGCGCGGTGGCCGGCGCCCCCGACGATGCCGAATGCTGGAACCTGCTGGGTGTCTGTCTCGTGTCGGCCGGACAGGTGCCCCGGGGCATCGCCGCCCTGGCCACCGCCGTGGGCCGCTGGCCGATGGATGTCGGCTTGGTGACGAACCTTGCCCTGGCCCATCTGCAGGCCGGTGACAACAAGGCGGCCATGCGCTATCTGCGCCATCTGGTCGTGCTGCAACCGGCAAGCGCCGTCGCCTTCGACCGGCTGGGCCTGCTGGCCCTGACCTGGACGGGCGACCGGTGGGAGGCTTGCCGGCTGGCGGAGCGGGCGGTGCGGCTGTCACCGCAGGATGACGGGATACGGGTGAACCAGTCGCTGGCCTGGGCCGGCTGGGATCTGGACCGCGCGGCCCGCATCCTGGACGGGGTCATCGCGCTGCGCCCGGACAAGGCCTATGCCTATGTGCAGCGTGCCGCCGTGCTGCTGCGGCAGGGGCGCCCGCACGCGGCACTGCCCCATCTCCGCCGCGCCCTGATCCTGGAGCCGGGCAATGCCGAGGCGATCGATCTTGCCAACCGGTGCCAGCGGTACCACGCCGCAAGCCGGGCCGCGGCGGGGACGGGGCAGGGGACGGGGCAGGGGACGGGGCAGGGGGCAGGTGCTGCCGATGGCTTGGTGCTGCGGGGTCCCTTCGCCACGGCCAGCGGCTACGCCCATATGGGCCGCCGGTACATTCAGACATTGCGGCGGCAACAGGTACCGCTGCAGGTGATCGGCGTGTTCGGGCATGAGGAATGGGACACCGAGTCCCTTTCCGCCCCGGTGCGGGCAAAGGCGGCCGTCAACATCCTGGTGCCGCGGGCGGTGGAGCCGATCCCCGGTCTGGCCACCATCCTCTACACCATGTTCGAAGGTCCCCGCATTTCCGAAAGCTGGGCCCGGCAGAGCATGGCCAGCGACCTGGTCATCGTGCCCACGGAATCCTCCCGCCTGGCCTGGGCGTCCCGGGGGTTTCCGGAGGATCGGCTGCGCGTCTGCCCGCTGGGGGTCGATCCGGAGCCGGCGGCCGACGCCCCACCCCTGACCCTGGTCGACGGGCAGGGGCGGCGTGTGTCCGAATTCCGCCACCGCTTCCTCAATGTCTCCGACACGATCCCGCGCAAGAACCTGGACGGGTTGCTGCGCGTCTGGCTGCGCAGCACCAGCGCCGGTGACGATGCCGTGCTGATCCTGAAGCCCGGCAAGGGCGGCAATGCTGCCGGCCGGGCGGCGTTGCAGGAGATCGTCCGCAAGACCCAGGCCCATGTCGGCAAGGCCTTTTCCCAGGCCGCACCGATCGTCCTGGTCGATCAGGCCTTGGGGGAGGCGGAGATGACCGGCCTGTTCCGCGCGGCGACCTGTTACTGGAGCCTGTCCCATGGGGAGGGGTGGGATCTCCCCCTCTCCAAGGCGGGCGCCATGGGGCTGGGCCTGATCGCGCCGCGGCACAGCGCCTATGTCGATTACCTGGACGACCGTTTCGCCCGCATGATCCCTTCCACCATCGGCCCCGCCCATCTTCCCTACAGCGGCGATCCGTGGGAACCCTTCTTCGGGCTGGACTGGTGGAACCCGGATGAGGATGCGGCGGCCGCGATCATCACGGATATCATCCAGGGACGGGACCGGACCCTGCCGGATGCCAGCAGCCACCTGCTTGGCCGTTTCACCTGGGACCAGGCGGCGCGGAAGCTGTGCGGCATCCTGGCGGAGGCGGGGTTCATGCGGGGGACGAAGGGGGGCGACCATGACCGATGACCTGGACGCCGCCCTGGCCTTGCACAAGGCCGGCGATCTGGTTGCCGCGGAGGCCGCCTACCGTGCCATGCTGCGGCAGGCGCCAAACCATCCCCATGCCTGCAACAATCTTGGGATCCTGCTCCGCCGGCAGCGGCGGTGGGAGGAAGCCATTGACTGCTATCAGCGTGCCCTCCAGGCCACGCCGCAGGATGAGCAGATCTACAACAACCTGACCTGTGCGCTCTGCGACCTCGGGCAGATGAATCAGGCGATGAGGGCGGTGCGCATCGCCCTGCTGCTTCGCCCGGATTATGCCGGCGCCTGGTTCAATCTGGGCAATCTGCTACGCGACAGCGGCGACCCGGCGGGGGCCGCCGCCGCCTATCACCGCGCCATCCGTCTCCAGCCGGACATGGGGGAGGCGTACAGCAATCTGGGGGACATCCACAAATCGGCGGTGGACCTGACCCTGGCGGCGGAATGCTATGCCACGGCCCTGCGGCTGCAACCGCATCTGCCCCAGCCCTATGTCAATCTGGGGGAAGTGCTGAAGGAACAGGGCAGGGTGGTCGAGGCCATCACCCTGTTCCAGCATGGGCTGGACCGCCACCCGACCCTGGCCGTCCTGCATTCCAATCTCCTGTTCGCGCTGCACTACACGCCCCATGTGCCGCCGGAGGTGATCTTCCGCGCCCATCGCCATTGGGGGGAGCGGCATGCGGCCGGCCTTGGGCCGCCGCCCGGCCACATCCACGCCAACGACCGCACCCCCTCGCGCCGTCTGCGCATCGGCTATGTCTCCCCCGATTTCTGCAACCACGCCGTGGCCTGCTTCCTGGAGCCGTTGCTGCGGGCCCATGACCGGTCCGCGGTGGAGATCTTCTGCTATGCGATCTCCCGCCGCCAGGATGCGACCACACGGCGGTTCCAGGCGATCGCCGGACACTGGTGTTCGCTGGTCATGGCGACCGATGAGGAAGCGGCGGCACGCATCACCGCGGATCGGATCGACATCCTGGTCGACCTGAGCGGCCATACCGCCGATGCGCGCCCGCTGCTGTTCGCGCGGAAGCCGGCACCCGTCCAGGTCTCATGGCTGGGCTATCCCGACACCACCGGGCTTGCCGCCATCGATTACCGCCTGACCGACGCGATCGCCGATCCGCCGGGCGACGCAGACCGCCGGCATCTGGAGACGCTGGTGCGCCTGCCCCGCGGCTTCCTGGCATTCCGGCCGCCCGTGCAGGCGGAGGTGCAGCCGGTTCCCCCTTGTGTCCGCACCGGCGTCATCACCCTGGGGTCGTTCAACAACAATGCCAAGGTCACGCCGGAGGTGGTGGCCGTCTGGTCGCAGATCCTGCACCGTCTGCCGACCGCGCGGCTGATGCTGAAAAGCCGGTCTTTCGCCGATGCCGCGACACACAGGCGCTATGCGGGCCTGTTCGCCGGGCATGGCATCGCAGAGGACCGGATCGATCTTCTTCCGTTCCTGCCTGACCAGCAGAACCATCTCCGCGCCTATGACCGCCTCGACATCGCGCTCGACCCGTTCCCCTACAGCGGCACGACGACCAGCTGCGAAGCGTTGTGGATGGGGGTGCCTGTGGTGACGCTGGCGGGATCGAACCATGTGGGCCGGGTGACGGCCAGCCTGCTGACCGGCTGCGGGCTGGCGGAGCTGGTGGCCACCGACACGGCGGATTACGTCGACCGCGCCGTTGCCCTGGCCATGGACCGGGCGCGGCTGGCGACGCTGCGCGCCGGGATGCGCGCCCGTCTGCTGGCCAGCCCGCTGGCGGATCATGACGGCTTCGCCCGGCAGGTGGAGGATGCCTATCGCACCATGTGGATGGCCTGGACCAGCCAGGGCGATGATGCTGCCGCCGACCGGCGACGGCAGGAGGCCAGCTGAATGGGGCGGACCATGCTGGCTGACGATCGGTGGATCGGCTACAAGGGTATGGTGGTCCGGCAAACGGGCGACCCCGTGCCAGCCTTAACCCTGGATGCCTGGCTTTGAGCTCCTGGACCTCCGGCTATATCGCCGAGATCGGCTATACCTTCGGCTTCTATGGGGAGTTGACGCCGGCGGTCCTTGCCTTCGCCGCCCTGGCCCGGGGACAGCAGGCGCCCGAGGTCCAGGGGCCGCTGGCCTATTGCGAGCTTGGGTGCGGCCAGGGATTCACAACCAATCTCCTGGCGGCGGTAAACCCGCAGATCGAATTCCATGCGACGGACTTCAACCCGTCCCATATCGTCAGGGCCAGGGCCCTGGCCGCTGCTGCCGGCACCAGGAACGTGCATTTCCACGACCGGAGCTTCGCCGACTTCATCCACGAACCCGGTCTGCCCGCGTTCGACATCATCGTCCTGCACGGGATCTACAGTTGGATCAGCCCGGAGAACCGCCGGTGCATCGTGGCGTTCATCGCCCGGCACCTGAAGGCCGGCGGCCTGGTCTACATCTCCTACAACGCGCTGCCGGGATGGGCCGCGGCGATCCCCCTGCGCCGGCTTTTCTTCGACCAGGCGGAGGCGGGCACCGGTCCGATCCTGGCGCGCGTCGAGGAGGCCGTGCGGTTCGCGGAGCAGATTCAGGCGCTGGATGCCCGGTATTTCACGGCAAACCCCGCGATCAAGGGCCGGCTGGGATTGATCAAGGGCCAATCCCGCACATACCTGGCCCATGAATTCTTCAGCCAGCACTGGACACCGTTCTTCCATGCCGATGTGGTGGCCGATCTTTCCGATGCCCGATTGACCTGGATCGGCACGGCGGAGCTGCTGGACCATGTGGATGCGTTCAGCCTCACAGCCGATCAGCAGGCCATGCTTTCCACCCTTGGCGATCCGATGCGGCGGGAGGCGATCCGGGACTACATCATCAACCGGCAATTCCGGCGGGACGTGTTCATCCGTGGACCGGTGGAACTGCCACCCGCGACCGCGGTGGAGCACTGGCTTGACCTTCGGCTGGTACTCATGCGTCAGCGTGCGGATGTGCCGGCAAGCGTCACCTGCCTGTTGGGCAACGCCAACCTCCAGCCGGAGGTTTTCGGGCCGATCCTGGCCGGTCTTGAACAGGGTCCGGTCACCGTCGCGGAGCTGATGCGCGACCCCCTTGTGGCCGATCTGGGCTGGGCACGGCTGCGCCAGGCGGTGATCGTGCTGGTCGGTGCGGGGTATGTGCAGCCCTGTCTCCCCGCGGCCGGGGAAGCGGAGCGGTCGCGCAGCGCCCGCGCCTTCAATCTGGCCGTATGCCGGCAGGCGCGGATCTCCGATGATCTCGGCTATCTTGCGTCCCCCGTAACCGGCGGTGGGATTGCTGTGAACCGTATCCTGCAGCTCCTGCTGCTGGGGATCTGGGAGGGGCGGTCCGATCCGGTCGGTTTCGCCTGGGGCGCCCTGCGGGACAATGGGCAGCGGCTGACCCAGAACGGCACGGTCCTGACGACGGAGGCGGGCAACATCGCCGAACTCGCCACACATTACGACGCCTATGAAACGCAGTACCGCCGCACCTTCGCGGATCTGGGCATCGTGTAGGTCGAACGGTCGGATGTTCCGACGGCCGGGCCGGCGGCGGCCGCCGCTGCACTTCTTCGCAGGGACTTGTCGGGCCGCCGCTGCTACCATTGCCGGGCCGTCACCCTAGGGGCCCCCGGATCATGTCCAGCCTGTCATCCACCATCCCGTCAGCATCCAAGGCCGTTTCCCAGGCGGCATCATCCTCTGCCCCCTCGGCCCCCGCGCCCGACCTGGACATGCTGGGGGAGCTGGAGCGCAAGATCCTTTGGCTGGCGGCCTGGACGATCCACAACGCCAACCACATCCGCCCCAACGATGACGGGCTGAAGGTGGGTGGGCACCAGGCCTCCTGCGCCTCCCTGACCACGATCATGACGGCGCTCTATTTCGCTGTGCTGCGGCCGGAGGACCGGGTGGCGGTGAAGCCCCATGCCGGGCCCGTCTTCCACGCCATCCAGTACCTGCTGGGCCGGCAGAGCCGGGAGAAGCTGGAGGGGTTCCGGGCCTACAAGGGGGTGCAGTCCTATCCGTCGCGCACCAAGGATGTGGACGATGTGGATTTCTCCACCGGGTCCGTCGGCCTGGGCGTGGCGCAGACGCTGTTCGCCTCCCTGGTGCAGGATTACCTGAAGGCCCGCGGCTGGGCGCCCGACCTGCCGGAGGGGCGGATGGTGGCCCTGGTCGGCGATGCGGAGATGGATGAGGGCAACATCTTCGAAGCCCTGCTGGAAGGCTGGAAGCACGGGCTGCGGAACACCTGGTGGATCGTCGATTACAACCGGCAGAGCCTGGACGCGGTGATCCGCGACGGGCTGTGGGAGCGGTTCGAAAGCATCTTCCGCACCTTCGGCTGGGATGTGGTGATCCTGAAATACGGCCGGCTTATGCAGGCCGCCTTCGCGGAGCCGGGCGGCGACCGGCTGAAGGCCTGGATCGACACCTGTCCCAACCCGCTGTATTCCGCGCTGACCTTCCAGGGCGGTGCCGCCTGGCGCCAGCGCCTGATGGATGACCTGGGCGACCAGGGGGATGTCAGCGCCCTGATCGCGCGCCGGTCGGATGGGGAACTGGCGGCCCTGATGGGCAATCTGGGCGGCCACGACATGGAAAGCCTTCTGGAGGCGTTCGCAGAAGCCCGGACCCATGACCGGCCGGTCTGCTTCATCGCCTACACCATCAAGGGCTTCGGTCTGCCGCTGGCCGGGCACAAGGACAACCATTCCGGCCTGCTGACGCCCCAGCAGATGGAGGAATACCGCAGCGCCCGCGGCATCCGCCCCGGCCATGAATGGGACCGTTTCGAAGGCATGTCGCTGCCGCAAGCCCGGGTGGAGGCGTTCCTGGAGCGGGTTCCCTTCTTCGCCAAGGGCGCCCGCCGCTACACCGCGCCCGTCGTGCCGGTGCCGGAAAGCCTGCCCGTGCCGGCGGGGCGCAGCCTGTCCACCCAGGCGGGGTTCGGCCAGATCCTGAATGAGGTGGGGCGCGGCGACGGCCCCTTCGCCGGGCGGATCGTCACCACCTCCCCCGATGTCACCGTCTCCACCAACCTGGGGTCATGGGTGAACCGGCGGGGGCTGTTCGCCCGGGAAGCCATGGCCGACCTGTTCCGGAAGGAGCGCATCCCGTCCACCTATGCCTGGGAATTTTCGCCGAAGGGGCAGCATCTGGAACTGGGGATCGCGGAATCGAACCTGTTCCTGCTTCTGTCCGCCCTGGGCCTGTCCCATTCCCTGTTCGGGGAGCGGCTGCTGCCCGTCGGCACGGTCTACGACCCGTTCATCTACCGCGGTGCGGACCAGTTGAATTATGCCTGCTACCAGGATGCCCGCTTCCTGCTGGTGGCGACACCGTCGGGCGTGACCCTGGCGCCGGAGGGCGGGGCGCATCAGTCCATCGGCACGCCCCTGGTGGGCATGGCCCAGGATGGGCTGGCCTATTTCGAGCCGGCCTTCGTGGATGAGCTGGCGGTGATCATGGGCTGGGCCTTCGACTACCTGCAGCGGGACGGGGAGGGGGAGCCGGATGAGCGGAGCTGGCTGCGGGATGAGACGGGGGGATCGGTCTATCTCCGCCTGTCCTCCCGCACCCTGGAGCAGCCGCTGCGCACGCTGGAGCCCGACACGCGGCGGGAGATCATCGACGGGGCCTATTGGCTGCGCCGCCCCGGTCCCAATGCCAGCCTGGTGGTCGCCTATACCGGTGCCGTGGCACCGGAGGCGGTGGAGGCTGTGGGGCTGCTGGGGGAGGATCGGCGCGATGTCGGCCTTCTGGCCGTCACCTCCGCCGACCGGCTGCATGCGGGGTGGAGTGCGGCGCAGCGGGCGCGTGAACGGGGCCTGGTGCATGCCCGCTCCCACGCGGAGCGGCTGCTGGAAGGGCTGCCGCCCCATTGCGGCCTGGTGACCGTGGTGGACGGGCACCCGGCGACACTGGGCTGGCTGGGTGCCGTCCATGGCCACCGCACACGGGCCCTGGGCGTGGAGCATTTCGGCCAGACCGGCACCATCGCCGACCTGTACCGCCACCACGGCATCGACGCCCAGGGCATCCTGCGCGCCGCCGCCGCCCTGACCCCCGGCCGCCCCGTCCGCCACCTGCGCCTGGGTGCTGCGTGAACGTGTGACCGGCCTGGAGCGTGTTTCCGCTGATCGGAAACACGCTCCAGGCCTCTCGTTTTCCTCACTCGCCGGCGCTGCATCCGCAGCTTGGCTACGCCGCACGGGCGGCGCGGCGGCAGTCGCCGCCGGAGCTGTTTTCGGTCAACCGAAAACAGCTCTAAACACCGCCCGCCGGAAGGCAGGCGGTGACCGGACGGGACTGGAAGATGGTCTTCAGGCAGATCCGGGTGGAGAAGGTCTTGACGCCCGGCAGGCGGCTCAACTCCACCCGCAGCAGATCGTCCAGGGCGGCGACATCCCGCGCCACGACCCGCAGCACATAATCGAAGCTGCCCGCCGTCGTGTGGCATTCCAGCACCGACGGTACCCCGGCCAGGGCGGCTTCGAATGCCTGGTGCTGGCCCAGGTCGATCGCCACATCCACGAAGGCCAGGATCTGCAATCCCAGCGCACCCCGGTCCAGGTCCGTGCGGTAGCCAGTGATGATGCCCGCCTGTTCCATCGCCTGGACCCGGTTCCAGCAGGGCGTCTTGGACAGGCCCACAGCCTCCGCCACCTGGGCGAAGGAGGCGCGGGCCCGGGTCTCCAGGAAGGACAGCAGCCGGCGGTCGGCGGCATCCATGGGTGCGTTCTCCCCAATTGTCAGACTGCGGAACAATGTTCCCGCGAACCTCCTGTGGCAAGGTAAATCGAGACAATGTTTCCCCCCGGCCGGGATATCATTGCGACCGACGCCAACCCAGCCGGATGCCGGACCGCCGATGACCCTTGACCGCACCCATTGCCAAGCCCTGGATCGGGACGACCCCCTGGCGGATCTGCGCGGGGAATTCGACCTGCCCGACGGGGTGATCTATCTGGATGGAAACTCCCTCGGCGCCCTGCCGAAGGCGACACGGACCCGCATCGCCCGGACGGTGACGCAGGAATGGGGCCATGACCTGATCCGAAGCTGGAACAGCGCCGGCTGGATCGACCTGCCCGCCCGCATCGGTGGCCGGATCGCCGGTCTGATCGGTGCCGCGGCGGATGAGGTGGTGGTGGCCGACAGCACGTCGGTCAACCTGTTCAAGCTGGCGGCGGCGGCGCTGAAACTGCGGCCCGGGCGGCGGGTGATCCTGTCCGAACCCGGCAATTTCCCAACCGACCTGTACATCCTCCAGGGCCTGCGCGACCTGCTGGGCGATGGGGTGGAGCTGCGGCTGGTGCCCGCCGACGGGCTGGCGGACGCCCTGGACGACAGGGTGGCGCTGCTGCTGCTGACCCATGTGCATTACAAGACCGGGCGGGTCCATGACATGGCCGGGCTGACGGCCGCCGCCCACCGGGCCGGCGCCCTGACCCTGTGGGACCTGTCCCACAGTGCCGGTGCCCTGGATGTGCGGCTGGGGGAGGCCGGGGCCGATCTGGCCGTGGGCTGCGGGTACAAGTACCTGAATGGCGGGCCGGGGGCACCCGCCTTCCTGTATGTGGCCCGCCGCCACCAGGAGGGGCTGCGCAGCCCGCTTTCCGGGTGGATGGGACATGCCGCCCCCTTCGCCTTCAGCGATGACTACGCGCCCGCCCCGGGCATGGCCCGCCTTCTGTGCGGGACACCGCCGATCCTGTCCATGGCCGCGCTGGAGGAAGGGGTGGCCTTGATGGAACGGGCCGATATCCGCCGCCTGCGTGCCAAATCCCTGGTCCTGACCGACCTGTTCATGACCCTGGTGGAGCAGTTCTGCCCCGGCCGGTTCGCCCTGGCCACCCCGCGGGAGCGGGACCTGCGCGGCAGCCATGTCAGCCTGTGCCACCCGGATGGTTACGCCATCATGCAGGCCCTGATCGCCCGGGGCGTGATCGGTGATTTCCGGGCACCGGACATCCTGCGCTTCGGCTTCGCCCCGGCCTATGTCCGCCATGTGGATGTGTTCGATGCGGCCGCCGCCTTGGCCGATGTGATGGAGACGGGGGCCTGGCGCGATCCCGCCTTCCAGCGGAAGGGGGCCGTGACATGACCGGTTCCCCCCCCACCTGCCCCTTCGGCCATGGCGCCCTGGTGGACCTGAGCGGCGAAGGCCTGCATCTGGAGCCGGATCTCAGCTACGGCGCCTATCTGCGGCTGGATCTGATCCTGGGTGCCCAGGAGCCCCGGTCGGATGAACATGACGAGCCGCTGTTCATCATCATCCACCAGGCATCGGAACTGTGGATGAAGCTGTCCCTGCATGAGTTGCGGGCGGCCATCGACCGCGTCCGCGCCGATGACCTGGGCCCCGCCTTCAAGATGCTGGCCCGGGTGGCGCGGGTGCAGGCCCAGATGATCCAAAGCTGGGACGTGCTGTCCACCATGACACCGGCCGATTACAGCCGTATCCGCCCCCATCTGGGCCAAAGCTCCGGCTTCCAGTCCTACCAATACCGCGAGATGGAATTCCTTCTGGGCAACAAGAACCCGGGCATGCTGGCGGTCCACACTTGCGCCCCGGCGGTCCATGCCCGGCTGGCGGCGGCGCTGAACGGACCCAGCCTGTATGACGAATGCCTGCGCCTGCTGGCGCGGCGGGGCTTCGCGATCCCACCCGACCGGGTGGAGCGCGACTGGTCCCGCCCCTATCAGCCGGACCCGGGGGTGGAGGCGGCGTGGCTGGCCGTCTATCAGGACACCCAGCGGAACTGGGACCTGTACGAACTGGCGGAAAAGCTGGTGGACCTGGAATACCGTTTCCAGCAATGGCGCTTCAGCCACATGAAGACGGTGGAACGGATCATCGGCTACAAGCCGGGCACCGGCGGGTCGGGTGGTGTCAGCTACCTGGTCAAGGCCCTCGACCTCAGCTTCTTCCCCGAACTCCTGTCCCTGCGCACCCGGCTGTGACCGGGGTGACGGCGGCAAGGGGTCGCGACAGCGCCAAGATGGCCGGCCGCCATGTCCCGCCAACCCCACCCCGCCCTGGCACCGCCACCTTCCTGAAGTTCGGCCAAATCAAAGGGTGGCGGGATCAGAACCCAGGTCGACCTGGTGCCATCAGCCACGGCCAAGGCTCTGGAACAGGATCTGCCATCAATGGCCCCAGACCAGGTGGACCGAAAAGGCTATCCCGTCCTATTCACCAGCGTTGATCTGAATGGGGATTGCCTGGGGGCGGATGCGCGGTTCGGTGGCGCGGTCGGCGCGGTGCTGGATTGGATTGTGGGC
>JBJOKR010000047.1:0-24360 GCA_046045995.1 Pseudomonadota bacterium | reverse complement strand
GAACAGGGGATACAGGTCCAGCTCCCGGTTCCGGCTGGGGTTCCAGCTGATGTAATCCAGGATCAGGCCGGTCAGGTCGGGGGCATAGCCGGGGGCCAGCACCAGATCGGCATAGCCGTCCGGGAAACGGTGGACGAAGGGCGCCACCCGCCTTGCCAGGGCCACGCCAAGCTGGTCCCGCAGCCAGGGGGACAGCAGCAGATAGGCCCGCAGCAGGTGCAGCAGCGCCGTCACGTCCCGCCGCCCCACCTCCACATTGAAATGCAGGCCGAAGGCATAGAAGAACCGCGCCTCCGTCCCTTTTCCGCCGCGGCGGCGCAGGTGATCGACCAGCCGGTCCAGCTCCCCGATCCGGGCCAGGGGGATGGGCGGACAGACGATCTCGAACGGCATGACCAGGCTGCCCACATCGCCCACCCTCTCCCGCAGCGCGTCCGGCACGCGGTCCAGGGGCAGGGCCAAGGGCGGGGCCAGGGCCGGCGCGCCATGGGCCAGGCGCCAGTCCAGCTCCACCGTGAAGTCGCCCAGATCCGTGTCCCGGATGATGCGCCGGTGCCCATCCTCCACCACCACGGTGCCGCCGAAGATCCGTTGGACCAGCCCCGCCACCTCCGCCACCGGCACGCCCGCATATTCGATTTCCACCCCCACGCGCCGGTCCTTCCCGTCCGGGGTCAGCGGTTCCGGCGGAAGGGCGGGGCTGGCCGGGGCCGGGCTCTCCGGGCCGGCGGACCGGGTGGACGGGAGACGGTCCTGGGGCATGGGCGGGGAAACCTTCGCGGGGCCCGCATCAGGCGGGTCTACCGACGGGTCAACCCGGATCGGGTCCGCCGGTTCCCCGGAACCGGGGCAGCGGGGGCCTGTTGATCCTGACCATCCGATTCCGAAGCCCTGCGATTCCGACTCCGCGCCGAAAGGATGTTCCCGATGGAAACACCGTTGAAGATCGCCTTCCACAACATGGAAGCCTCCGACGCGGTGGAGGCGGCGATCCGGGAGCGTTTCGCCAAGCTGGAACGCCTCTACGACCGCATGACCGCCTGCCGGGTCTCGGTGGAGCATGACCACAGCCAGCACCGCACCGGAACAATCTATGCCGTGCATATCGACATGCTGGTGCCGGGGCATGAGCTGGTGGTGAGCCGGGAACCGAAGGAGGCGGAGCAGAAATACGCCCATCCGGACGTCTACACCTCCATCCGCGATGCCTTCGCCGCGGCGGAACGGCAGCTGAAAAGCTTCAAAGCCCGCCAGCGGGGCGACGTGAAGATCCATGACGCGCCGGTCCAGGGGCAGATCACCCAACTGGCCGATGACCACGGCTTCCTGGTGACCAATACCGGTGGCCTTCTGTACTTCCACGCACACAGCGTCATGAACAACGGCTTCCCCGCGCTGCTGACCGGAGACAAGGTGCAGTACACGGAGGAGATGGGGGATACCGGCCCGACCGCATCCAAGGTGTGGAAGGATATGGAGCGGGAGATCGGCTGATGGCCCATTCCCCCGGCCCGGTTCCCCCCGATACCGCCCCACAGGATTCTTCCCCGGCGGCCCAGCCGATTTCCGCCGGGGCCCGGTCGGCCCAGGCCCGGCACCGGCATGATTCGGGGCAGTCCCGGGACAAGATCCCCATGGACGATCCCGCCGCCTCCCCCCTGGGCACCGATAGTGAGGCGGCGGGAAGCAGGGCGGGGGAAGGATCCATGGAACCGGCATTCCCCGCCGGCGGTGCCGCCCCCGCGGGCCACCGACCCGCCGGCCATGCGCGGGGCGATTCGGGCGGGGAACAGCGGGCGGGCGGCGCCTTCGGCTGGGGTGCCGTCTCCGCCATCCTGCTGCTGCTGGTCGCCGCCGCGGCCCTGGTGGCGGCCCTTCTCTGATCAAAGCCCACAGCCCTGAAACGAAACACCGCGCGGAGGTCGCCCCCCGCGCGGTGCCTGGATCAGGGTGTCACACCCCGATGGCCGCGTGACCGGCCCCGGTCAGTTGGACGCCTTCGGCGCGTCCATCAGCTTCTGCATCAGATAGACCACCAACTGGGCATTGTTCTCCGCCCGCTGGGCCAGGTTGGCGGCGGCGGAATGGCCGCCCTCGATGTTTTCGAAATAGATCATCGGATGGCCCTGGGCCGCCATGCGGGCCGCGAACTTGCGGGCATGGCCGGGATGGACGCGGTCATCCTTGGTGGAGGTGAAGATGTACGCTTCCGGATACGTCGCCTCCTTGGACAGCCGCTGATAGGGGCTGTAGGCGGCGATGACCTGCTTTTCCGCCGGGATCTCCGGATTGCCGTATTCGGCCATCCAGGACGCGCCCGCCAGCAGGGTGTGGTAGCGCAGCATGTCCAGCAGGGGCACGGCGATGGCCACGGCGTTGAACAGCTCCGGCCGCTGGGTCATGACCGCCCCCATCAGCAGGCCGCCGTTGGACCCGCCATAGATGCCGAGACGGCGGGGCTGGGTCACCTTGGTTTCGACCAGGTGTTCGGCCACGGCGATGAAATCGTCGAAGGCCTTCTGCCGGTTCTCCTTCAGGGCGGCCTGGTGCCAGCGGGGCCCGAATTCACCCCCGCCGCGGATGTTGGCGACGACATAGACACCGCCCGCTTCCAGCCACTGCTTGCCCAGCGGGCCCATATAGGACGGGGTCATGGGGATCTCGAACCCGCCATAGCCGTACAGCAAGGTCGGGTTGTCCCCATTCTCCGCCAGGGCCTTGCCGCGGATGATGAAATAGGGGATGCGCGTGCCGTCCTTGGAGGTGGCGAAACGCTGTTCCGTGGTGAAGGGGGCGGCATCGAACCGGGCCGGCAGGGCCTTGATCGCCTCCGGCGCGCCGCCGGCCGCCATGTGGTACAGGGTGCTGGGCTGCAGGAAGCTGTCAAAGTTCAGCAGCACATCGCGGCTGAAATCATCGGTGGAGACGATGGACAGGTTGCCGTTCGCGGGCACCGGCACCGTGTCGGTGGTCCAGCCGCCCTGGCCCTTGGTCAGCTTCAGCAGCTTGCCGGTCACATTCTCCAGCAGGGCGACATAGACCGCGTCCTGGGCGATGCCGATCTGGCGGATGGCGCTGGTCTCCGTCGGGGTGTACAGGGCCGCCACCGTCTTCGGCACGCCCGCCTTCGCCTCCGCCAATGGGACCGCGACGAGCGTGCCCTTCGGATGGGTCTTGCCGGCCACGGCCCAGTCGGCGCGGAGCTGGACCAGCAGATCGCCGCCGATCATCCCGGCGCTTTCAATCTCCGCCGGCAGGTTCAGCTTGACGGTCTTGCCGTCCGCCTCAACCACATGGATTTCCTCCGTGAAGAAGGCCGGGCGGCGGGACACGAAGGCGACCGTGCCTTCCGGCCGGTGGCTGACGCCGGGCCACACGCCCATATCCTCCACCGTGCCGCTGAAGACGATCTTCGTCTGCTCCAGGGTCTGGCCGCGGGTCCACAGGCGGACCTGACGCGGATAGCCGGAGGTGGTCATGCTGTCCCCGCCCGTCTCGGTGGAAACCAGCAGGGTGTTCTCATCGATCCAGGCGGCGGATTGCTTCGCCTCCGGCAGGACGAATCCGCCCTCCAAGAAGGTCTTGGTCTCGGCATCGAATTCCCGGATCACCACGGCATCCTTGCCGCCGCGCGACAGGTTGACCAGGCAGCGGCGGTTGGCCGGTGGCAGGCAGGAGCCGCCCTTGTAGACCCAGTTCTCATTCTCCGCCTTGGACAGGGCGTCGATATCCAGCACGGTCTCCCAGGCCGGGGTCTCCGTCCGGTAGTTTTCCACGGTGGTGCGGCGCCAGATGCCGCGGACATGGGTCTGGTCCTGCCAGAAATTGTCCACCATGCCGCCCGCCAGGGAGCCGTAGGGGATACGGTCGCGGGCGGTCAGGATCTTCTCCGCATCGGCGCGCAGCCCCTCATAGCGGGAATCGGCACGCAGACGCTTGAACGCCTCCTCGTTCTGGGCGCGGACCCAGGTCAGGGCACGCTCGCCCTCCACCTCTTCCAGCCACAGGAACTCATCCTTCTTCGCTTCGGCATCGGCCACGGGGGTGCTCGGCGTGTTCTGGGTGGTGGGTGCCTTGGCGGGGGCGGCGGCGTTCTGCGCGACGGCCGGGCCGGCAACGGTGGTGGCCGTGATCCCGGTGGCCGTGATCGCAGTGGCCGCGGCGGCGGCCAGAAGCAGTTTCTTCTTCATGACTGTCGGTCGTCTCCCTGTCCGGGCCCCGTCTCCCTTGCGGAGGGCGGCCCCATGACACAGGGAGGTAGCATCGCCCCCGCCCCTGCGGAAGGGCTGGTTACGCGATTGATACAAACCAGACCCCGGCAACCGGCACCGATCCGGCCGGGGTGGTCGCCCGCTGCATCATGGACGATGGGCCAGGGGTTGTATAAAGATGGGGCGACCTGCCCTGATCGGTTTGACGACACCCGGCCCCGCACCCGTGCCCTTCGCCCTTCCTCCTGACAGCAGCACCTTGATCGCCCAGGTCCTGGCCCATTGGGACGGGATGCGGCCGGGCCCCGGCTTGCTGCCCGCGCGGCGGCATTTCGATCCGGCGGCCCTGGCGGGGGTGGCGCCGGATGCGCTGCCCCATCTCTGGCTGCTGGATATCGAGCCGTCGCCCCGGCGTTACCGCCTGCGCCTGATCGGCACCATGCTGAAGGTGGCGGGCAGCCCCGGCCGGGTGGGCGATTACCTGGATGCGGTCGATTTGATGGGGGCGGCGCAACGCTGCCTGGATGAAGCCTGCCGCAGCCGCAGCCCCCATTACCACCGCGGCCCGCCGGCCCTGCCCCATACCGGGGATGTGCAGGAGCTTGAGGTGATCTACCTGCCCCTGGCCGCCGACGGAAGTACCGCGGACATCATCCTGGCCTGCACGGTGTATCACTGGAAGCCGGGCCGGGAGCCGATTTCGCTGGTGTTGGGATAGGGCTCGACGATTGAAGTGTTATGCGGAACCGGTTTGCAGGTTTCGTAGGCGGCGGACAACTTCCGTAGGTCGGATCGAGCAGCGCGATGATCCGACACACTGCAACAGGGTAGGCACTGATCCGACCAAACCCCCGCCATCGTGTTGGATCATCGCTCCGCTCGATCCGACCGACGCCCCCCTCAATCCCCAAACGCCTCGTCCCAGGTGCCGCGTGTGCTGGCCTTGCTGTATTCGGTGGCGCGGTTTTCGAAAAAGTTGGTGTGCTCGATGCCGTTCAGGATGGCGTCCATCCAGGGAAGCGGGTTCTTTTCGATCCGGTAGATGGGCTGGAGCCCCAGCTGGGTCAGGCGGCGGTCGGCGATGTAGCGGATGTAGCGCTTCACCTCATCGGCCGTCAGCCCCTCGATCGGGCCCATTTCGAAGGCCAGGTCGATGAAGGCATCCTCATGATGCACGATCGTCTCGCAGCAGACATAGAGGTCGCGCTGGAATTGCTCGGTCCAGACCTCTGGGTTCTCATGGATGAAGGTCTTGAACAGCTTGATGATGCTCTGTGTATGCAGGCTCTCATCCCGTACCGACCAGGTGACGATCTGGCCCATCCCCTTCATCTTGTTGTGACGGGGGAAGTTCATCAGGATGGCGAAGCTGGCGAAAAGTTGCAGCCCCTCCGTGAAGGCCCCGAACACGGCCAGGGTCTTGGCGATGTCCTGCAGGCTGTCCACGTTGAATTCATGCATGTAATCGTACTTGTCCTTCATCTCCTTGTAATGGAGGAAGGCCGAGTACTCCGCTTCGGGCATACCGATGGTGTCGAGCAGGTGGGAATAGGCTGCGATGTGCACCGTCTCCATGGCGGAGAAGGCGGCCAGCATCATGCAGACCTCGGTCGGCTGGAAGACGCGGCTGTAATGCCGCATGTAGCAGTTGTTCACCTCCACATCCGCCTGGGTGAAGAAGCGGAAAATCTGGCTCAGGAGGTTGCGCTCCGCCTCTGTCAGCTTCTGGCGCCAATCCTTCACGTCATCGGCCAGGGGCACTTCCTCCGGCAGCCAGTGGATGCGCTGCTGGGTCAGCCAGGCCTCATAGGCCCAGGGATAGCGGAAGGGCTTGTAGACCGGGTTCGGGGTCAGCAGGGCGGAAGCCATGGGCGGGGCGCTCGCACAATATCTAGGGGGTCGAGCGCATAACCTAGCACAAAGGACGGTCCGGAAAAGCCCCCACGTCGCCGCAGGGGCCTGTGGATATCTGTGGATAACGGGGGCGGTTCCGATACCCGCCCGCCCCCTGCCTCCAACCCCCGGCCCCGTCCCTTCCCCCGGCGCCCAGGCCCTCCCGTCAGCCGCCCGTCCGGCAGACCAGCACGGACAGGGCGGGCACGGTCAGGGAAACCGCCCCATCCGCCCCCGCCGCGACCGGGCAGGTACCCATCAGGGCCGTCAGGGCCCCCGCGCCGGGCACGGTCAGGTCGGCCTTGGCCTCCGCCGTGTTGGTGTTCGCCACCACCAGGACGCCGCCTTTGCCCGCCTCCCCCCGCAGGAAGGCCAGAATGCCCGGCTTGTCATCGGCGCGCAGGACGGTCTTGCTCCCCTGGCGCAGGGCCGGTTCCGAAGCACGGATCGTCGCCTGGGCGGCCAGCGCCTGATAGATCGGGTGGCCGGGGTCGAAATTGTCCTCCGCCGGGGTCTCCGCCGTACCGATCAGGTCATCGGCGGCATAGCTGGGGACCTTGGTCGGGAACAGGCTGGCGCGCGATCCGCCATAGCCGCCCTTGCCGACGAATCCCTGCTCATCCCCGTAATAGATGACCGGGACGCCGCGGCTGAACATCATCAGGGCATGGGCCAGGGCCACCCGCTTCACCCGCTCCCCGTCATCGATCCCCGGCTGGTGCTTGGACAGGAAATAGGCGTAGCGCCCCATGTCATGGTTGCCGAGGAAGGTGGGCAGGATCGTTGTCCCGCCGCCATACAGCCCGTCCTTGGCGAAGACGGCGGCCAGTTCCGCCGGGCCCGACGCGCCGGAGGCGACATTGCCCGCCGCCGCCTGGAAGGCGAAGTCCAGCACGGCCGGGAACCGGTCGTCCCGGGTGAAGCGGGACAGCACCTCCGGCTCATACTCGTAGACTTCGCCGAAGATGTAGAAATTGGGGATCCCTTGCGCCTTGGCATGGTCCAGGATGGCGGGGATGAAGGCCTGCCAGAACGGTGTCTCCACATGGCGGGCCGTGTCGATGCGGTAGCCGTCGATGCGGTATTCGCTGATCCAGTGCTTGTAGATGTCGATCATGCCCTGGACGACCCGGGGGTCCAAGGTGTTCACATCGTCCAGCCCGGCGAAATCCCCCTTCAGGGAGCTTTCGCCCTTGAAGGTCGAATCACCCCGGTTGTTGTAGACGCTGACATCGTTCAGCCAGGGCGGGTTCTTCACCCCCGCCTCCTTCGGCAGGATATAGGGGGTATAGGGCGGCTGCCCGACCGGGCGGTAGGGGCAGTCGTCGTGGAAGGTGGCGTTCGGCCCAGCCACGGCCGGATCGTGGCATTCGCGGTAATGGACGACATCGCTGGTGTGGTTGATGACGATATCCAGGATCACCTTCATGTCCCGCTTATGCGCTTCCTCCACGAAGCGGCGGAAATCATCCTTCGTGCCGAAATGCGGGTCGATGCCCAGGAAGTCATTGATCCAGTAACCGTGATAGCCGGCCGTGTGCTTGCCGTAGCGGAACTGGACGGCATCGTTGCGGAAGACCGGGGTCACCCAGATCGCCGTGGCACCCAGGCCCTTGATATAGTCCAGCCGCTCGGTCAGGCCCTTCAGGTCGCCACCGTTGAAGAAATCCTCACTGGTCGGATCGAAGCCGTGGGCGGTGGCGTCGCCCGCGATGCCGCCGGTGTCATTGCCCGTATCCCCGTTGGCGAAGCGGTCCAGCATCAGGAAGTAGATCACATCATCCTGGGGCGGGCGCTCCAGCCGCGACGGCAGCTCCGCCGCCGCCGGACCAGGCAGAAGCCCCAGCAGGGCCGTCCCCGCGAGCAGACCGGCCACCCGGCGCAGGAAGGGGCGGGCAGCGGACGCGGAGGGGGCGGGGGATGGACGGGACAGCAACGGCACGGGGGCTTCCTCCAAGGGTTTCTTGATTGTGATCGGTCGGGGGGGCAGGCGGGGTGGACAGCTATTTCGCGGGCGTGAAGCGGATGGCCTGTCCGCCGCCGGGCGCAAGCCGCAGGGTGATGGTATCGGCCGCGGTCACGATCCGGGTGGAGATGGCGATGGGCTGCGGATTGCGCAACCAGTGGGCCCCCTCCCCGTCGGCATAGATCTCCGCCCGGTAGGATCGGCCCTTGTCCAGGAAGTCCAGGGAAACGGTCAGGTCCCGCCCCTGCTCATCCGTCACCGATCCCAGGTACCAGTCGTCACCCGCCCGGTCCTTGCGGGCGATGGTCACATGGTCGCCGATGACACCGGACAGGGCGATCGATTCCGCCCAGTCCACCGGCACATCCCGGATGAACTGGAAGGCCGGCTGGTCGCGGTAATTCTCCGGCAGGTCGGCCACCATCTGCACCGGGCTGTAGATCACGACATACAGGGCAAGCTGCTTAGCCAGGGTGGTGGACATGCCGTTCCGCTCCCCCTCCCCGTAGCGAAGGTCGAAGATGCCGGGGGTATAGTCCATGGGACCCGACAGCATACGGGTGAAGGGGATGATGGTGGTGTGGTCGGGCAGGTTGCCGTTATCGGTCGCCCCCCAGGCATCGTATTCCTGCCCGCGGGCGCCTTCCCGACTCAACATATGGGGCCAGGTGCGGCGCAGGCCGGTATCCTTGATCGGCTCATGGGCGTTGATGGTGACCCGGTGCTTGGCCGCTTCGGCCATCACCTTTTCGAAATGCCGCACCATCAGCTGGCCGTGGTGCCATTCGGTCTTGTTCAGGCGGGTGCCGACATAGCCCGTCTTCACCGACGGCACGCCCAACCGCCCGTACAGGGCGAAGGCATCGGCCAGTTGGCGCTCATAGTTCACGATGTCGGCGGCGGTTTCGTGGTGGCCGATGATGGACACCCCCTTCGCCTTGCCGTAGCGCACCACCGTCTCCAGGTCGAAGCCGGGGACGGATTTGGTGAAGTCGAAGTTGGACCCATCGTTGAACCAATCGGTATCCCAGCCGATGTTCCACCCCTCGATCAGCAGGGCCGGGATCCCCAGCTCCGCCGCCGCGTCGATATAGCGCTTGGCATTCTCCGTCGTGGCGCCCTGGTTCGGCCCCGGTTCCCAGGTGCAGGTGCGGATATGCATGCACCACCAGATGCCCATGTACTTGGTCGGCTTCACCCAGCTCACGTCGCCCAAGGCATTGGGTTCGTTCAGGTTCAGGATCAGGCGGGAGTTCAGGAGAAGGTGGGGCGCATCCGCGATCTGGATCGTCCGCCATGAGGATTTCATGGGCGCCGTGCCGTATACGGCGATCCCATCCGCCCAGGGCACCAGTTCCGCCTTCAGGGTGGTGCCGTGGATCTCCGACCGGCGCAGGACCATGCTGGCGAAATCCACCAGGGCCGCCTCATGCAGGGCAACGGCGATCCCGTCCCCCTCCAGGGTCATGGGCGTGTGCACCACATCCACCGCATCCAGGGAGGAGGCGGCGAATTGGTATTCGAACCGATTGTCCTGATAGGCGGGAATCCACCAGGATTTCAGGTTCCTGGTGAAGCTGAACTCTGTCACCTCCTCCTTGATGCGGATCTGCTCCAGCCCTGGCTGGGCCGGAATCTCGTAACGGAACCCGATGCCGTCATCGAACACCCTGAACACCACGGTCAGCGCCCGGCCGCTATCCGGCACCCCGGCCAGCCGCACCGTCAGCTCATTGTAGTGTTCGCGGATGTCCTTCTCCTCCCCCCAGGGCTGGGTCCAGGTGGAGTCATGGCTGCGTGCGGCCGTGCCGGCGATGGTCAGCCCCTGCGCCAGGGAGGGGCCGCCGTCCAGCACAAGGCCAAGGGCGCTGTCGCGCAGCAGCGGTTCCCCCCGGAAGCTGACGCGGTAGACAGGCCGGGTCTTCTCCTGGTCGATCCCCACCGCCACCACGATGCGCCCATCGGGGGAGGTGACGGTGGCAGCCGCGGGGGCGGGCCCCTTCTCCTGGGCCGGGACGGGGGCGGACAGCGCTGTCATAAAGGCGACAAGGATGGCGGCACACCACCGCGGCGGGGGGCGGAACAGCATCTTGGAAACCTCCCATACCGGGCCGTCCTGCCGGAGCGGCGGCCCGTTCTTGTAATTTCACTACAGAAGGATGCGGGCCCGGGCGGAACCCGTCAAGGCCTGTCCCGTCGGCAACACTTGCGGCCGCCAGTCGGCCCAAAGGTCGGCCCCCGGGCGGCCCCCGGGCGGCCTTGACGGTGTCCGAACCCTGCCCCTAATGTCCGGATGTCCCACACCGCGGCATCGGCCGCCCTGCACGGGTGTACCGGCATTACACGACCGGGCGGCCCGATCGGGAAGATCAGCCCGAAAGGGACCGGGCATTAGGGAGGATGGACATGCTGAGACGGATCGGGCACGCCGCTTTCGGGCTGATGACAGCGCTGGCATTGACCCTGGGCACAGTCAACGCGGAGGCGGCGGAGATGACGGGCAAGCGGGAGACGATCGCGACCGGCACGCTTGTGAAGTACCAGGATGTACCATCGGCCCATGTGCCCCCGCGCAATGTCACCGTCTGGCTGCCGCCGGGGTATGAGGGCGGGACCGGGCGCTATTCCGTCCTGTACATGCACGATGGTCAGAACGTGTTCGAAGGGGCGACAGCCTATGGCGGACAGGAATGGGGTGTGGATGAGGCCCTGTCCCGCCTGATGGCGGAGGGCAAGGTCCGCGACACCATCGTGGTCGGGGTTTGGAACACCTCCAACCGGTACCTGGAATACTATCCCCAGGCAGCGTTCGAGCGTCTGCCCGAGGATATCCGCGCCGCCTTCCAGCAGCAGGCCGGCGGCACCCCCGTTTCCGATGCCTATCTGACCTTCCTGGTGACGGAACTGAAGCCCTACATCGACCGCACCTACCGCACCAGGCCGGGGCGCGACGATACGTTCCTGATGGGGTCCAGCATGGGGGGCCTGATTTCCACCTATGCCCTGATCCGGCAGGGGGAAACATTCGGGGCCGTGGGTGCCGTATCCACCCACTGGCCCATGGCGCGCCCGGACCAGCAGCCGGAAAGCATGCGTGCCGCCCTGTTCGGGGCCATGCTGGCGACGGTGGCGGAGGGGCTGACCCCGGCCAAGGGCCGTATCTGGTTCGATTTCGGCACCGTGAACCTGGATTCCTTCTATGAGCCGCTGCAGGTCCAGGTGGATGCGGTGATGGCCAAGAACGGCTTCACCCGCGGCAAGGACTGGATGACGGAGAAGTTCGAGGGTGCCGACCATAATGAGGTGTCGTGGCGCCAGCGGGTCCACCAGCCCCTGGAATTCCTGCTGCGCCCCTAAACGGCTGCCGGGCCGGGGCCGGTCAGTCCCAGGCTCACCGCATGCCGATCTGGCCTTCCGTCAGATCCCCGGCCACACCCCAGCGGTGCAGGCTGTTATGGATATGGGTGGCGGCCCGGGCCCCGTCGGCTTCAGCGCAGGCGATCTGGTTCAGCCCAGGCGTCAGATCGCCGATGGCGTAAAGGCCGGGAATGGCGGTGCGGGCATGGTTGTCCACCAGCACCCGCCCATCCCCCGCAAGATCCGCCCCCAGCGCCCGGGCGAAGTCGTTGCGCGGGCGGGAGCCCAGGGCGGAATAGAGCGTGTCGAAGGACAGCACCTCCCCGCCGCCATCCGGGCCGCCCACCGTCAGGGCGGCGATGCGGTCGCCGACCACCCGCACCGCCCCCACGCCCCGTCCCTCGACCCGGATGCCGGCATCGGCCAGGTCGCGGCGCAGGTCGGCATCCAGGCTGTCGACCCCCGCCCCCCCGCCACCCTCCCCCGGCGCCCCGGCCAGGATCAGGGTGACATCGGCGCTGAAGCTACGCAGGAACAGCGCCTCCAGCGCCCCGTGACGGCCATGCCCCAACACGCCGATCCGGCTATCCCCCGCCTCCCACCCGTCGCAGATGGGGCAGTGCCGGACCAGGCCGCGCCGCACGGCATCCAGCAGATCCGGCAGCGCCGGTTCCATATCTTCCACCCCTGTCGCCAGAACCAGGGTCCGGGCAGACCAAACGGTCCCGGCTGCATCCCAGGCCAGGAACAATCCGTCGCGCCGGGACACGGCGGCCACCTCCGCCGCGGTCAGCAAGGCCCCGTACCGGGCTGCCTGGCGACGCAGCCGGTCCAGCAACTCCGGCCCCGGCAGCCCGTCCGGCCATCCCGGCAGGTTGTGGGACCGGGGGATCCAGGCACAGCGCCCATCCCCCCGGTCCAGCACACGCACCGTCCGGCGGTAGCGGGACAGGTACAGGGCGGCGGTCAGCCCACCGGGGCCACCACCCACCACCAGCGTATCCAGGGCATCACCCTCCGCCGCCCCGGTCGCGGACAGATCGACCATTCCATCCTCCCTACGCTCCCTGGCGCCACAACACGCGGATCCTCCCCGGTGTCGCGGACGCACCGTTCCGGGACAGCATCGGCGGAACCGTCACAATGGCCGATGGTTGCCCGACCAGACCCCGCAGACAAGGATGAGCAGGCCATGTCCAAGAAGGACCACCCGGTGAAGAACCAGTTGAAGGCCGACGCCCACCGCAAACCCACCGGCGGCGGCAGCAGTCCCGGCGGCGGGACGAACCAGAATGAGCTGGCGGATACCCCCTTGAACCCCCGGGAACAGGGCAAGGGCCATCAGCGCCAGCCGTGATCGCGCCCCTTCCCCGGGACGCATGGGCTGGGTGTCCGCGGGGGGAAGTGGCGCGTGTCGGGGGGGGCGCGCGATCAATGGCCATGAACTGCCGTCGGCTGTGACGTGCCGGCCTTCCGGGCCACGCTGGAGACGATCTGCGATCAACGATCTCCAGTCCGGGTGCCACACCATGCTCGGCTTCGACAACCGGCAGCGGATGTACGATATCGACGCCGCCCTCTCCCCCGCCCACTTCTCACACGACAGCCTGTGCCGCGCCGGTGTGCGCTGACGGGAAAGCCGGTCCGGGAGGCTGCAAAGCCCCCCAGAAAGGGGAGAAAATCATCCAGCCGTCCTGCCTTGATATCAGTCCCGTGTCGGGGCGCGTTCTTCGGACTGCCAGAAGGACCACGTGATCCCGGCGCCAAAGCCGACGGTCCAATCCTCACGGAACAGGGGACTGTCCTCGTTCGCTGCCCCCCCGTAATAGCCGATCTGGGTACCGGCGAAGATGCGGGTGCGGGGGTTCAGGGTACGGCTGAGGCCGATGTTCAGCCGGGTGCCGATATACCCCTCCTCCGCCTCATAGGCCGGGCGGGAGGCTGTGGCATACTGCCGGTCCACCTCATAGAAATACTCATTCACCCCATCATAGCCCCAGACCGGGCCCAGGGAGGCATATAGCGCCGTGCCGCTGCCGTCGCCCAGCAGGTCGGTATGGACGACGCTGAGCTTGGGGTTGATGGAAATCCCCTCATACGCCAAGCCCACGAACTCCGCGGAGATCACGGCGCGGATTTCCAGCCCGATATCAAGCTGTATCGGGCTGCTGCGGGGCATGACGTGGTAGCTGACCGCGGGTCCCGCTTCCAGCAGCAGGTCCAGGTCGGGCATGCCCTGGCGGGCGGTGTTGTCCTCGCTGTCGCTGTCGAAGCTGCCGGACAGGCCGATATCCAGCTCCCACCGCTCCCCCACATCGGCTTCCGCCCGGACAAGGCCGCGGTCGCCGATCTTCAGCACATCACCGCGATAGATCACATAGGGCAGCGGCAGGGCCCGGAACTGGCCCTGGCTGGCGGCCGGATAGTCGGGCAGCCAAGCCGCCCCGCCGAACAGCCCCACCTCCCACAACGGCTTCTCCCCGCCGCCCACCTGTGTATCCGTCACAAGGCTGGCCTGGGCGAAGACAGGCAACGGTGACACCGTCAGCAGCAGGGCCGCGGCGGCGAGAAGGCGACGATCCATGGGCGCGTTCATCCGGTCGGTTGTGCACTGCGGCGCAAAGTGGGGAAGGAACGCGCCCGCGGCAAGGGCAAAGACACAGGCCCCTCTATCAGGCGGGGATCGGCCCTGGCACCCTTTCACCAGGCCGCGGCAAGGGCGGTCAGCCCTTGCGCCCCTTCATCAGAAACGACTGGAAGGCGGCCATGGCTTCGGGGGAGCGCAGGGCCTGGGCGAACAGGGCCCCTTCCTTCTTCATGACGGCCAGCAGTTCCGCCCGGTCGGGTTTCATCAGGGACTTCGTGGTGCGCATGGCGCCGCGCGGCTTGGCGGCCAGGGTGGCGGCAGCGGCGCGTGCGGCGGCATCCACCTCCTCCTGGGGGGCGATGGCGGTGATCAGCCCGGCCTCCAGCGCTTCCTGGGCGGACAGCGCCTCCCCCAGCATCAGCATGCGCGCTGCGCGCACATGGCCGATCAGCCGGGGCAGCAGAACGGAACTGGCTGCTTCCGGCACCAGGCCCAGGTCGATGAAGGGCAGGCTGAACCGCGCATCGGGGGAGGCGTGGATCACGTCGCAATGCAGCAGCATCGTCGTCCCGATCCCCACCGCCGGCCCCTGGACCGACGCCACGACCGGGACCGGGCAGTCCAGGATGGCGTAGAGGAAGCGGAACACGGCGCTGTCATCGCCGGTGGGCGGGTTGGCAACGAAATCCATGATGTCGTTGCCACCGGTGAAGAACCCGCCGCTGCCCTGGATCAGAACCGCGCCCGCGTTATCCCCCGCCGTGGCCACGGCCGTCGCCAAGGCGTCATACATGGCGACGGTCAGGGCGTTACGCTTGTCCGGGCGGTTCATGGTGATGGTGCGGACACCATCCTCACTGTCGGTGACAATTATATGGTCGGTCATGGCGGGCTGCCTCCCTTTGGCTCTGGCCGGTGCTGCGGCGCTTGGCGGTTTCCTGTGCCACCTCGCCCGAAGTTTACGTATACGTCAAGTGAAGTCACGCCCCCGCCCGGCGATGAAGGTGCCGAGGCGCCGCCCGGCTTCGGCGATTTCCGCCTCCGCCCCGGCGAAGGAAAGGCGGATAAAGCGGTGGCCGCGGACGGGATCGAAATCCACCCCCGGCGTCACCGCGACACCTGTGACCGCCAGCAGGTCGCGGCAGAAGGCGGGGCTGTCCGCGGTCAGGTGGCCGATATCGGCATACAGGTAGAAGGCCCCGTCCGGCGGGGCGATGGTGGTTATGCCCGCCTGCGCCAGATCGGCCAGCAGCCGGTCGCGGTTGCGGCGGTAACGCGCCACATGCCCCTCCAGCTCCCCCCGGCAGGTGAAGGCGGCGATGGCGGCATGTTGGCTGAGCGTGGGGGGCGAGATGTATAGGTTCTGGGTCAGGCATTCCACCGGCCGGACCAGTTCGGGCGGAAGCACCAGCCAGCCCAGGCGCCAGCCGGTCATGCTGAAGTATTTGGAAAAGCTGTTGACCACCACGGCCCGGTCGCTGCTGCCCAGCGCGCTCCTGCTCGCCACCTCCCCGTATTCCAGGCCGTGATAGATCTCATCGGAGATCAGGCGCACCCCCCGCCCTTCGCACCAGCGGGCCAGGGCGGCCAGATCGGCGGGCGGGATCATGCTGCCCGTGGGGTTGCCCGGGCTGGCAACGATCAGGCCCTTCAGCGGCGGGTCCAGCGCCTCCAGCTGCGCCGGGGTCGGCTGATAGCGGGTCTCCGGCCCCGTCTCCACCTCCACCGGCACCAGGCCGGTGGCCTTCAGGATGTTGCGGTAGGCGGGATAGCCTGGGCTGGCAAGGGCCACCCGGTCCCCCGGCTCGAACGCCGCCAGGAAGGCCAGAAGGAACCCGGCACTGGACCCGGTGGTGACGGCGATCCGCCCGAGGTCGAGGGCGAGGCCGTAACGCTCCCCGTACCAGCCTGCGATGGCCGCGCGCAGGTCCGGCAGGCCGAAGGCATCGGTATAGCCCAGCCGGTCCCCCGCCAGGGCCGCCCCGGCGGCGGCAACCACGCCCACCGGGGCCGGCGTACTCGGCTGCCCGATTTCCAGATGCAGGACATCCCCGCCGGCGGCGGCCCGGGCATTGGCGGCACGCATCACCTCCATCACGATGAAGGGGGCTACCTGTCCCCGGGCGGCCGGGCGCCAGGGATCGGCAACAGGGTCGGCGGCGACGGGATTTGCGCGCCCGTGCGTATCAGTCCCTGGCACACGCGCCCTTCCCTCGCCACTTTCATCGGCGTTAGGTTGGGCCTGCTGGTCTTCGGCGAAGGATGACGTCATGGGTGCGCTTTCAAAACGCCTGTCGGTTCTGGGGGTGGTCTGGGCCCTGGCGCTGGGTCTTGCCATCCAGCCGGCCATGGCCCAGCGCCAGCAGCAGATGCAGTTCATCCGCGATACGGAAATCGAGCAGACTTTGCGCACCTACGCCACCCCCCTTCTGCAGTCGGCGGGGATCGTGCCGGAGGCGGTGAACATCGTCCTGATCCAAAGCAATGAGATGAACGCCTTCGTCGCCGCGGGCCAGAACATCTTCTGGTTCACCGGCATGCTGATGGACACGACGATCGAGGAGCTGATCGGCGTGAAGGCCCATGAGATCGGGCATATCGCCGGCGGCCACCTGGCCCGCGGCCGCAACGCGATGGAGGAGGCGGGGACAATCGCCATGCTGTCCACCCTGATCGGCATCGCCGCCGCCATCGGTGCGGGCCGGTCCGATGTGGGCATGGGTGTAATCGGCGGCGGGCAGGAGGCGGCGCGCCGCACCTATCTGGCCTATTCCCGCACCCAGGAGGGCAGTGCCGACGAATTCGCCTTCACCCATCTGGAAAAGGTGGGCTGGCCCGCCACAGGGCTGATGACCCTGATGGAGCGGATGATGGACCAGACCCTGCTGCCCCAGACCCGCCAGGTGGAATACCTGCTGACCCATCCGCTCCAGTCCAACCGGGTGGAGGCGGCGCGCAACTTCATCACCAATCGGTCCAAGCACACGAACAGCCGCTTCCCGGAGCATTTCTACGATCTTCACGCCCGGATGCAGGCGAAGCTGATGGGATTCGTCCGGCCCCAGGTGGCCCTGCGCCGCTACGGGCCGGAGGTGCAGGACATCCCCGGCCGCTACGCCCGTGCCATCGCGCTGTACCGCACTGGATCGGTGACGGAATCGCTGGGGATGATGGACGGGCTGATCGGGGCGGAGCCGCGGAACCCCTTCTTCCATGAGTTGAAGGGCCAGATCCTGTTTGAAAACGGCCGGGCGGCGGAAGCGGTCCCCCCCTATCGGGAGGCGATCCGCCTGCGGCCCGAATCCGGCTTGATCCGCGCGTCCCTGGGCCATGCCCTGCTGGAGGTGGGGGATGACCGGCTGCTTAACGAGGCGATCGAGCATCTGCTGACGGCGGCCCGGCTGGAGCGCCGATCCGCCTTCACCTGGCGGCTGCTGGCCAGCGCCTACAGCCGGGCGGACATGCAGCCCCAGCTGGCCTATGCACGGGCGGAAGAGGCGCTGGCCCGCGGGGATATCGTCGCCGCCCGCTTCCACGCCGACAAGGCGGAACAGATGCTGCCCCATGGCAGCCCCGAATGGCTGCGTGCCCAGGACATTCGCGTCCTGATCGATGAAAACCGCATGCAGCGCCGCGGCTGACCGGAACCCGCCCACCCCCGCCGGCGTTATGCCCGACGGACCGGTATCAGCCCTGATCCCGCAGGCCGGCCGGTCCCGCGGAGCGGTGGGACATGGGCGATTCGGCACGGATACCGGCGGCACCAACCTCTTCCCCTTCGCCAAATCCATCCGGAGGTCAACAGCGGTCTTCCGGCAACGATGCCCGCGACCGGATGGTCGCCCGTTTCCGCCGGGTGCGCAGCGCCACGGGCACCATCGCCGGGCGGCTGAGCGTGGAGGACCGGATGGTCCAGTCCCTGCCGGAGGCAAGCCCCGCCAAATGGCATCTGGCCCATACCAGCTGGTTCCTGGAACGCCACATCCTGGCCCCCTTCCTGCCCGGGTATGCCTGTGTGGACGACCGGTTGGACGCCCTGTTCCGCAGCGGAACGGGCGGCATGGGCCTGGGTGCGACCAGCCTTGGCGCGACGGGCCCCCTACCCCGGGAGGCGGATGTCGACTGGCGCCGCTCCCCCTCCCGCCCGGGGCAGGAAGAGGTGGCGCGCTGGCGCGACCAGGTGAATGCGGCTGTCCTTCGCCTGATCGCGGAGGCACCGGCGGAGCGTTGGCCCCAGATCTGCCGCTGGCTGGACCTCGCCCTGCTGCATGAGGCGCGGCACCAGGAACGCCTGCTGGCGGATATCAAGCACGCCTTCTGGACCAACCCGCTACGCCCCGCCTATCTGCCAACCCAGCCGGCAGCCCTGGCCGCCGCGGCGGAAGTGGGGTGGATAGATCACCCAGGCGGGGAGGTGGCGATCGGGCACGCAGGCCCCGGCATCGCCCCGGACCTGGAGAAGCCGCGCCACACAGTCACGTTGCCCCCGTTCCGGCTGGCGGGGCGGCTGGTCACTTGCGCGGAGTTTGAAGAGTTCATCGCCGAAGGCGGCTACCGCAGCCCCGCCTACTGGTCCCCGGAAGGCTGGATCGCCCGCACCCGCGGCGGCTGGACGGCGCCGCTGTACTGGGAGAAGCGGGGTGGGCTCTGGCACCATTTCACCCTGACCGGCACCCGCCTGGTGGATGGGGAGGAGCCGGTTTGCCATGTCAGCCTGTATGAGGCCCAGGCCTTCGCCGCCTGGTCCGGCGCCCGCCTGCCGACGGAAGCCGAATGGGAAGCCCTGGCCCCCGCCGGCGCCGGGGCAGTGGAGACCGCCGCAAGCCCTATACCCAACTCTGTGCCCGGAGCGGCGGCCACCTTGCTGGAAAGCGGCCGGCTGCACCCAGCGCCCGCCGCGGTTCCCGCCAGGACCGGGAGTCCAAGGCCGCTACAAATGATCGGGGATGCATGGGAATGGACGGGGGATGCATTCCGCCCCTATCCCGGTCAACGCCCCGGCCCGCTCGCTGCCGGTCAGCCACCGCCACCGCCGCCGGGCCGGATGGCCCTGCGCGGCGGCAGCGCGCTGACCCCCGGTGAGGCCGTCCGCCGCACCACCCGGCTTGCCCTGCCCCCCGATGCCCGCTGGCAGATGACTGGCATCCGCCTCGCCACCGATGCCGTCCCAACCCGTAGGTCGGATTAGGCGCGAAAGCGCCGTAATCCGACGTCCATCGCCGGAAGCATGACGCATGGCGCGTGTCGGATCACCCGGCGATACCGCCCGGCCCGACCGACAGGGCCCGACCGACAGGGCCCGACCGACAGGGCCGACTTGCCCCTTACTGGAACGCCGCTTCGGCGAAGCTGCGGAGCTTGCGGCTGTGCAGGCGGGCAAGGCCGTAGTCGCGCATGATTTCCATCGCCAGCATGCCGATGGCCAGGTGCTGGTCCACCCGCTGGCGGTAGAAGGTGTTGGCCATGCCGGGCAGCTTGATCTCCCCGTGCAACGGCTTGTCGGAGACGCAGAGCAGCGTGCCGTAGGGAACGCGGAAGCGGAAGCCGTTGGCGGCGACCGTGGCGCTTTCCATGTCCAGGCCGATGGCGCGGGATTGGCTGAACCGCTGCACCGGCTCCCGATGGTCGCGGAGTTCCCAGTTGCGGTTGTCGATGGTGGCGACCGTGCCGGTGCGCATCACCTTCTTCAGCTCCCAACCCTCCAGCCCGGTGACCTGGGCCACCGCGCCCTCCAGGGCCACCTGCACCTCTGCGAGCGGCGGCACCGGGACCCAGACCGGAAGGTCGGCGTCCAGCACCTTGTCCTCCCGGACATAGCCATGGGCCAGGACATAGTCACCCAGGCGCTGGGTATCGCGCAGGCCGGCGCAATGGCCCAGCATCAGCCAGACATGGGGCCGCAGCACGGCGATATGGTCGCTGATCGTCTTGGCGTTGCTGGGGCCGACGCCGATATTGACGATGGTGATGCCGTTCCCGTCCGCCCGCTTCAGGTGATAGGCCGGCATCTGGGGCAGGCGGGCCACCCGTTCGCCCGTCGGGGCCTTGCCCGGGTTCAGGGCCTGGTTCCAGGTGATCCGGTCGCCCGGCTCGACAAAGGCCACATACTGGTTGCGGTAGGCCTGCACCGCCGGATCGTCGCTCGGCTCCATCAACTCCAGGGAGCGGCGCACGAACTCGTCGATATAGAACTGGTAGTTCGTGAACAGGACGTAGTTCTGGAAATGGTCCGGCTTGGTGGCGCAGTAATGCTTCAGCCGGTGCAGGCTGTAATCCACCCGCGGGGCGGTGAACAGCGCCAGCGGCTTCGGCTGGCCCTGGGCCGCCTCATACGTGCCGTTGACGATGCTGTCATCCATCACGGCCAGATCGGGCAGGTCGAAGTAATCGCGCAGCTGGTACAGCCGCTGGGGGTCCAGATCGCCTTCCACATGCATGCCTTCGGGGAAGGCGAACTGGATCGGGATCGGGCTGTCCGACACGCCCACTTCCAGCGGCACGCCGTGGTTCTTGACCAGCAGGCGGAACTGCTCGAACAGGTAATGATCGAACAGGTCGGGGCGGGTGATTGTGCTGCGGTGGGTGCCGATCCCGTGGACGAAACCGTAGGCGTAACGCCCGTCCACCCGCGGCTCATTCTGGATCGTCACTTGAACAAAGGGGTAGAAGGCCCGGACCCGCCCGGGAAGATCCTCACCCTTGGCGAAAGCCTGGAAGCGGTCGCGGAGATATCCGGTCGCCTCGGCATACAGTTCCTGGACACGGGCCAGGGCGGCGGCGGGATCGGCGAAAGCTTCAACCGGGGCGGCCCCGGGTACCGTCATTGTCACGTTCTCTCTCCATCCAATTTTCCACTTTATACGGGAGGACGGGACGGAGGGGAAAATGAATTTCTCCCGCACGGGACCATGCCGCCCCGAAACAGCTTTGCGATTCCGGTGAAAGCGGTCCGGATGCGCCCGGCGGACGCCAGGGAACGGGTCGGGTCAGCCGGTGGTCACGAGCTTGTCGATTTCCACCCGCGTGTCGGCCACCAGGGTTTCGATCTGGTTGGCGGAGGTGGAGGAGCGGGCGGCCAGGGCCTTCACCTCATTGGCGACGACGGCGAAGCCCTTGCCCGCATCGCCCGCCCGCGCGGCCTCGATCGTGGCGTTCAGGGCCAGCAGGTTGGTCTGGCCGGCGATACCCCCGATCTCTCCCGCCACGCTGGCCACCCGGTCCATCACACCGCGCAGCACGGCAGCCGATTCGGCCATGCCCCGCAGGCGGTCAGCATTGTCGGTCGCGAACATCACCACCCGCTGCATCCGGCCCCGCATGTCCAGGATGGGCTGGAGATTGGCCTGGAGATCGACCGCCCGCCCATTGGCGGTCAGGTGCAGGTCCCGGGACACATCCTGGCCCCCGCGAAGGGCGCGGATCTGATTCTCGGGCAGCACCGTTCCCAGGGGCAGGGCACCGGCCAGGGTCTCCCGGGACGGACGGCCGAACAGATCCAACAGCAAGTCGTTCGCCTCCACCAGATGCCCGGCCTCATCCCATTCAGCGACGGCGTTGCGGCGATGGATGGCCTTCATGCGGGCATGGTGTGCCAGCGCGTCCGTCTTCGTCTCGGTCACGTTGGCTTGGATGGAAATGTAACGCTCCAGCCTCCCCTGACCGTCCATAACCGGGTTGATGGAGAGGGAGACCCAGTAGGGATCCCCGGCCTTG
Organism: Pseudomonadota bacterium; assembly: GCA_046045995.1. Taxonomy (GTDB): domain Bacteria; phylum Pseudomonadota; class Alphaproteobacteria; order Azospirillales; family Azospirillaceae; genus Indioceanicola. Next base: position 2,633 of record JBJOKR010000047.1, on the reverse strand, counting down.
CTGTAGTTAAGGATTTCCTCATAGAAGGGCTGGTGCCGATCCAGGTGCTCCCGCACGCGGCGAACGGTGGCAGGATCGGTCCCCTCCCCCTGGAGGAAGTCACCCGGCTTGCGCCCCAAAACCTCCGCCACGGAATAGCCGGTCAGCTTGGTGAAGCCGGGATTGACATACTGGATGCGCCCGTCGGGACAGGTGATGATGACGGAATTGTCCGTCTCATCGGCGACAAGGGAGAGGATGGCGAATTTCTCCCGCTGGCGGACAAGTTCCGTGATGTCGGTCGCGAATTTCACGACCTTGTACGGCTTGCCGTCCACATCGGCGATCGGGGTGTATGTCGCCTGGATCCACACCTCCCGCCCGCCCTTGGCGATGCGGCGGAATTCGGCCGTGCGATGCTCCCCCCGCGCCAGCGCGGCCCAGAACGCGGCGTAATCCTTACTCCCCGCCTCCCTCGGTGGAACGAAGATGCGGTGATGCTGCCCCCGGACTTCTTCCAACCCATAGCCCATGGTGGCCAGGAAATTTGGGTTCGCGGACAGGATCGTGCCGTCCGGCGTGAACTCGATCACAGCCTGGGACCGGTGGATGGCGGACATCTGGCCTTGCAGATCGGCGTCCCGCAGCTTGTCCGCCGTGATGTCGGTGGCGAACTTCACCACCTTGAAGGGGCGGCCGGCGGCGTCGACGATGGGGGTGTAACTGGCGCGCAGCCAGATGGACCGCCCATCCTTGGTCCGCCGCCGGAACTCCCCGCCCTGGAACCGGCCGGCGGCCAGGTCGGGCCAGAAGCGGCGATACGCCTCCGCCCCGGCCTCCGCCGGGTCCATGAACAAGCGGTGGTGGCGGCCCCGGATCTCCTCCAGCCCATAGCCCATGGTGGCCAGGAAATTGGCATTGGCGGTCAGGATCGTGCCGTCCGGCGTGAACTCGATCACGGCCTGGGTGCGGTCGATGGCGGACATCTGGCCCGCATGGTCGGAAGACAGGCGCTTGGTGGCGGTGATGTCGGTGGCGAACTTCACCACCTTGCGCACCCGCCCGCGCCAGTCGGTCACGGGGTTGTATGTCGCCTGGATCCAGACATCGCGACCGTCCTTGCCGATGCGCCTGAACTCCCCCGATTTGAAGGCACCGCCGGCCAGGGAGGCCCAGAACGCCACGTACTCCGCACCCGCCGCCTCCGCCGGATCGACGAACAGGCGGTGATGGCGCCCCTGGATCTCCGCCAATGTGTAGCCCAGGGCGGAAAGAAAGTTACCATTGGCGGTAAGAATCGTACCGTCGGGCGCGAACTCGATCACCGCCTGCGACCTGTCCAGGGCATCCAACCGCCCCTTCAGGTCATGGTAGCGGGCGGCAGACAGCAGACGAAACATGGCGGCTCTCAATAAATCCCGGGATGTCCCGGATGCGCCATATTATCGAATACTTATGAAGCTTTCTCCGGTCCCCTCTTTATAAGGGGGTGCAAGTGGGAAGTAAACGAAGCTTGACTGTGCAAAAGGTTAGCTAGGCGTTACACCGGCGGGCAGGTCATAGGCCGAAAGTCTAGGCCGCGTGTTCCGGCCCCTATCCCGTGGGTTACTCCAGCCCCACCAGGGCCCGGGCGAAGGACCGCGCTTCGAACGGGCGCAGGTCGTAGACGCCCTCGCCGACACCGATGGCATGGACCGGCAGGCCGAACCTGGCCGCCAGGGCGACCAGGACACCGCCGCGGGCGGACCCGTCCAGCTTGGTCAGGATCAGGCCGTTGATGGCGACCATGTCTTTGAACACCTCCACCTGGGAATGGGCATTCTGGCCGGTGGTGGCGTCCAGGGTCAGCAGGGTGGTGTGGGGGGCGTCCGGCTCCAGCTTCTTCACCACCCGCACCACCTTGCGCAGCTCCTCCATCAGCCCGGCCTTGTTCTGCAACCGTCCGGCCGTGTCGATCAGCAGCACATCGGCCCCGGCGGCCCGCGCCTTCTCCAGCGCCTCATAGGCCAGGCCCGCGGCATCGGCGCCCGTATCCTTCGCCACCACAGGGCAGCCCGTGCGCTCACCCCAGATCTTCAACTGGCTGACGGCGGCAGCACGGAAGGTATCGCCCGCGGCCAGCCAGACGGTCTTGCCCTCCGCCCGGAACTGGCGGGCCAGCTTGCCGATGGTGGTGGTCTTGCCAGTACCGTTGACGCCGACCACCAGGATGACATGGGGCTTGCGGACGGGATCAATGACCAGGGGCTTCGCCACCGGCTCCACCAGTTTCGCCACTTCCTCCGCCAGGTAGGTGCGCACCTCCTCCGCCGTCACCTCCTTGCCGAAGCGGGTCTTGGACAGGCCGGCGGTCAGCTTCGCCGCCGTGACCGGGCCCAGATCCGCCTGGATCAGCAGCTCCTCCAGCTCCTCCAAGGCGGCATCGTCCAGCTTCTTCTTGGTGAAGATGCCGGTGATCCCGTCGGTCAGGCGGGAGGTGGACTTGGCCAGACCGTCCTTCAGGCGGGCGAACCAGGACTTCTTCTCCGGCCTGTCCTCATCCTCCGGCAGGGGGGGGGCGGGTGTCAGCTCCGTACCGGCGCCGTCGCCGTGACCACCCCTCTCCCCTTGAGGGAGAGGGAGGGGCCCGCCCGGAGCGGAGCGCAGGGTGGGAG
>JBJOKR010000046.1:0-24597 GCA_046045995.1 Pseudomonadota bacterium | reverse complement strand
GGCCCTGGACGCCGCCCGCCAAGAGGTTGCCCAATTGACCGAGACCCGCACCGCCCTGGCGGAAGCGGATCTGGCCCGGCTGGTCGCAATCTATGAGAACATGAAGCCCAAGGATGCCGCCCGGCTGCTGAGCGCCCAGCCGACGGCCATCGTCATCGACCTGATGGACCGGATGCGCGAACGCAACGCCGCCCCCATCCTGGCGGAGATGGATGCCGCCAAGGTCACCGACCTGACCCGCGGCCTGGCTGACCGGCGCAAGCTGCCCGGCGACCGGGCACCGGCGGCGCTGGAGCCCCGGGCGGCGGCGGCCAATACCGGGGCGGACGACCCCGCCGCCCTGCCCCTGACCATCGCGCCCCGACTGTAGCATGGGGCCCGATCCGAAGGGTGCCGATTGATCTGGCGCAACGCCGGCGGGTACGCGCCCTGGTTACCTGCGCCCCTGAGGCAGAAGGGCGGAAGGGCGATCGATGGCGGAGGGGGAGATCCTGCACGGCTGTGTGGAATCGCGGGATGAATGCCTGGGCCGATTTATGGCCGACGGGTGCAGCCCGCGAGATCGCCGCTATACCATCATCGAACGCCGGTTCGATGCGCCGGCGGACAGCATCCTTCCCCTGGTCCGCACCCTGCTGACCCTGCCGCCCCAAGACGGGGCCGAAGCCGTACCGGACGATGACGCCCTGACCCTGAGCCTGCCCCTGGCCCAGGAGCCGGAGGGGGGATGCCAGCACTGGCGGGTGACATCCGCACCGTCGGGGGGCTGCACCCTGCGGGTGGAGGTGGTGCTGGATGCCTGGTCCGCCGGGGCCTGCTTCATGGGCTGCCAAAGCGGATCGATGCGGGACTTCACGACCGGCATCACCCTCCTGCTGGACCATCTGGACCAGCGTCTGGGAACGGCGGCGGCCTTCCCCTGACCGGCAGCGGATCCTAAAGCCGACCGTCCCGCGCCGTCAGGCCGACCACATAGCTGATGACCTCCGCCACGGCCAGGTAGTGGTCGGGTGTCACCTCCTCCCCCACCTCCACCGCCGCATGCAGGGTGCGGGCAAGGGGCGGGTTTTCGACGATGGGGACATTGTGCTTGCCCGCCGTCTCCCGGATGCGCAGGGCCACCAGGTCCAGCCCCTTGGCGACGCAGACGGGGGCCGGCGCCCGGGTCAGGTCATAGCGCAGGGCGACCGCCACATGGGTGGGGTTGGTGATGACGACGGTGGCCGTCGGGATTTCCTGGAACATGCGCCGCCGGGCCCGGTCGCGGCGCAGCTGCTTGATCCGGGCCTTCAGATGGGGGTCACCTTCGGCCTGGCGGAATTCGTCCTTCACCTCCTGCAAGGTCATGCGCTGCTGCCGCCGCCAGGACAGGCGCTGCCAGACCAGATCGACCAGGGCGATGGCCAGCGCCGCCACCAGCACCGCCAGCAGCAGGCGCAGGCTGATATCCACCAGCAGGGGCCCGATGGCGGCCGCATCGGCAAGCGCCATCGCTTCCGCCCGCGGCAGCTCCGCGCCCAAGACCACCACCAGGGCCGCGGTGATCGCCGCCACCTTGGCCAAGCCCTTCAGCCATTCGACCAGGGCCTTCAGGGAGAACAGGCGCTTCACCCCCTGGATCGGACTGATCCGGTCCAGCTTGGGGCGGATGCGCTCCCCCGCCACCAGCAGATTGCCCTGGCCGATGGCGGCCGCCAGGGCCGCCCCCAGCAGCAGGCCGACCGGCGCCAGCAGGACCAGCCCCACCCCGCCCAGCAGCCAGCCCACCACCGCCATGGCATCGGCGGGGGTGGCCAGGACCATGCCGGGCGCATTCTCCACGAAGGGCAGCAGCAGACCGGCCATGTCCCGGGCCAGCCCCGGGCCCAAGCCCCCCACCAGCACGATCACCGCCAGGACCAGCGCCAGGGTGTGGACATCGCGGCTGACCGGCACATCGCCCTTGCGCCGCGCCTCATCCAGTTTGCGCTGGGTCGGTTCCTCGGTCTTCTGGCTCTGGTCCTGGGGATCGGCCATGGCCTAACCGCCGAAGCGCTGAAGGAAGCCGCCATAGGCGGCCAGGAACCCGGTCAGCACCGCCGACAGGGTGACCGCCATCAGCACGAACCCGCCCAGGATGGACACGGGCAACCCGATGAAGAAAACGGCGAAATGGGGCATGGCCCGGTTGATCAGCCCAAGCCCCACATTGTAGACGAAGCCCAGGACCAGGAAGGGGGCCGCCACCTGGGCCGCCAGGCGGAAGGCATCGGTCACCGCCCCGGCCGTGATCTGTGCCAATGGCCCCATGGCGGGCAGGGCCGCCGCGGGCATCAGGCGGTAGCTGTCCAGCAGGGCACCCAGCAGGGTGTGGTGCAGGTCGGTGACGAAGATCAGCACCAGCCCGCCGATCATCAGATACCCGCCCACCACCGATCCCGCCTCGAACCCCGTGCCGGGAAGGGCGAAGATGTTGGACAGCCCGGCCGTCTGGGCCATGATCTGGCCGGCGATCTGCAGGCCGGCGAACAGGATGCGCGCCCCGATCCCGATCACCATCCCGGCCGCGAATTCCCCGGCGATCTGGGCCAGCAGGTCCGATGGGGCGGCGGGGGGCCCTGCGGGCAGGCCCGGCACCACCGCCGACAGGGCCAGCGCCACCGCCATCGCCGCCGCCAGCCGGGCGCGCATGGGCACCGCCATCTCCCCGAACCCCGGCAGCATGGACAGGGCCGCCCCGACGCGGACCAGCACCAGCAGGAATCCATAGATCTCCCCCGCCAGGACCTGCTCCAGGGTCAGGGTCATGGCGGGTTTCCTCCTACCGGTCGGGTGCTGTACCCCTCACCCTCCCAAGCCTCCGGCTTGGGCCCCTCCCTCTCCCTCAAGGGGGTTGCTGTCTCCATCCTGGGGCTACCGCATGAACCAGCACCCGTGGCACCGGTGCAGGCGCCACCCCCTCTCCCCTTGAGGGAGAGGGAGGGGCCCATTGCGCCAGCAATGGGAGGGTGAGGGGTCAACATGCCCCGTAGAACATCGCAACCCAAGGCATCCACCTCGGCCGCCATCAGATCTGATCGATCGTCGTCACCGGCGCCTTGCGGTGAAGTTCGTTGTGGCAGATCACGGGTGTGGAGGGGCTGACACGTTCCAGCAGGGACCGGACGAAGGGCCGGGCCGCGGGGGCGACCAGGACGGCGGGCCAGTGGTCGCTGCCGGCATGGGCCTGGATGCGGGCGCGGGCGGCCAGCAGGAAATCCTGCACCTGGCTGGGCGGCATGACGAAGCGGCGATCCTCCCCCTCCTCCACGATGTTCTCCAGGAACACCGCCTCCCATTCCGGGCTGACGACGATGACGGGGATATGGCCGTCCGCCGTCATCAGGGACTGGCAGATCTGAAGCGCCAGGCGGGAGCGCACATGCTCCGTCATCAAGGTGACATTGCGGGTCCAGGCCGCGGCCTCGCTGATCCCTTCCAGGATGACGGGCAGGTTGCGGATGCTGACCCGTTCCGCCAGCAGGGCCTGGAGCACGCGCTGCACGACGGACAGGGTGACGACGCCGGGCACCAGATCGGCCACCAGCTTCTGGTGTTCCTTGTCCAGCTCATCCAGCAGGCGCCTTGTGGCCGCATAGGAGAGAAGGGTCGGCATGTGTTCCTTCACCACCTCCGACAGGTGGGTGGTGATGACGCTGTCGGGATCAACGACGGTGAAGCCCTTCAGCTCCGCCTCCTCCGTCAGGGCGGGGTCGATCCAGCGGGCGGGAAGGCCGAAGGTGGGTTCGCGGGTGTCGGTGCCGGGCACGTCGATTCCCTGGTTGCGGGGATCGATGGCCAGCATCTTGCGCAGCTGCACCTCCCCCTTGGCGACGACCACCCCCTGGATCGACACCTCATACCCGTTCAGCGCCACGGTGGCGCTGTCCCGCAGGCGGACCGACGGCAGAAGGAAGCCGTATTCCGTGGCGAAGCGCTTGCGCAGGCGACGCACCTTGGCCGACAGCCCCGTGCCGGGATCCAGGATCAGGGAGACAAGGCCGGATCCGATCTCCACCCGGATGTCATCCACCCGGAGCATGTCGGCCACCGGCTCCTCCGCCGTCGGTGCCTTGGCGGCCAGCAGTTCCTCATGCTTCTTCGCCTCCTCCTGCCGTCTGGCCTGCCGGGGCAGGTACCAGGCAAGGCCGCCCGCCATCCCGCCCAGCAGCAGGAAGGGCCCCATGGGCAGGCCGGGCGTCACCGCCAGCAGGCCCATCAGCCCGCCCGCCACCGCCAGCGCTTTGGGATAGGCGCCGAGCTGGCCCAGCATCGCCTGATCCACGGAGCCGCGGTTGCCGCCCTTGGAGACGAGGATGCCCGCCGCCAGGCTGACGATCAGGGCCGGGATCTGGGTCACCAGACCGTCGCCCACGGTCAGGACGGTGTAGGTGTGCGCCGCCTCCCCGAAGGGCAGGCCATGCTGGGCCACCCCGATGATCAGCCCGCCCAGCACATTGATCAGGGTGATGATCAGGCCGGCCACGGCATCGCCGCGCACGAATTTGCTGGCCCCGTCCATGGCGCCGAAGAAGGCGCTTTCCTGCTCCAGCTCCTGGCGGCGGCGCCGCGCCTCCCCCTCATCGATCAGGCCGGCGGACAGGTCGGCATCGATCGCCATCTGCTTGCCCGGCATGGCGTCCAGGGCGAAACGGGCCCCCACCTCCGCGATGCGGCTGGCGCCCTTGGTGATGACGATGAAGTTCACGATCACCAGGATGGCGAAGACGATGACGCCGATGATGAAATTGCCGCCGATGACGAACTCGGCGAAGCCCATGATCACATGGCCCGCCGCATCGGTGCCCAGGTGCCCTTCGGACAGGATCAGCCGCGTGCTGGCCAGGTTCAGGGACAGGCGCAACAGGGTGGCGATCAGCAGCACCGTGGGAAAGCTGGAGAAATCCAGCGGCCGGTTGATCCACAGGGCCACCATCAGGATCAACACGCTGACCGCCATGGACAGGGCCAGCCCGATATCCAGCATCCAGGCCGGAACGGGCAGGATCAGCACGGTCAGGATGAAGACCAGGCCCAGCGCGAACAGCACATCGCGATGGCGCAGGCCGAAGGGGACGGCGTTGGCAAGCGTGGACATCGGCAGGGACACCGGCGGCGGATGATGCCCCCCACCCTAGACCCCCGCGGTAAAACCGGCGTTCACGCGGCCCCGCGCCAACCCATCATGCCGGGCGATGGGCCAGCAGGTCCATCAACGTGTCGAAGCCTTCATCCACCCCGTAATCCAGGGCGATGCCCAGCATCCGGCCCTGGCTGCGCCGGACCGTGCCGCCCAGGTCGGTCCAGGTATGGCCGTCGGTCCGGCGGATGCGGGCGGTGATCGGGGTGCCGGGGGCAGGCGGGATGGACCCCACCTCCAGCTCCACCCCCAGCCCGCCCAGGGACCAGTCCACCAGCCGGGCGGCGACACCGTTGATCAGCAGGTACCGCCCCTCCCCCGGCTGGCGGGGATGCTGGCGCCGGTCCGCCGCGGTGTCGGCGGGCATCCGGGGCGGGGCGGACGGGGGCAGGCGGGTCATGGGATCATCCTGGCGGGCGGGCAGCGGAAGCGACGGGGTTGAAAGCGACGGGGGTGAAAGCGACGGGGTTGAAAGCGACGGGGGGCGGTCGGGATCAGGCCGGTCCGCTGAAGCGGGCGAAGCGGGCGGTGCTTTCCCGCGTCGCCTCCGTCAGCATGGCCAGCTGGGCCATGGTCTCCTTGATCTGCTCGGCGGCGACGGCGTTCTGGGCGGCGACATCGCTGACGGAATTCATCATGGCCTGGATGGCGGGCATCGTCGCGTGCTGGCGCTGGACCGCATCGGCCACCAGCCGGGCGCGGTCATCCACCGTGGCCATGGTGCCGCTTGTCTCCGCCACCTGGCGGAAGGTGGAATCGGCGGCCGCGGCCGCTTCCTGGGACCGGCCGCTCATGGATTCCGCCAGCGCGCGGATCTCCAGCGCCGCCTTTTCCGTGTTCTGGGACAGGATGCGGACCTGATGGGCCACATTCTCGAAGCCGCGGCCAAGGGGGCCCGCCCGCCGTGCCTCGATGGAGGCGTTGACGGACAGGATATTCGTCGTCTCCGCGATCTCTTGGATCAGGGCGGTGATGCGCTGGACCTCCCCGCTTTCCGTGACCAGGGCCTTGGCGATGGCGGCCAGGCTGTCCACCTGGGCGCGGCTGGCATCGGTGGTGGCAGACGTCCGGCGGGCCAGATCCGCCATGCCGCCGGCCCAGCCCGCCACCTCCGCCAGGGCGGCGGCGGCGGTGTCGATCTCCCGCCCGATCGCCTGCACATCCTGAAGCTGGGACTGCACCCCTTCCAGCACCTGGCGGATGGCGGCGCTGGCCTGATCGGTGGATTGCGCCACCTGGGAGGTGCCGCGGCCGATCTGGCGCAGGGCGACGCCGGTCTGGCCCAGCAGGTCCACCATGTCGGCGAAGATGCCAGCCAGCGGGGCGGCAGGTGCCGCTTGTGCTGCGGCGGATCCGGCCCGGCCGGGGATGGACAGGGCATCCGCCCCCTCCTCCCCTTCCGTGCGGCCGGCGACGCGCCGGATCTCCTGGTTCAGACGGCGCAGGTTGGTCCGCATGGCATCGGCCGCACGGGCGATGCGCCCCACCTCATCCCCTCGGGTCAGGCCGGGGACCACCACATCGGTGCGCCCGTCGGCCAGGGCCAGGATGGCCGCTTCGATCCGGCGGATGGGCACGGTGATGCCGCGGGCGAGCGCCACCGCCACCAGCAGGAACAGCAGGGCCATCCCCGCCGACCCGATCCAAAGGGTGCGTTCGGCCATGGCGCGGGTGCGGCGCTGTTCCTCCCCCGCTTCGGCCATGGCGGCATTCGCCTCCCCCGCGGTGGTGGCCAGGGCGGCGACCAGACCGTCCACCGCCCCCACCAGGGCCGTCGTCTCCGTCCGGAAGGTGCCCAGCACCTCCGCCACCGCCTGGAAGGACTGGCGGTAGGAGCGGGTGACGGTCAGAAGCTGGGTCGCCGTCGCCGGGTCGACCGCGCCGGAGGTCAGCAGGAACTCCATCTCATTGAAGGATTTGCGGTGCAGCCCCGGGGCGCCGGCATTGCCGCCCATCAGGGTTTCCAGCTCTGCCCGGCGCATGGTTTCCACCAGCCGCAGGGCGGCATCCTGCTGGGGCCATTGGCGCAGTTCCTGGTCCAGGGCCTGGACCGCCGCATGCATCCGACCGATCAGGCCCGTCTCCCGGTCATGGCCCAGGGCCAGCCCCTTCTCCTCCACCGTCGCGAATCGGGTCGCCACCGCGGCGACGCTGTCGGCCAGATCATGCAACCGCGGCGACAGGCGGGGATCCGCCCCCTCCCGCTGCATCGCGTCCAGGGCGGAGCCGACGGCGACCAGGGCGGTTCCGATCTCCGCCGCCACGGCGGGGTCGCGGACCAGGGTGTAGCGCAGGACCAGGGCGCGGGTGGCCGTCACCTGCCGCTCGATCTCCGCCGACAGGGCGGCGACCCGGCGCTGCGTCTCCAGCCGGTCGGCGGCCTGGGTCAGGCGGTCATTGGTCACCACCATCCCCAGATTGACCAGGCCGACGATGGCGACGGCCGCCGCCACCAGCAGCAGGATCCGGAATCCGATGCTGAAACGCCCCATCGTCCCCCTCTTCCCCCCATGATCCAGCCGCCCGGCCCACGGCAGGGTCGGATCCGCTCCCATCCGCCGGAGGGCGCGGTGCAGGCAACCCCTATGCGGGCGTCGCCGAAGAGAGTAGGCTCAACCCTGCGTTTGCGGTAGGACTTTGGCGGAAAAAGCAACAGCGCGGAGCCAGCGATGCCGGAGGCGTCCCGAGTCATTGCCCTGTGTGTGGATGATCAGGTCAGCATGCTGCGCCTGCTGCGCCATGCCTTCAACCAGTTGGGCGTGCGCCACATCATCGATGCCACGTCGGCGGCGGAAGCCCTGGCCATCCTGGCGGAAAAGCGGGTGGACATCGTCACCCTGGACTGGAACATGCCGGGGATGGACGGGCTGACCCTGTTCAAGGCCATCCGCCAGACGGAAAAGGGCCGCAACCTGCCCATCATCATGGTCACCGCCAATTCGGAGGAATCCCACGTGAAGGCGGCCATCGCCGCCGGGGTGCGGCTGTTCCTGCGCAAGCCGATCACGGTGAAGGACATGAAACTGCGGGTCGAAGCGGCCTTGGGCAAGCTGACCTGATCGGGGGGCGAATCGATGCCGGGCGGTGACCTGATGCCCCATGCCGAACCCGGCCCTTCCGACACGGCCGACGGCCCGCCCGCGCAACCGTCCGGGGCCGCCGACCCCGGGCTCGATGGGTTGCTGCCCATCCGGTTGCTGATCGTCGATGATTCGACCATGGTGCGGCAGATGCTGGCCGCCCTTGTGCGCGGACAGGCGGATATCGAGGTGGTGGGCATGGCCGCCAACGGGCGGGAGGCGATCACCGCCGCCCGGCGGCTGAAGCCCGATGTCTGCCTGCTGGACCTGGAGATGCCGGTGATGGGCGGGCGAGACGCCCTGCCCCGCCTGCGCGCCGTCGCGGATACGCAGGTGGTGATCGTCTCCTCCCTGGCGCAGCCGGGATCGGAGGAGCGGGGGGCCTGCCTGTCCCTGGGCGCGGTCGCCATCGTCGCCAAGCCATCCGGCGCCGTCAGCCCGGATCTGGCCGCGGCCCGGGGGGCGGAGATCCTGAGCGCGGTGCGCCTGGCCGCCGGCCTGAACCGCGGGCCCGCGGCACCGGCCGCCGCGGCGGCCCCATGACCCGGGCCCGGCGGGGTGCCCCCGCGATGATGGAAGCCCCCCGATGATGGGCACCCCGAAATGACGGATGCGGCCACCGTGGCCGGGCTGGTGGCCCAGCGCCTGGGCCTCGCCCCCGACGGGCCGGTGGCGGAACGGCTGGCCGCCCAGTGCCGGACCCTGTCGCCCGACCGGCTGGCCATGGTGCGGTTGGCCGCCATCGCCCCGGGCCTGCATGCGGAACTGCTGCCCCTGATCGACGGGGCCACCAACCGGGAGACCTATTTCTTCCGCGATCCCAAGCAGCTTTCCGCCCTGGAAGCGGCCCTGCGCATCAATCAGGCAGCGGACCGGGCAGCGCCCCTGAGCCTCTGGTCGGCCGGATGCGCAAGCGGGGAGGAGGCGTTCACCCTGTCCGTCATCGCCCGGCGCCTGCGCCCCGACGGGCGGGGCATCGCCGTCCTGGGCACGGATATCGCCGCCGCAGCGCTGGAGACGGCGCGGGCCGGGCGCTACCGCACCGGCCCCATGTCGCCCCTGCGCGGGGTGGCGGTGGAGACGGCACCCTGGCTGCGCCCCGACGGGCCCGGCCATGCCCGCGTGGCGGAGGAGGTGCGGGCACCGGTCCGTTTCCTGCTGCACAACCTGCTGGAGGCGGGGCCCGGCGGTGGTCCGTTCAGCGCCATCTGCTGCCGGAACGTGCTGCTGTACATGACGACGGCGGCCCGGCGGCGGGCACTGGCGGTGCTGGCGGAGGCGCTGGCCCCCGGCGGCTGGCTGCTTCTGGGCAGCGGCGACCATGCGCCGGTGGCAAATCCGGTTGACGCCGGGTTGGCGGCGGTCGAGATAGAGGGGTACCTTCTTTTCCGGAAGCCCGCACCATGAAGGACAGGGCCCCCCCCGTACCAAATGCCAGCATCGGCGCCGTTCCGGCGGCGGGGGACCGTGCGCTGGTGTTCCGGCGCGGCGGATCCGTTTTCTGCCTGTCCCTGGAATCGGTGGCGGAGGTGCAGCGCGGCGTGACGGTGGAGCAGGCGCCCGGCCCCGGCGGGGTGATCGGCTTCATCGCGCTCCGCAGCCGTTTCCTGACCGCCGTGGACCCCCTGGCCGCCATCGGCCTGATGCCCGCCTACCCTGGATCGGCCGGGGCACTGGTGGAGGTGGAGGCGGAGGGGACGAGTGCGGTGATCGTGGAGACCGGGGCCGGCCACCTGGCCCTGATCGCCGACAGGGTGCTGGGCCTGCGCCGGCTGGAGCGGATCGCCGGGGCCCAGTGGCTGGGAGCCGGGTTCGGCGGGGCCGGTACGGGCCTGGTCGCCGCGTCGGCCACGGTGGAGGAGATGGGGCACGCCTATGTCCTGTCTGCCGCCGCACTGGGCCATTACCCCGCCGTCCCGGCGGAGACGGAGGCGATGGCGGCCGACGGGGCGGAGATGCAAGCTGCCGCCCCCGCCGGGGAGGGGGAGATGTTCCTGACCTTCCGCATCGGGCACGACCTGTTCGCCGCCGCCTTCGCCGATATCGAGCGTATCCTGCATGAACGCCGGCTGTGGCCCCTGCCCGGCGGGCGGGTGCCGATCCGCAGCGTGGTGGAAAGTGGCGGGGCGGTTGTGCCCGTCTATGACCTGGACCCGGGCCCGGCCCCGGAGACGGCCACCTGCATCGTGCTCCGCAGCGAGGTGGGGCCGGTGGCCCTGCGGGTGGACGGGGTGGAACGGCCGGAGCGGCTGAACCGCGACGGGCCGGATGACTGGTTCACCGGCGGCGGTATCACCGGCCTGGCCCGCAACGGGCGCCTGGCCTTCCGGGTGGTGGACGGCCCGGCCCTGCTGGCCGCCGGCAATCGCGGCCATCAGGCCGCCCTGCCGGGGACGGTGGGGGCTGGAGCGGCAGGGGCCAAGGCGGCGGGGGCCAAGGCGGCAGGGGCCGGCGCTGTCGCTGCCGATGCGGGAGGTGCCCCATGATCCCCACTGCCCGGGCCGTCGCAGCCACCCGCCCGCTGAAGGTGCTGATCGTCGATGACAGCCCCTTCATGCGTACAGTGCTGCGGCAGATCATCGCCGCCGATCCCGCCTTCCGTGTGGTGGGGGAGGTGGGGGACGGTGTCGCAGCCTTGGATGCGCTGCGCCAACTGACGCCGGACATCGTCACCCTGGATGTGGAGATGCCGGCCCTGGACGGGATCGGCGTGCTGCGCCAGGCCCAGCCGCGGGCCGGGCGCGCCCCGGTCTTCATCATGGTCAGTGCCTTCACCACCGCCGGGGCCGCCCTGACCTTGAGCGCGCTTCAGGCCGGTGCCCTGGATTTCGTGCCGAAGGCGTCGGAGAATTTCAACGTGGACCTGGCCAAGGTCGGCCGCACCCTGCGGGAGAAGCTGGCCGCCGCCGCCGCCGTCCTGGGCCCCGGGTCCGCCGCCGGGGCGGCCCCCGCACCGGTCGGGCCTGCCATGGCACCGCCGGGGGCGGGGCCAATGCCCCCAGGCCCGGTGACAGGCATGATGCCGGGCACCGCCGCCGCGCCGCCGCGGTCGACCCGGGGGATGACCGCCCCCAGCGCCCTGCGCGATCCGGGCCAGGGCGGGCTGCCGGGTATACCGACAGAAACAAGGCCGGGTGAGCCAAGGCCGGGCACCCCAGGGTTCCGACCCCGCCCCGCCCCGTTCGCCGGGATCGGGGCCCCGCTGCCGACGGTTTCCGCCGGGGGTCCGGCGCCGGATCTGGTGGTGGTCGCCTCCTCCACCGGGGGCCCGCAGACTTTGCCGCTGCTGCTGGCGGGGTTGAGCCGGTATCCCGCCCCCATCGTCATCGCCCAGCACATCCCGCCCTTGTTCAGCGGCACGCTGGCCCAGTCCCTGACCAGGGCGGACGGCCTGCCCTGCCGGGAGGCGGAGGATGGGATGGTCCTGCTGCCCGGTACCGTCCACATCCTGCCCGGCGGCCAGGACGGGGAAGTGGTGCGGGGCCCCGGCGGGACCCTGGCCCTGCGCATCGGCCCACCCACCGATGGCGGGTTCCACCCCAATGGCGACCTGCTGTTCCGGTCCGCCGCCCTGACGGCACGGCGGCCGGTGGGCGTGATCCTGACCGGCATGGGGCATGATGGCAGCGACGGTGCCGCCGCCCTGGTCCGGCGCGGCCGGCCGGTGCTTGTACAGGATCCGGAAACGGCGCTGCTCTGGGGCATGCCGCGGGCGGCGATCTCCGCCGGGGTGGCCAGCATCGTCCTTCCGGTGGAAGGTCTGGCGGCCCAGTTGATGACCCTGGCCGGGCTGGACGGGGGTCTGCGGTGAGCGGCATGGATGATCCCCTGGATGAGCTGTGGGGCCTGTTCGGGGCGGAGTATGACGAGTATCTGACCGCGATCGAGGCGATCCTGGCCAGCCCCGATCCGACCGGCCGGATCGATGAGCTGTTCCGCGCCTTCCATTCCATCAAGGGCGGATCGGCGGCCCTCGCGCTCCGCGGGATCGAGAAGGTGTCCCACGCGGCGGAGGACGTGCTGCACAAGGTGCGCAACGGCCAGCTTGCCCTGGACCGCCCGGTGGAACAGGCGCTGTTCGCCGCGTTGGATGAGCTGCGGGCCCTGGAATCCAGCTCCCTGACCGCCCGGGTGGACCAGCCGGTGAACGGCGACCTGGTGGCCCGGCTGCACGCCCTGCTGCCACCGGATGCCAAGGCGGCAGGGGCCAAGGCCGCCGGGGGGAAGCCGGGTGCTGCTAAAGCCGGTGCCGCGGCTGCGGGCACGGCGAAGGCACCGCCCCCGCCGCCCCCTCCGCCGCCCCCGCCCGCAGGGGAGCGCGGCGCCGATGCGTCCATGGCCTTGGTCCCCGCCGTCCCGGTGGAGGATGGGGGGGAGGAGCCGGACCTGACCCTGTTGCAGGACCCGGTGCTGACCCTGGCCGGCGCCCTGGATGAGGACCCGCGGGAGGCGGCTGCCTTCCTGGCCGCCATGGCGGCGGAGCTTGGGCAGGATGGTCTTGCGGCTTCCGCCGGGCGGCTGGCGGGGGCGGAGCCCGGGGGGCCGGAGCATCGCCTGGCCCTGCTGGACCTGTGCGACCGGATGCGGGCGCTGGAGATGGGGACCGGTGTGCCCCTGGGCGCCATGGCCCTGGTCGGCACGGCCGAGCGCACCATGGCGGAGCTGCTGCAGGAACTGGCCGCCGAGCTGAAGACGGAGGAGGAGACGGGGCTTGAGGGGACCGCCCCCGCCTGGCGCCGTGCCCTGCGCGCCCTGTCCGTGCTGGACGTGGCCGAACTGGCGGAGGTGGCGGATCTGGCCCTGTCGCACCTGTCGGCGGCACCGATGTTGCGGCATGAGGCGGCGGACCTGATCGCCCTGACCGGCATCTTCCTGGAAACCGGCGTCGGCGCCCCGCGGGAGGAGATCGAGGCCCTGCGCGCCAGCGTCTACCATGAGCTGGGCCTGGCCATCGATGTGGGCTTCGCCGAAACCGCCGCCGGCCCGGGGGAGGCCGCCACCCCGGGGCCCGCACCCGGCCTGTCGCGGGAAAGCCTGGACCGCGCCGCCGCCGCCCGGGACCGGGGCCTGTCCCTGTATGCGGTGACCCTGGACCTGGAAAGCGACCACGCCCGGGCGGACCCCCTGCTGGACCTGCTGGCAGCCGGGGGGATCATCACCAGCCGGTCCCGCCTCGACCAGGGGGCGGGCTGGTTCGAATTCGTCGTCACCACCCCCGAACCGGCGGCGGCATTGGCCGCGGCACTGGCCGAGGTCGACCCCGACCGGGTAGCGTTGCACGGGCTGCGCCGTATCGCGACCAGCGGCCCCGCCGCGGAGAGGCTGGAGGCGGAGGGGCCGGACCTGCTGGACCCGGCCCCGGGACGGCCCCCGCCCGCCCCCCCCGCCCCGGAGGCGGCGGGCCCCGGCGGCGAGAGGACCGGTGCCGCCAAGGCCGATACGCCCAAGGCGCCCCCCGTCGCCGGCGGGGGGGAGGCACGGCCGGGTGCGCCCGGCCCGCGGGTGGGCGATGCGGCGGTGCGGGTATCCGGCACCGCCATCGACGGGATCATGGACCGGGTGGGCGACCTGCGCCTGGGCGCCACCGGCCTTTCCCTGACCGTCGGCCGCTACCAAGGGGCGCGGGTGCGCCACCGGCTGGAGCGGCTGCTGGACGCGGTTCCCGCGCATCTGCGCGGTGAGTTGGGCGGAGTGGCCGCCGCCCTGGCGGAGCTGGAGCATGGGCTGGCCGACGGCATGTCCCAGATGGACGGCGGCATCCGGCGCCTGTACCAGTCCACCACTGCCCTGCGCGTGGTGCCCATCGGCAGCCTGTTCACGCGCCTGCTGCGCCCGGTGCGGGAGACGGCGACCGCCGTCGGCAAGGAAGTGGCCCTGACCACCAGCGGGGACGATGTGCAGGTGGACAAGGCGGTGATCGAGATGCTGGTCGATCCCCTGACACATATCGTCCGCAACGCCATCGACCACGGAATCGAAGCGCCGGAGACTCGGACCGCCCGGGGCAAGCCCGCTGGCGGCAGTATCCATGTCCGCGCCCGCCAGGGGGTGCAGACGGCCACCATCGAGGTGGAGGATGACGGCGGCGGCATCGCCGTGGAGCGGGTGAAGGACAAGGCCCTGTCACGCGGCCTGATCACCCCCGCCGCCGCCGCGTCCATGACCGCGGGGGAAGCGCTGGAGCTGATCTTCCTACCCGGATTTTCCACCCGCGATGAGGTGACGGAGACATCGGGCCGCGGCGTCGGCATGGATATCGTCGCCACCGTCGTGCGCAAGAAGCTGGGCGGGACCCTGCGGATCGACAGCCGCCCCGGGGCCGGTACCCGCATCACCATCGAATTCCCCATCTCCGCCGCGATCCAACGGGTGCTGTCCGTCCGGGCCGGGGGCCAGACCCTGGCCCTGCTGGAGCGCGCGGTGGCGGAAATCATCCAGGTCCCGGCCGACCGGGTGCAGACCGTCGGCGACCGTCGGGGCACCTTCCTGCGCGGCACCTTCCTGCCGGTGACGGACCTGGCCGGCACGGTCGGTCAGAGCACCCCGCCCCCGCCCGCCCAGACCCAGATGCCCGCCCTGGCATCCCCAGGGGGGGAGGACGGGATGGTCACCATCATCGTCGTGGACGACGGGCGCCGCCGGGTCGGCTTCGCGGTGGAGGCGCTGCTGGGCCGCCAGGAGGTATTCTTCAAGCGCCTGCACCCTCTGCTGGAGCGCAACCGGCTGCTGAGCGGCATCGCCGTCATCGGGGCCGGATCGGTCCTGTTCGCGCTGGATGCGGAAGCCCTGGTCGATGCTGCCCAATCGGGGTTGCAGCCGGGTCACGGTTCCGCCCCCGCCACCAACGTTCTTACAGCGCCCCCTGCCCGTAGCGCCGCCGTTCCTGCCGGAGGATGAGTGTCATGCGTTTCGTCAATCTGTCGATTTCGGCCAAGGCCCTGGTGGGGATCGTCATCCTGGGCGCCGTCAGCCTGGTCGCCCTGCTGCTGCTGGCCGGCACCACCTACCGGACCATCCACACCTTCGAACAGTTCCGCGATGGCACCAGCACCGGGGCCTTGTCGCTGGCCCGGTCGAAGACATTCCTGGCCATCCGGTCGCGCATGGTCATGCAGATCATCGTGGAGCCGAATCCGGCCGCCAAGGCGAAGCTGCAAGGCGAACTGGGCAATGTGGATGAGCGGTTCCTGGAATTGTTCGGCGCGGCGCGCACTGTGCTGACCCCGTTCCACCGGGACCTGAACGCCATCGCGGTCACGTTCGACGATCTCCAGCGCAAGGGCGACCGTCTGATCGTCCGCCAGGGCGAGAACGGCGGGAATGTGGATGCCGCGGTGATGCAGGAGTTCCGCAGCTACATCGCCGCCACAGACGACATGGACGCCCGGATCACCGCCATCGTCGGCACCGTCCTCCAGAACGAGGAGATGGGGTACACCGCCATGACGTCCCATGCGGACCAGCGGGTGATCGGCGTGGTCGCCATCACGACCCTGCTGCTGCTGGCCAGTGCCTTCGGCCTTCACCTGATGCTGCGGCGCACGGTCAGCGGCCCGCTGGAGGTTCTGTCGGAAACAGCGCGCGATCTGTTGGCGGGCAACCTGGACCGCCCCGTGCCCGCCGCCGACCGCCGGGATGAGGTGGGGAGGCTGGCCGTGGCCGTGGAGCGGCTGAAACAATCGCTGATCGCGTCGGGCCACCTGAAACGCCAGACCCTGGATTCCGCCCAGCAGGTGGCGAGCGCCACCGGTCAGGCCGCCGTCGCCATCGAGCAGGTGTCGGACGGGGCGCACCGGCAGATGCGCTCCGTCACCGGGATCGCCACCTCCCTGGGGGAGACGACGGACCTGATCGGGTCCATCGCCGACATGAGCGGGGAGGCGAAGGTGAGCGCCCAGAGCGCCACCGCCATGGTCATGTCTAGCATGGAGAACATCCAGGCCCTGACCGTCGCCGTGCGGGAAATCGCCGTCACCAGCGAGCAGATCAACCGCATCACCGCCAGCATCGGCCAATTGGCCACCCGGTCCAACATCCTGTCCCTGAACGCCGCCATCGAGGCGGCACGGGCGGGCGACCACGGCCGCGGCTTCTCCGTCGTGGCGGAGGAGGTGGGAAGCCTGGCCCAGCAGACCGCCAACCTGGCCCAGGAGATCTCCAGCCTGGCCGCCAGCACGGCGGACCGCATCCGCAACGGGGTGGGCATCGCCGAATCCGTCGGCACCCTGATGCAGGACGCCGTCGTGGCGGTGGGCCGCACCGACAGCCTGTCGGCGGAGATCGCCCGCGCCGTGGACGAACAGCGCCGCAAACTGGCCGATGTGGAGGTGGCGCTGCGCGCATTGCAGGACATTTCCAGCGCCACCGCCGCCGCCGGGGAAGAGATTTCCGCCACCATGGTCGAACTGACCCGCATGGCCAACCGTTCCCGCGAGCAGGCGGACAAGGTGGGAATGCCGGGGGCGTGACGGGGGGGGAGCCGGCCGACGTCAGCCGGGGGCCGGCTATCACTCCGGCCTAAATCCCTCCGCCATGATCTGGTCGAAGGACCATGGGCATTCGTCGGGGAATGTCTCTTCAGGCAGGGAGGTTTAACGGGCAGCGGCAATGATGGCGTCGCCATAGGCGTCCGCCATGGTTTCCGCCAGGCGGGCCTTGAGGCTGGGGTTGTCGGCCAGGTGGCGGGCAACTTCCCGCCGCTTCTCCTTGATAGTGAGTTGCTTGAAAACGGAGCGCGCGAAAGGCTGATACCGCCATTTCAGCAGATGCATGAGCAGGATCTTCAAACGGCTGATCAGTTCCCGCTTCTCCGTCCTGCCCATGCTCTCGACTTCCTCGGTGATATGCGCGATGTCGGCCGCGGAAAGGTTGCCCGCGCGCAGCAAGGCAGCCTGTTCCTGCGCCCAGGCGTAGAAATCCGTTTCATACAGACCGGCGCCGATTCCCCCGTCTCCCTTATCCAGCGGATGGTTCGATCATAGCAGGAAGATCGACACCCTGGAGATCGTCGAATGCAAAGGGATTGAGGAACTGCCGCCGCCAGAACAGGCGTTGGTCGGCCGGGGCCAGGCCGGCTTCCTCACAGACCGACTGCCAGTTGGCCGTGATGGCGGTCACCTGTGCCGCGATGATCGCGGCGGCATCGGCCGGCGACAGGTGGAAGGCCGGGGCGGCGGCAAGGCAGGTGGCAAGGCGGCTGGACCGGTCGCCGCCGGTGATCAGCATCGCCTGCCCCGCCTCCCGGCCGGTTCGCGCCTGGGGGCAGATGTCATAGGCCGGTGTCAGGTCGAGCATGCTGCCGTCCCAGAAGGCGGCGTGGTTGCGGGCATGATCGTCCGTGTTGCCCACCAGGATGTTGAAGACCATCCGACCGAACAGCTCCCGCAAGGTCGCCGTCGGCTGGTGGAAGCGATGGCGGATGATCTCAGCCAGCAGTTCATAGCTGGCGTAGCGCGCCTCCATCTCATCCAGTCCCTGGAGCGTGAGGGCGGAGACAAGGGCCTTGCGCACCCATCCGCCGGGGCTGCGGACACGGTCGAAGCGCTCCACCAGCAACACGTCCCGGTGGGCGGCCCGCACCATGCGGACAGGGGCCACACCCAGCCCGGCAAGAGCCGCCAGCCGCATGGCGATGAACTCCGCCTTCACGACGCTGTAGGTGTCGTTCCCGGCGGAGAATTTGGCGATCCATTTGCGGTCGGCCTGATCGATCAGCGCCTTCGGCCGGGCCCCGCCGATGGAGGACCCGTGATAGAGGGTGCGGTCCAGGTCGGGGTTCAGCGGCAGCCCCTGGTCCACACTGCTCGCCGCTTCCAGCAGCTCCTCCAGGGAGGCATTGGCCGGTGACCGCGGGACATAGGTGCTGGGCGACGCTTGGAAATCCAACGCGCCGATGCGGTCCGACCCGGATTCCAGCAGGAATGTCAATTCATCCGGTTCGGCAGCGTCCGCTGCGGCACCCTTCAGCCCCGTCAATCGGTTGATGATGACCCGTCGACCCCAGGCGTCCGGGGAGGCGTCCCGGATGCAGCCGGGCAGGCCAAGGGTTCCCGGCGGTTCCTGCTCCCCGCGGATCAGGGGCAGTTCCGGCGCATAGACCGGTATGGCGTCATGGCGGTCCAGATAGCTGCGGCCGTACAGGAATCCCAGCCGACCGCCACGGTCGAACAACCGGCCGCAGACGACCGGTTCCGTCTGCCCCGGCAGCCAGATCCAGACAAAGGCGCCGCGGTCAGAATTCATCGCTCACCGGCCTTGTCTTGCGGATCCTTTTGGGCAGCAGGGCCAGCTTATCGGCGATGTGGCGGCTGTGCAGCGCCTGGGTGCCCGCATCCTCCGCCCCGAACAACGGGACACCGACAATGGCGCAGGCCTCAAACGCCAGGCCCAGGGTGACGCCCGGATCGCCCCTTTCGATCTTTCGCAGGGTGGCCCGGGAGACACCGATCCGCTCCGCCAGGTCAGCCTCACTCCAGCGCCGCTCACGCCGGGCGAGGCGCACCTGCGCACCCAGCAGTTTTGCGGCGCCCGTCGTAGCCCGGGAATAGATGCGGCTGTCAGCTACCTGATTGGCCATTATATTAGTCATTAACTAGTTTAACGGTAGCTATTATAGCCAGTCTACCGCGCCGGACCAAGGGAGATGTCGTCCTGGGACCGACCGGTACCCGACCGCCGATTATTCCGTCCATCGGAAGAGTGACTTCCCATCGGCCCGCATTCCGTCGCGCCGTGGACAGGTCCAAATTGGGGGCGTGATCGGGCGGCGTCGTGCCGGCCCGGCCAGTTCCCGAGAAGGACCGACCATGACCATCCGCCTGCACGATTTCCCCCTGTCCGGCCATGCCCACCGGGTGCGGCTGTTCCTGTCCCTGCTGGGCCAGCCGCACGATCTGGTGCCGGTGGACCTGAAGGCCGGGGCCCACAAGCGCCCGGATTACCTGGCCAAGAACCCGTTCGGCCAAGTGCCCGTGCTGGAGGATGGGGAGACGGTGCTGTTCGACAGCAATGCCATCCTGGTCTATCTGGCCCGGACCTATGACACTGCGGGCCGCTGGTACCCGCAGGACCCGGTGGCCGCCGCCCGGGTGCAGCAGTGGCTGAGCGTGGCCGCCGGGCTTGTCGCCTTCGGCCCGGCCGCGGCCCGTCTGGTCACGGTGTTCGGCGCCAAGCTGGACCATGACCGGGCGAAGACCATCGCCGCCGACTTGTTCACCGTGCTGGAGGGCCATCTGACCGGCCGGGGCTTCATCGCCGCCGACCATGCCACCATCGCCGATGTGGCCCTGTATTCCTACATCGCCCACGCCCCGGAGGGGGAGGTGCCGCTGGCCCCGTTCCCGGCGATCCGCGGCTGGCTGGCCCGGGTCGAAACCCTGCCCGGCTTCGTGCCCATGCCCGCCACCAAGGTGGGCCTGGCCGCGGACAGCGCCGCCGCCTGATCCCCGGGCCGACGCGACCTACCTTCACCCCCCCCTGCTCCGCCCGAGGAGTATCCAGCCATGTCCAGCGACATCACCGCCCTTTCCGCCGGCCCGTTCCATGGGGGGGAGATCCTGTTGCAGGAGCGGACCGGTGTCCGCGACCGGGTGGAGCAGATGGGGCGGCGGGTGATCCGCGACCACATGCCCGACCAGCATCGGGAGTTCTTTGCCCAACTGCCCTTCCTGGTGGTGGGCAGCCTGGACGGGCGGCGGCGTCCCTGGGCCTCCCTCCTGGTGGGGGAGCCGGGCTTCGCCACCTCCCCCGACCCGCGGCTGCTTCGGGTGCGGGCCCAAGCCCTGCCCGGCGACCCGCTGGGGGAGGCGCTGGCGGCCGGCGCGCCGCTGGGCCTGCTGGGCATCCAGTTGGAGACGCGGCGGCGCAACCGGCTGAACGGCACAGTGACGGCGGTCGGGCCCGACGGGTTCGACCTTGCCGTGGGGCAGAGCTTCGGCAATTGCCCGCAATACATCCAGGTGCGCCAACACCGGTTCGCCGGAGGGGGGGAGCAGACCACGCCCACCCCGCCGGTGCCGGTAGGGCCGCGGCTGGAGGGGCAGGCGCTGGCCCTGGTCCAGGGGGCGGATACCTTCTTCATCGCCAGTGCGGCCCCCGATGCAAGGGGTGGCGACGCGGTGGCGGGGGTCGATGTCTCCCACCGCGGGGGGCGGCCGGGTTTCGTCCGCGTGACGGAGGAGGATGGGGTGAGCATCCTCACCTCCCCCGATTTCATCGGCAATTTCCATTTCAACACCTTCGGCAATCTGGCCCTGAACCCGGCGGCGGGGCTGGTCTTCGCCGATTTCACCACGGGCGATGTGCTGACCCTGACCGGCACGGCGGAGGTGGTATGGGACGGGCCGGAACTGGCCGCCTTCACCGGTGCGGAGCGGCTGCTGCGCTTCCGCGTGGCGGAGGGTCGGTGGTTGGCGGGTGCCCTGCCCCTGCGCTGGGGCCCGGTCGAGCCGTCACCGCTGCTGGCGGAGACGGGATCGTGGGAGGCGGTGTCGGCAAGCCTGACCGCCGCCGCCGCCGGATCGGCCGGGCGCCCGTTCCGTGTCAACCGCATCACCGCGGAAAGCGACACGGTGCGGTCGGTGGTGCTGGAACCGGCTGACGGGGGCGGCATCGTCCCCCACCGGCCGGGGCAGTTCCTGCCCGTGATCCTGACGGCGGAGGATGGATCGGTGCTGCGCCGCACCTATACCCTGTCCCATGCGGCCAACGGCCGATCCTACCGCATCAGTGTGAAGCGGGACGGCCGCGCCTCCCGCCACATCCATGACCGCTTGCGGGTCGGCGACACGATCCGCGTGATGGCCCCACGGGGTGAATTCACCCTGGATCTGGACAGCGACCGGCCGGTGATTCTCCTGTCCGGCGGGATCGGGGTGACGCCGATGATCGCCATGCTGGACGCGCTGCTGGGCCCGACGGACCGCACCCGCCGGCCCGACCGCCGGGTCTGGTTCATCCATGGGGTCCGCAACGGGGCCGACCATGCCTTTGCCGAGCAGATCCGGCTTCTGGCGGCCAGGCACCGGACCCTGACCACCCATATCCGCTATTCCGCCCCGGCGGCGGCGGATATGGCCGGGCGGGATTACGACAGCACCGGCCATGTGGATGCGGGCCTGCTGCGCAGCCTGCTGCCCCTGGACGATTACAATGTCTATCTGTGCGGCCCGCCTGGGTTCATGCAGGCCCAGTATGACGCGCTGCGCAGCCTGGGTGTGCGCGATGCCCGGATACGGGCGGAAGCCTTCGGCCCCGCCGCCCTGACCCGGCGGCCGGACGGGGAAAGCGCCGGCCCGGCCCAGGCCCCTGCGGCAGCGGAGGAACCGGCCGCGACGAAGCCGGTGGCCGTGACCTTCACCCGATCCGGCCGGACCGCGACCTGGACCCCCGGCGGCAGCAGCCTGCTGGACCTGGCGGAAGCGGCGGGGGTGGATGCCCCCTATGGCTGCCGGTCGGGCAGTTGCGGCACCTGTGCTGCCCGGGTGACGGCTGGCGCCGTGCACCATGACGGTGCCGGCGCCGCCCGGCCCCCCGGCCACGCCCTGATATGCAGCGCCGTCCCCGCCGGGTCGGGGGCGCTGGCGGTCGAGCTGTAAGGGGGGCGGCCCGGGCAGTCACCGCCCAGCCTGTGACTGCCTTGCCGGCATGTCGGCCAGGTCGTGGCGGCGGGCCAGGGCCAGGCGCAGATTGGCCGCCACCCGGTCCAGGTAATCCGCCCCCTTGTGCCGATTCAGCGAATGGTAATGCCTCACCGACCGGCTCCAGTTCTTCAGGCTGCCGTGGTGGCGGCGCAGCAGGTCGGCGGCATAGCTTACATTGGCGGCAGGATCGAAGGCCGTGGCCAAGTCGGGGAAGGCATCCGGGTGCCAGTGCAGGTTCACCTGCATGCAGCCCACATCAATGCTACGCACCCCCCGGGCCCGCAGGCTGCGGACATGGGCGACGGCGCTGTCCCGATCGGGGAAGTAGCGCCCCTGCCCCCCCGCATTCACGGTCCAGGGCCAGACGGTGAGGCGCCCCGCCACCTCCCGCCCCGATTCCGTCAAGCCGATGGCGAGCAGAAGGTGGCCGGGCAGGCGGTTGCGGCGTTCGGCCGCCCGGATCTCCCGCAGGCAGGCGGTTTCGGCCGGTGGTGCGGCGGCGGCGGGGGCCGGGGCGGCATCCGGGGAAGCCTGGATCAACTGCCCCCTTGCCCCGGCGGCGAAGACCAGCAGCAGGGCCGCCCCGATCAGCAAGGCGGAGCCCAGCCCCGTCCGCCGGGGCGGCCTTTTGAAGAAGTATCGCCGGGTCCGTGCCATGGTGTCCTTATCCCCCGCCGATCCTGGCCACCACCTCCGCGGTATAGGTGGACAAGACCGCGAACATGAAGGGCAGGGACAGGACGATGGTCACCATGATGGCGACGATCTTGGGCACGAAGCTGAGCGTCGCCTCCTGCACCTGGGTCAGGGCCTGGAGAAGGGAGATGCCGAGCCCGACCACCAGCGCCACCATCAGCGGCGGTGCCGCCGCCCATATCGCGGCCCAGATGCCGCTGCGCAGCAGGTCCAGAACATCGGCCTCCGTCATCACCGTCTTCCCCCTTACCTGCCCCCCCACCCGGCATCCGGTCAGATCGGCATGCGCATGATGTCCAGATAGGCGTTCACCATCTTGTCGCGGACGGCGACGACGGATTGCACCGTCATCTCCGCCGACAGGACGGCCTGCACCACCTCCTGCGCGCTTGCCTTGCCCTGCAGCCCCGCTGCGGCGACCTGTTCGCCCTGGCGCAGGCTGGACAGGGCCGTGCGCACCGCATTTTCCACAAACAGGGAGAAATCGCCCCGCTGCGGGGCAGGGACGGGTGACGCCGCGGCGGGACCGGCAAGGCCGGCCAGTTTGCCGACCTGGTAAGCCTGGGCAACGCCCTTGGCGGGAATGACAAGCATGGGGGATCCCTTCGCCGAATGGCCGACCGCGCCGGTATCAGCCGCGCAGCATGTCGATGGTGCGGCCGACCATGGACCGTGCCTGCTGCAACAGGTTCAGGTTGGCCTCGTAAGACCGGCCGGCCTCCCGCATGTCCATCATCTCCACCAGGGTGTTGACGTTGGGCTGCTTCACATAGCCGGCGGCATTGGCCGCCGGGTGGCCCGGATCGTGGCGCAGGCTGAAATCGCCCTTGTCGCGGCCGATCCGCTTCACATCCACCCGGTCGGCACCCAGCGCCCGGTCGAGCACATTGGCGAAGACGATGGTCTTGCGGCGATAGGGATCGCCGCCGGGCGTTTCCGCCGTGGAATTGGCATTGGCGATGTTTTCCGACACCACGCGCAGGCGGGTGGCCTGGGCCTTCATGCCGGAGGCGGCGATGCCGAAGGAGGCGGCGAGCGGATCATGCGTCATGATGGTCATAGGCGGCGGTCCCTTCCGTCCGGTCAGCGGCTGGTCCAGGCGTGGCGCAGCAGGGCCACATGCTTCTGCATCACCCCCGCCGCCAGGTCGTAGGCTTGGCGCACCTCCGCCGCCTTCATCATCTGTTCCTCCAGCACCACGCTGTTGCCCGCGGGCGCCGTTTCGAAGCTGCCGGGGCGGGGCTGATCGCGGAACGGGCGGTCGGCCCGGGTACCGGTCAGGTGCAGGGGATCGGTGCGCAGGGGGGAGACACTTCCCGTCGCCGCCATAGCCGCCTGGAAATCGAAGGGCTTCAGGTCACGGGCGCGGAAGCCGGGGGTATCGGCATTGGCCACATTCTCCGTCACCACCTGGTGGCGGGCCCCCAGATACTGCATCCGTTTCCCGGCAAGCCGGAACAGGGTGAGGGAGGATAGATCCATGGCCGATGCCTGCCTTGCCTATGGCGTGGGTCCCGATGGGCGGGGTTTCGCTGCCCGGATGCTGGCAAGGGCGATTTAAAGGGGCGTTTACGGCGGCATCACCGGGCGCCGCACTTTAATCCGCTTTAAACCGCCCCCGCCAGGATGGGACGGTCCCCACCTGCCCCCGCCCCCTGATATCCGGAAGAACACCCATGTCCGTGCTGGCCGGCCTGATCGCCGATCTGGAGCAACTGCCCCGCACCGCCTTCCACGGCCAGGTCGCCGCCTGCACCGGCACGACGGTGGAGGCGGAGGGGCTGGAACGGCTTCTGTCGGTCGGGGATTCCTGCCGGGTGGTGACCCGGGGCGGCACCCCCATCCTGGCGGAGGTGGTGGGGTTCCGCGGCAGCCGGGCCGTGCTGATGCCCTTTGGTCCCATCGAAGGGATCGGCCCCGGATGCAGGGTGGAACGGGTGGATGACCGGGTGGTCCGGCCCTGTGCCGCCTGGACCGGCCGGGTGATCGACGCCTTCGCCCGGCCCCTGGACGGCAAGGGCCC